>NZ_AUNE01000042.1 GCF_000447755.1 Bacteriovorax sp. BSW11_IV | reverse complement strand
GAAAGGACAGATTCAAATTGAAAACAAAGGCGTTGTGGAAATTATTTTTTAGTAGATCACATCAATAATAAAAGAACCGCTATACCCTCCTCCTGGTTGATTCACAGGAATTTGCTCTAAAGTCGCTCCAACAAAAATTGTATCTTTACCCTTCTTGTCTAATTTTCCATTGGCCCCGGCCGCTGGCCTTGAATCAAAATTAGTTACCTGCAAGGGAAAACTTCCTGCTCCAAAGCGGGTAATCGTCATCGATGAGGGAAGAATTATTGTGTAAACAGTATTGCTATCTCCGGCCACATCAAATCTTGCATTATTAGAATCTGACTTTAAGGGGCGCACAACTTTTGGAGCATCACCTTGAGCAAGGGTGCCAAAATTTAAATCCTGCGTATTCACAATGGAAATTGGTATCGCTAAAGAATTCAATGAAATGGCAAAACACATTAATATAAATTTAATCACCAACACCTCATTAAAATTTTAATCCTTCAATATACAAAGTATCACCTTCTGCTGGCATGCTAAAATTCTTACGAATAATTTTGTCATTACAGCTAAAGCAGCGCACTTCTAAGATAAAATCTCCCGATGCAATATTATCAACAAGAAAATATCCATCACTTTCAATATTTACTTTGCGCTTCTCTCCCTTTGTATTTTCAACAAAGGCCTCGTAAGAATAAGGTCCCTTAAACTCTCCAAAGTCCACTTCCCCCTCAATCTCACCTCTTATATGAACTGGAAAATAAACCACACTCGTTTTTCCTGGGCGTGGCCATAATCGAAACCCCTCTTCTTTTGCTTTAAGAAATATATTTTCAATATTTTTCATGCTCACTTTAAAATCAATTGGTCTATGAGGTTGAAGCATAGAAAAAAAAGCGCGCCCCTTATCGTCTGTAACAGAAATTTGATTGCCAGCAAGTTTCCTAAATTCTACATTTGGTAAAATTTCTTCTTGTGAATCAAATTCACCATTTCCATTGCTATCCACATAAGCAACGACCTTAGCATTTCCGTATTCACTAGTTCTTTTATTAAAGAGCATGGCCCCCATTTCCTTTTCAAGTACGCCGCCGTATGAAAGATTTAAGGCCAAATCAATATTTTCTTTATCATCTATTTTGAAACTTGAACCAAGAGAGAATTTTTCAAATAATTTATCATAGCGAATACTTAAGGCCTCCGTGTTCGACGCCATTGTATAGGAAGTCCCCAAACTTAATGTTTGATTGAATTTATTTTTGAAATTAATATCAAAACTGATATCTTGAAGTTCTTTATCATCTGTATGGGCAATTAATTTAACTTGGTTTCTTCTCCATCCATAGCGAAAGAAAAATTCACCATTGTGAACTCCATCGACATCTTGATATGTCGCTGCCATATAGATATCAGAAAGAGAAAGTGATAATCGGACTTTTTTCTCCCAAATTGTTGCCTCTTTCATTCTTTTATTTTTTAGATCAGCAAAAATTTGAACATTAGTCATAAAAGGAATTGGGAGGAGAAACGTACCTTTTTTTACATCGACCAAACCTTCCTCGCTTATGAGGTCACTTTTAAAATCATTTGGTATTAGATAGGAAATATTTGAATTGATTCCAAGAAAAGAAAATTTAAGTGCTGCTTCATGAACCCAACTTTTTTGGTCATAGGCATTATTAACTGAGGCCACGACACCACCGATGAAAGTTGTTAAATTAAGGCCATAGAAATCTTTTTGTTCTTTGTTTGTAAATCTTGTTTGAAGGGCCTCAACAAAAACTTTGTTAAAAAGAAGATAGTCAACTTCTGCATAATGATAAGTTTGATTCTCTTTATCTACACCGAAGGCCCCTGTAACAATAGGGCGTTCTGTCTTTTGAAAAATATTTTCAATATTATATTCTTGATATTGATGTTTCTTTTCGCCCTTCGGACCATAAAACACAAAGTGGAAATTATTTTTACCGTAATAGAGATCGACTTCACGAAATTCGTATCTTTGCTTTTCAATACTTCCAACCTCACGTCCAACAAGAACATCGTTGTGATAGAGTTCGACTTCCCAACCATTATCAAGAGGACCAGTAAAATCTTGTTTTGAAAAACGGCTAGCATTTGAAAAAGGACGATTGCTAAAGTAGAGCCCTTTCAACTCCTTTGCACCACCAATTAATTTCAAGCTTCCTGTGCTAAAGTTATATAACTTCAATTCACTTAAACCAAGATCCCCAAAAATCCTATTGCGATGATCGTTGCGCTCAAGAGAAAGCCAAAAAGATTCTTTATGAGAGTTTACCCCAGTATACTTTGAGTACAGTTCACCTTTTAGCACTTCAGCAGATACTGACGTCTGGTGAAGAATATCTAAGCTTTCATTTTTAGTGATTCCATTTTTCTTATAACGCGAAGAGAGGTCTTGATCAAAATTAAATCCGTCAAACCAAGCTCTTTTGATTTCAAT
>NZ_AUNE01000041.1 GCF_000447755.1 Bacteriovorax sp. BSW11_IV | reverse complement strand
TTAGCCATTTTTACTCTCCTAAACTAATTAAAAACATTTGCAGTTTTTGCAACCTAGTTGTTTATGTAGATACCTTTCTTTTCTAAAATTTGTTTAGCAAGATCCATAGGGATCTCTTCATACTTATCAAAGTTCATCGTGAAGCTAGCACGGCCCTGAGATTTTGATCGTAGGTCAGTACTATAACCGAACATCTCAGACAATGGAACCTCTGCTTCGAGAACCTCTTTATTCTGCTTTGTGCCCATTGACAAGATTTTTCCGCGTTTCATGTTGATGTCTGAAATAACATCCCCAGTATAGTCTGCTGGAGTTACAACTTCTAGGTTCATTTTAGGCTCTAGAAGCATTAATCCTGCCTTTTTACAGGCTTCTCTGAATGCTTGTGAAGCAGCTATAGCGTAGGCCACCTCATCGGCAGATTCTTCATTAAATTCAGCGCTAACTAAAGTCGCTTTAATATTAATGAACGGATATCCAGCCAACGCACCACCAAAAGACGAATCAATGATGCTCTTTTGTATAGAATCAACAAATTCTTTTGGTAGTTCAGCCTTCTTGGTAGCGTTTTCAAATAAAACACCGGCCTGATAATCAATCTTCTCAACTTTGATTTTACAGTTACCAAAGATTACTTTTCCGCCGTGCTCTTTGTTGAATGTAGCTTCAGAATCAGCAGCTCTCGCAATACCTTCGCGGTATGACACTTGAGGCTTCCCTACTCTAATTCCAACTTTAAATTCACGCTCTAATCTATCAGCAATAATTTCTAAGTGAAGCTCACCCATACCAAAAATTAAAAGCTGACCAGTTTCTTTATTATGCTGATAATTGAAAGAAGGATCTTCAAGCTCTAGCTGTCTTAACGATTCCATCAATTTTTTTTCATCAGCAGTTGTCTTAGGTTCAATTGCAACAGAGATAACTGTTTCTGGAAATTCCATTAGGTCATACACAATTGGCTTGTGATCAGTACATAATGTTTCACCAGTGATTGTCTCTTTTAAACCAGTAAGAGCTACAATATCTCCCGCATAAGCTGAATCTATCTCTTGTCTCTTATCTGCGTGCATTCTTAGAATTTTATTAATTCTTTCTTTCTTCTTTTTAAGTGGATTAAACACTTGTTGACCAACTTTTAATTCACCAGAATAAATTCTGAAATAAGTTAGTGAACCAACAAATGGATCCGTTGCAATTTTAAATGCAATACCTGAGAAAATTTCATCTTCAGATGGTTTTCTCACCTCAGTTTTATCTGTGTCTTTAGCGTTGTGGCCTTTTACCTCACCTCTATCAATGGGCGATGGTAAATAGTCAACAACAGCATCAAGAAGAGGCTGAATCCCTTTATTCTTGAATGCAGATCCACATAAAACAGGAATGAAGTTGTGTTCATTTACAGCTTTTCTTAAAACTGTTTTCACTGTTTCAATTGAAATTTCTTCTTCCATTAAAATGGCTTCCATTAAAGCATCATCATAATTTGAAAGAGCATCTAGTAATTCAGTTCTATACATTGAAGCTTCATCAACTAGATCAGCAGGAATTTCACCTTCAACAACAGTTGCACCTAAATCATCACTAGAAAAAGTATAGGCCTTCATCTTCACAAGATCGATCATACCTTCAAACGTATCCTCCTTACCAATTGGCCAGTGAATAGCGTTTGCAGTTTTACCTAATTTTTCTCTAATTTCGTTTAAGCAATTTTCAAAATCAGCACCAATTCGATCCATTTTATTAACGAATGCAATTCTTGGTACATTATATTTATCGGCCTGTCCCCATACAGTTTCAGATTGTGGTTCTACACCAGATACGGCATCGAAAACACCAACTGCACCATCAAGTACGCGAAGGGCCCTTTCTACTTCAATTGTAAAATCAACGTGCCCAGGAGTATCAATGATATTGATCTCATGCTTAAGCCAGTGGCATGTTGTAGCGGCCGAGGTAATTGTAATACCTCTTTCTTGCTCTTGGATCATCCAGTCCATCGTGGCCGCACCATCGTGAACTTCTCCAATTTTATGATTCTTACCAGTGTAATAAAGGATTCTTTCGGTAGTTGTCGTCTTACCAGCATCGATGTGTGCCATGATCCCAATATTTCTGATTTTTGAAATACGGTCTGAGCTCATATTTCCATTGTCCCTTTGACTACTTTACTAATAACAAAAGGCTTCCTGGGGTTTAAACCCAAGAAGCCTTCTTTTTTGTATGTATGGTATAAAAACTAATTAAAAGATATTACCACTTAAGGTGAGCGAAAGCCTTGTTAGCTTCAGCCATCTTGTAAACGTCTTCTCTCTTCTTAACGGCTGCACCACGGTTTTGAGACGCATCGATGATTTCATCAGCTAGTCTGTCTACCATAGTCTTTCCGTTTCTTCCTCTTGCATAGTCTCTTAACCATCTAAGAGCAAGTGATTGACGTCTGTTTGGTCTTACTTCAACAGGAATTTGGTAAGTCGCCCCACCAATTCTTCTTGATTTTACTTCAACAGCAGGTTTGATATTTGAAAGAGCTTTTTTAAATACTTTTAAAGGCTCTTCACCAGTTTTTTTCTCTACTAGGGCCATAGCTCCGTAGAAGATTTTTTCTGCAGTAGATCTCTTTCCGTCCTTCATAAGAGCGTTAACAGTTTTAGCAACTACAACGTCTTGGTATACTGGATCTGGAAGAACTTCTCTTACAGGTGCTCTATGTTTTCTACTCATATTTTCCTCTCTTCAACCGTTTGGTTTACTCTCCCATGGCCCGAATGAGTGCTCAGCCGAGGGAGCGATTAATTCACAATTTTAAAGTTTATTTTTTAGGTTTCTTCGCACCATATTTAGAACGTCTTTGACGTCTCTTATCTACACCTGTTGCATCTAGTGCACCACGGATAGTATGGTAACGAACCCCTGGAAGGTCTTTAACCCTTCCACCTCTAATCATAATGATAGAGTGTTCTTGAAGATTGTGACCTTCTCCACCAATGTATGAAGTTACTTCAAAACCTGAAGTAAGTCTTACCCTACAAACCTTTCTCATAGCTGAGTTCGGCTTCTTTGGTGTAGTCGTGTAAACTCTTGTACACACGCCTCTTCTTTGAGGACATGCTTTTAGTGCCGGAGACTTTGTCTTATCAACTTTGTCCTCGCGACCTTTTCTGATCAATTGATTAATACTTGGCATTTAAACCACTCCTTCTACTTCAAACTGCTGTCTGCTTTTATACCATACAAAAAGCCAAGATGATGTATCACATCATCTTGGCCAATACAAGTTGTTTTACAACATTAAAGTTGCTGAATCTGCGCTCACATAAGAGTCATCGTTAACTACAGCATCGAAATCTCTGTATCTTGAGATACCAGAACCTGCTGGAATTAGGCGACCCATGAGAACGTTTTCCTTAAGTCCTCTAAGAAGATCTTGTTTACCTTCAAGAGCTGCTTGTGTAAGAACTTTAGTTGTTTCCTGGAACGAAGCCGCTGATAGGAATGAATCCGTAGTCAATGCAGCTTTTGTAATACCAAGAAGTAATGAACGACCTTGAGCTGGTTCGAAACCATCTGCAACAAGTCTTTCATTAGTTTCCATTAGCTCACCTTTAGTAACAGAGTCACCAGTTACGTAGTTAGAATCACCTGGATCAGAGATTTCAACTTTCTTAACCATCTGACTTACGATTACCTCGATGTGCTTATCATCGATGTTAACCCCTTGAAGTCTATATACTTCTTGGATTTCGTCAACGATATATTTAGCAAGTTCTTTAATACCAAGAACTCTTAGAATATCGTGTGGGTTCGATGGACCGTCCATGATAGCTTCACCAGCTCTGATATAGTCACCTTCGTTAACGATAACGAAACGACCTTTCGGAACTGTGTAAGTTACAGGATCTTGACCATCTTCCGGTCTAACGATAATTCTTCTGTTACCACGAACCTCTGGTCCAAATTCAATTGTACCTGATACGTCAGAAATCTGAGCAGCGTTAGCTGGTTTTCTAGCTTCGAAAAGCTCAGCAACTCTTGGTAGACCCCCTGTAATATCTTTTGTCTTAGTCGATTCACGGGCAACTTTTGAAAGAACACCACCGACAGCAACTTCATCACCCTCGTTCACGATAATGTTAGCCCCAACTTGTAGACGGTAAGAAGCATGTCTTCTTGTTCCCGGAACTAGGATTGGGTTTCCATTAGCATCAACGATTGTAATTCTTGGTTGAAGAGATGGATCTTTAGTTTCAGTAATTACTCTTTGAGTAAGACCTGTCACTGAGTCTGTTTGTTCAGAAACAGTTGCACCAACAACTAGATCTTCGAACTTAACAAGACCTGCAACTTCAGTTAGAAGTGGCATCGAGAATGGGTCCCATTCAATGATTGTATCCCCAACGTTTACGTCAGCACCTTCTCTAAAGTGAATTTTTGCTCCGTATACAGCTGGGAATTTCTCTTTATCAACACCGCGAGCGTCTTTAACAACTAGCTCACCAGTCTTGTTCATAATGATCATACCGTTTGGTGTCTCAGCAATTTGAACATTGTTGAAAACTAACTTACCAGCAGCTCTTGCTGTCGACTTAGTAATTTGAGCACCAGCAGTTGCAGTACCCCCAACGTGGAATGTACGCATTGTAAGCTGTGTACCCGGCTCACCAATTGACTGAGCAGCGATAACACCAACAGTTTCACCAATACTTACCATTGTACCGCGAGCAAGGTCACGGCCGAAACAAGCAGCACAGAAACCATGTCTTTCGTTACAAGTAAGAACTGATCTAACTTTGATCTGGTCAACTTCTTTTTCTTTTAGAAGATCAAGATCTTTTTCAGTTAGAAGGTATCCAGCAGGAAGAACTTCTTTTGCTTCGAAGTCACGAACTGGAGCAGCAGTAACACGTCCCATTGCCCTTTGAGCAACGTGTTCAACGATCTCACCACCCTCAACACGTGATTGAAGTACGATACCGTCTTGTGTGTTACAGTTTTCACTTCTAATGATACCATCTTGAGCAACATCAACTAAACGTCTTGTCAGGTAACCTGAGTTAGCTGTCTTAAGGGCCGTATCGGCTAGACCTTTACGAGCACCGTGAGTAGACGTGAAGTATTGAAGTGCAGAAAGACCTTCACGGAAGTTATTTGTAATTGGAGTTTCAATAATTTCACCAGATGGTTTAGCCATTAGACCACGCATAGCTGCAAGCTGTCTCATCTGCTGAGCAGAACCCCTGGCTCCAGAGTCGGCCATCATATAAAGTGCGTTGAATGATGGAGCTTTAACTGGTTCTTCACCAGCAACTTCTGAAGTAAATGTATCTTGTGAAATTCTCTCAAGCATAACTTTAACTAGTCTTTCAGAAGTTTGTGACCAAACGTCTACGACTTTGTTGTAACGCTCACCATTTGTGATCGAACCTTCGTTATACTCTTCAGTAATTCTTGCAACTTCAGCGTAAGCTTCATCAAGAATTCCTTGTTTCTCAACAGGAATAGTCATGTCGTTTACGTTAATTGAGATACCCGCTTTAGTAGCGTAGAAGTATCCAAGTTGCATAATAGCGTCAGCTAGAAGAACTGTATCTTTTTCTGATCCTACACGGTATGCCTTATCGATTAGCTTACCAAGTTCTTTCTTACCAAGAATCTTGTTAACATCTTCGAATTTTAGACAGCTAGGAATTACATCGTATACGAATGTTCTACCAACAGTTGTCTCAACAAGTTTACCATCAAGACGAACCTTGATTGGAGCTTGAAGGTGAAGGTTACCTGAGTGGAATGCAAATTGTGCTTCTTCTCTAGAAGAGAATACTTTACCGTATCCACGAGCATATGGTCTTAGTCTTGTCATATAGTAAAGACCTAGAACGATATCCTGTGAAGGAACGATAATTGGCGTACCATCTTTTGGAGATAGAATATTGTTTGTCGACATTGCAAGAATACGACACTCAATTTGTGCTTCAATTGAAAGTGGAACGTGAACGGCCATCTGGTCACCGTCGAAGTCAGCGTTGAAAGCTGTACATACAAGCGGGTGAAGTTGAATAGCTTTACCTTCAATTAGCATTGGTTCAAAAGCTTGAATACCAAGTCTGTGAAGAGTAGGTGCACGGTTTAGAAGTACTGGGTGCTCTTGAACTACTTCTTCAAGGATGTTCCATACTTCTTCTTTTTGTTGATCAACCATTCTCTTAGCAACTTTAATAGTTGTACAGTGACCTCTTTCAATTAGTTTGTTGTAAATAAATGGCTTGAAAAGCTCAAGTGCCATAAGCTTAGGAAGACCACACTGGTGAAGTCTTAGCTTAGGACCAACAACGATAACCGAACGTCCAGAGTAGTCAACACGCTTACCAAGAAGGTTTTGACGGAAACGTCCTTGCTTACCTTTAAGCATATCAGAAAGTGATCTTAGTGGACGCTTGTTAGCTCCAGTAAATACTTTTCCTCTTCTACCGTTATCAAATAGAGCATCAACAGCTTCTTGAAGCATACGCTTTTCGTTTCTGATGATGATCTCAGGAGCGTTAAGCTCTTTTAGTCTTCTTAGACGGTTGTTTCTGTTAATAACACGTCTGTAAAGATCGTTAAGGTCAGAAGTTGCAAAACGACCGGCCTCTAGAGGAACTAGTGGTCTTAGGTCTGGTGGAAGAACTGGAATAACATCCATCATAAACCACTCAGGCTTGTTTTCTGATCTTAGGATTGATTCAACAACTTTAAGTCTTTTAACAATTTTTGTTCTAGCCATTTCAGTTGTAGCAGCTCTTAGACCACGTCTAAGTTCTTTATTTGCTTGGTCAAGGTCAAGCTTTCTAAGCATGTCTTTTACAATTTCTCCACCCATACCAGCTTCGAAATCTACACCTTGAGCTTTAAGCTCTTGGTACTGTTGCTCAGAAATTACTCTACCGATTTCCAAACCACCTTCAACATCATTTGTTGCTGAAGAAGTAACAATGTAAGACTCATAGTAAAGAACTTTTTCAAGCTCTTTAAGAGTAAGGTTAAGAAGAGCTCCTAATCTAGAAGGAAGTGATCTTAGTAACCAAATATGAGCTACTGGAGTTGCTAATTCGATGTGACCACAACGCTCACGACGAACCTTAGAAAGTGTAACTTCAACACCACACTTTTCACAAACAACACCTCTGTGCTTCATTCTCTTATATTTACCACAAATACATTCGTAATCTTTTACTGGTCCGAAAATTTTCGCACAGAAAAGACCGTCTCTTTCTGGTTTAAAAGTTCTGTAGTTAATCGTTTCAGGTTTTTTAACTTCACCAAACGACCACTCACGAATCGTGTCTGGAGAAGCCATTTTAATTGAAACAGCTTCTACGCTAATAGGATCTTTTGGTTTATCAAAAAAGTTCAAAAGGTCTTTCATCTTTCGTCCTCTACATATTTTTTAAGTAACCTAGGCGCAAGGCCTAGGTTGGAATTATTAACGGAAAGATTCTTCTTCAGAGTTTTCCTCAAGTTTAACGTCTAGACATAGAGCTTGAAGCTCGCGGATTAGAACGTTAAATGATTCAGGAAGACCTGGTTCAAGAACTTGTTCACCTTTTACGATTGATTCATACATTCTAGTTCTACCGATAACGTCATCCGACTTAACAGTTAAGAACTCTTGTAGAGTGTATGCAGCACCGTAGGCTTCAAGGGCCCAAACCTCCATCTCTCCAAGTCTCTGACCACCGAACTGAGCCTTACCACCAAGTGGTTGCTGAGTTACAAGTGAGTAAGGACCAGTAGATCTGGCGTGAAGTTTTTCATCAACTAAGTGGTGAAGCTTCAACATATACATAGTACCAACAGTAACATCCTCGGCGAATGCGTCACCTGTCATACCGTCGAATAGAGTTGTTTTACCAGACTCATCTAGGTCACCTAGGCTTAGCATTTCACGGATATCTTTTTCTGAAGCACCATCAAATACTTTTGTAGAGAATCTTACACCAGTTGAAAGTTGTTCAGCGACTCTCATTACTTCGTCGTCGTTAGCTTTCTTCAACCAGTTCTTCACTTCTTCAGTTTGGTAAACGGCGTAGATGAAGTCTTTAATCTCGTTAAGCTTAACTTGTTCTTCAAGCATAACTTTGATTTTTTCTCCAAGACCACGACCTGCCCATCCAAGGTGAAGCTCAAGAAGCTGACCGATGTTCATACGTGAAGGAACCCCTAGTGGGTTAAGAACGATCTCAACCGGAGTACCATCAGCAAGGAATGGCATATCTTCTTTTGGTAGAACGTTAGAGATAACACCTTTGTTACCGTGACGTCCGGCCATCTTATCACCTGGCTGAAGCTTACGCTTAATTGCAACGTAAACGATTACTTTCTTAATAACACCTGGAGGAAGTTCATCCCCTCTGTGTTGTTTAGCGATTTCATCTGTAGCTTTTTGTCTAACTCTACTGATTCTGTTTCTTACGTCAGCGAAGTACTCACCTAGACGCTCTTCAAGAGCAGCTTCAAGTGGTAGGTAACCAATTAGTTCGAAAGGAATCTTAGCAAGAACTTCTGAAGTTACGTCAGAACCTTTTGCTAGTAGCTCAGTTGAACCGTCTTCTGAAACTAGTTTATCTGTAGTCTTAGCACCGTTAAGCATTTCAGCGATTTTCAGAATTGCAGATGTTTGAATTGCCTTAATCTCAATTCTTTCATCTCTTCTGATAAGTGTTGTTTCTTGTTCAATGATCTCTTTAGATCTTGCACAAAGCTCAACACCTTCTCTTGTATAAACTTTTGCATCAATTACAGTACCACGTACTGATGATGGAGCTCTAAGAGAAGTATCTTTAACGTCTCCGGCCTTATCACCGAAGATTGCTTTAAGAAGTTTTTCCTCAGGAGAAAGTTGAGTTTCACCTTTTGGAGTAATTTTACCAACAAGGATGTCACCTGGCTTAATGATAGCACCAACGCGAATAATACCAGCTTCATCAAGATCTTTAAGAGCTTCTTCTGAAACGTTTGGAATATCACGAGTGATTTCTTCTTTACCAAGTTTAGTATCTCTAGCTTCAACTTCATATGATTCAATGTGAACTGAAGTAAAGATATCTCTTGAAAGTAGATCTTCAGAAAGGAGGATCGAGTCCTCATAGTTGTAACCACCCCATGGCATGAACGCAACAAGTACGTTTTGTCCAAGAGCAAGGTCACCCATGTGAGTACCAGGACCGTCAGCAAGAACGTCACCTTTCTTAACGATGTCACCTTCTTTAACTAGGGCCTTCTGGTTGTTACATGTATTTTGGTTCGTTCTTTGGTATTTAACTAGCTCGTAAATATCTACACCAGTCTCACCTTCTTCGAACTTATCTCTTTGAATAACAATTCTGTTTGAGTCAACGAAGATTACTCTACCGTTACCTTTAGCAAAAAGAATCGCACCAGAGTCTCTTGCAACAACTTTCTCAGTTCCAGTTCCTACGATAGGAGCGTCAGTTCTAACAACAGGCACGGCCTGTCTCATCATGTTCGATCCCATTAGGGCACGGTTGGCGTCATCGTGCTCAAGGAAAGGAATTAGAGATGTTGCGATCGAGATCATTTGTGTTGGAGAAACGTCCATTAGGTCAACTTCATCAGCATTTACAAGTGTAAATTCCCCTGAAGCACGAGCCGCAATGTATTCACCAGCAATTTTACCGTCTTTAATGTGAGCAGCATCAACCTGAGCAATTACTTTTCCTTCTTCTTGGAAAGCTGTGAAGTATTTTGCTTCAGAAATAGATCTGTCTTCATTAATTACTTGGTATGGAGTTTCAATGAAACCGTATTCAGAAACTCTTGCATATGTTGCAAGAGATGTAATTAGACCAATGTTCGGTCCTTCTGGAGTCTCTACCGGACACATTCTACCGTAGTGAGTAGTGTGAACGTCACGAACTTCGAAACCAGCTCTTTCTCTTGTTAGACCACCTGGCCCAAGTGCAGAAAGACGTCTCTTGTTTGTTACTTCAGAAAGTGGGTTTGTTTGATCCATGAATTGAGAAAGCTGAGATGAACCAAAGAATTCTTTGATTGCAGCTGCAACTGGCTTCTGGTTAACTAGATCGTATGGCATCATTGTTTCAATTTCTTGAATTGCCATTCTTTCTTTAACCGCTCTTTCCATTCTTACTAAACCAACACGGAATTGATTTTCAAGAAGCTCACCAACAGCACGAACACGTCTGTTACCAAGGTGGTCGATATCATCAACACGACCTTTACCATTGTTAAGATCTACTAGATACTTAACAGTAGTGGCGATATCATCTCTTGTAAGAACAGTATTCTCTACAGGAATATCCATTCCAAACTTATAGTTGATTTTCATACGACCAACTTTAGATAGGTCATACTTATCAGCATTGAAGAATAGGTTTTCGAAAAGAATGCTAGCAGCTTCAACAGTTGGAGGCTCACCTGGTCTTAATCTTTCGAAAATTTTAACTAGTGCATCTTCTTTTGAATCAGTCTTATCAAGAAGAAGTGTATTTCTGATCTGGTCACCATAGTTGATCATATCAATATAAAGTACGTTTACTTCATTGATGCCAGCAGTAATTAACTCATGAATTTTTGATTCAGAAAGTGCTTCGTTAGCAAGGCAAAGAACTTCACCAGTGTTTTCATCAAAGATATCTTCAGCAACAACTTTACCAACTACTTCGTCAACTTCTGCTTCGATTTCTTTAACACCAGCTTCTTGGATCTTACGAACCGTAGCTTTAGTGTATTTCTTACCTTTTTTGATAATTGATTTACCAGTTGATGGATCAAGAACATCAAGAGTTGCTCTTGTACCGATCATTAGATCGAAATCTAATTCTCTAGTAAATGTAGTGTCCTTTCCAAACTTAATCTTCTCAAGTTTGTAGAACATATTTAAAAGCTCAGGAGTCGAATAGCCCATGGCCTTCAACACTACTGTAGCATGTAGTTTTCTCTTTCTATCGATTCTCGCAAAAAGAATATTTTTGTGATCGAATTCAAAGTCTAACCAAGAACCTCTATGAGGGATGATTCTTGCAGAGTAAAGAAGTTTACCACTAGAGTGCTTCTTACCGCTGTCGTGTTCGAAAATGATACCAGGAGATCTGTGTAGCTGAGACACGATTACTCTTTCTGTACCATTGTAAACGAACGATCCTGTTTCAGACATTAGAGGGATGTTACCTAAGTAAACCTCTTGCTCTTTAATAGATGAAACAGTTCTTTGATCATTGCCATCTTTGTCTACTGTTACATCGTAGAACACAAGTCTAACAACAACCTTCAAAGGTGCTTCATACGAGAGGCCTCTTTGACGACACTCTTTAATAGAGTACTTCGGCTCTTCAAGTGTGTAGCTTACAAATTCAAGTGAAACAGTCTTGTTGAAATCGTGAATTGGAAAAACTGAATGAAATACAGCTTGTAAACCAATGTTTTCACGCTTTGCTGGAGGAACATCCTTTTGAAGGAAGTCTTCGTAAGAGTTTACTTGAAGCTTCATGAGTGGAGGTGTTTCGAGAACGCTAGGCGTAGAAGCAAAGTTCTTTCGAAACCATTCGTTAGGTCTAAAAACCTCTGTCATTGGGGTCTCCTAGGATTACCAAGTAAATGAATAATATATACGTATATATTTTTTTGCGCAAAAACGCAAAAAAGGCGTGAAAGCTTTTACGCTTTCACACCCTCTATAAATGTCTTTTTTATTTATGGTGCAATGCTGAAATTATTTAACTTCAACCTTAGCTCCAGCTGCTTCAAGTTTTTTCTTGATTTCTTCAGCTTCTTCTTTAGAAACAGCTTCTTTAACAGTTTTTGGAGCACCTTCAACTAGTTCTTTAGCTTCTTTAAGACCTAGACCAGTAAGAGCACGTACTTCTTTAATTACGTTGATCTTCTTGTCTCCACCATCAGCAAGAACTACGTCAAATTCAGTTTTTTCTTCAGCAGCTGGACCAGCAGCAGCACCAGCTACAGCTACAGGAGCTGCAGAAACACCAAATTTTTCTTCAAGTTCTTTAACAAGGTTAGCAACCTCAAGAACTGTCATTTTAGAAATATGTTCAACAAATTGTTCAGTAGTAATAGACATATAATCTCCTTAAATTTTAAAAATCTTTCAAATAAATTGTTAATTATTCAGCAGCTGCTAATGCAACGCCGCCGCCTTTCTCTTTCTCTTCTCTAATCACGTTCAATACTCTAGCAAGTGCTGAGATTGGAGCGTTGAATGTAGCAAGTAAAGTTCCAAGCATTTCATCTCTAGAAGGAAGATCTGCAAGTGCAACCACTTCTTTAACAGATAATTCCTTACCATCTAGTAAACCACCGTCTAGTGTAACGGCTTCTTGTTCTTTCCCAGCATTCTTAAGACACTTTGCAACTGCAGGAGCTTCCCCAAATGCAAACGCTACGGCTTTAGGGCCTTTTAGGTTTGAAAGTAGGTTCTCAGCAGGCGTACCTTGAGCTGCTTTAGCAAAAAGAGTGTTTCTAGTAACAACAAGTTTACCTTGAACATCTCTGATGCTTTTTCTTAACGCAGTAGAGTTGTTTGATTTAACTCCAATTACGTTAGTGAGAAAGATACCGCTGGCTTCATTGATGTCCTTTCTAAGGCTTTCGATGATTGCCTCTTTTTCGGCTCTTCTAAGCATAGTACCTCCATTAAAACGGAGGGAGATTTCAGGATGGCTTTATATTTCTTTAACCTCACGGCCTAGAAAATACCTTCCTTCTTCAACCCCGTCGATATTATTATTTTGCAGCGACAGCTGCAGCTTCTAATGTATCAATCTTAACACCTGGTCCCATCGTCGTAGAGATAGTTAGAGACTTAAGGTATGTTCCTTTGGCACTAGCTGGCTTAGCCTTAATGATCGCTCCAACAACTGCATCAAAGTTTTTTCTGATGTCAGCGTCTGCGAATGAAGACTTACCGATTGGCACGTGAATAATACCGTTTTTCTCAGTTCTATACTCAACCTTACCAGCTTTTTGCTCTTCAACGGCCTTAGCTACGTCAGTTGTTACTGTTCCTAGCTTAGGGTTAGGCATTAAACCTCTTGGTCCAAGTACTCTACCGATTCTACCAAGTTTACCCATCATATCTGGTGATGCGATAACTCTGTCGAAATCTAACCAACCACCAGCGATCTTAGCAACGATATCATCGCCACCAACGAAGTCAGCACCAGCAGCTTCAGCTTTATTAATGTTTTCACCTGAAGTGATAACACAAATTCTAACTGTCTTACCTGTACCAGCTGGAAGAGCAAGAGCACCACGGATCATTTGATCAGCGTGTCTTGGGTCTACACCAAGTTTGAAAGCTAAATCAACAGTTTCGTCGAAATTAGCAAACTTAAGTTCTTTAGTTAGTTTAAGAGCTTCTTCTACTGAATAAGCTTTTTGTTTGTCGAATTTTTCTAAAGCTGCAAGGAGCTTTTTTGATTTTGTTCTAGCCATAATTCCACCTTTTGGTTCAAACGATCTTCTTCAGATCTCCCAATTAATAATCTTTTTGAAGACCCATTGATCTCATTGTACCTTCGATAGTTCTTTCAGCAGCTTCTTGTGATGCAGCTGTAAGGTCAGGTCTTTTAGTCTCAACGATTTCTTCAACAACTTTCTTAGCAACTTTACCTACAACCTCAGTACCCGTTTTTTGAGCACCTCTTTTAAGGTTTAGTTTTGTCGTAAGAAGGTACGATGCCGGTGGTGTTTTCGTTACAAATGTAAATGAACGATCAGAATACACTGTAATGATAGTAGGAAGAATTACACCAGCTTCCTTCTGTGTCTTAGCATTAAATGCCTTACAGAATTCCATGATGTTTACACCTTTCTGCCCTAGAGCAGGTCCTACTGGAGGTGACGGGTTCGCTTTACCACCAGGGATCTGAAGCTTGATGAACCCAGTAATTTTCTTAGCCATGTTCTACTCCTGCGATCTTAAATGATCTACCAACTGTTATTAAGAGACCTTTTCAACTTGAGTAAAGTCGAGCTCAACTGGTGTTGGTCTACCAAAAATTGAGACGTTTACTCTGATCTTACCTTTATCACTAATAGCTTCTACAGTTCCAACGAAAGAAGTGAATGGTCCTTCGATAACCTTAACAGACTCACCTTCAGTGAAGTTAACAGTCGTTTTAGGTTTCTTGAATCCCTCTTCAGCTTGATTCGTCATGAATGCAGCTTCTTCATCACTGATTGGTGCTGGTTTTTCCGGTGTTCCACCAACAAATCCAGTGATTTTATCTGTGTCTTTAACAAGGTGCCATGTCTTATCATTCATGACCATCTTAATCAAGACATAACCTGGGAAAAGTTTTTTCTTGATTGTTCTCTTCTTTCCACCAGAATGTGTAACTACTTTTTCTTCAGGAACTAGAATGTCCTGGAAAAATTCAGTCATTTTATAGTTAACAACTCTTTCTTTAAGAGTTTTTTCAACTTTATTTTCCTGACCAGTTAGCGTCTTGGCGATATACCATCTAAATTGTGAAGGAGCCTCTGATTTTGTTTCAGTTTCAGTGCTTTCAACTTCATTTTCATTTACTTCATTTTCGCTCATGCTAATTCCTTATTAGAAAATCAAATTAAGTATTTCTCTAAATGCAAGGTCAATTAATACGAAGATACCGCTTACAATCGATAGACCAATAACAAGGCCCACTGTAATTTTTAATACCGCGTCCTTATTTGCCCAACTTACTTTTACAAGTTCTTCGTATACTTCATCCATGTGCTCTGTGGCCTTTCTGTTCTTGATTACAAGAACGAAAACCATAAGGCCTACTAGAATCCCTACCCCTTGATTAAACGCTAAGAAATTTCCGATCTTAGCTTCCAAATCAAACCATTCGCCAAGCTTCGCTACGAAACGAATCATTGTGTATCCGCATAGAATACTCATGATAGCAACGAAAGCATTAATCCATTTTTTCTTGTCTTCTGCTCTTACTAATGACATGGCCCATCCTTGAATAGTCGTTAATTTTTTGAATTCCTCAAAAAAATAGGGGTTTTTTAACCATTTAAGCTTTCAATATATGCGACAAATAACCTATTTTGTCTACATATTTCTCATATGCCGCAGCATTTCAACACAATCTATTTGTGACTTAGGCCGTAATTATTACAAGGGATTTTAAAGTGGCGGGCGCAGAGGGATTCGAACCCCCAACCTACTGATTTGGAATCAGCCGCTCTACCATTGGAGCTATACACCCGCATTCGATTTGTGAATGTGTTTTACAGAACAAAAAAGGGGCAGTCAAGACTGCCCCTCATAAAAAAATCAGTC
>NZ_AUNE01000040.1 GCF_000447755.1 Bacteriovorax sp. BSW11_IV | reverse complement strand
AAAAAAACTTATCCCAATCTTTAGATTAATGTTGGTAAGCGAATCGCTTGAAACTTTTCTTTTTTCTGGCATTTTACTTAGTTTGATTCCTTGTATTTATTATTCCAGAAATTTCCTTTTTTCCAAGGTTTTTCAAAGCTATTTGGCACATTTCCTAGCCAACCGGGATAAACCTGAAGAGTCTCTTTGGTTATTGGGAAAGTTGGCACTAGAACTTTCTTGGCCACTTTCTCACCTTTTAAAATTCGATATCCGACCTTAACACTCTCTCTTCCAAGTTCTGCACAAAATTGGGCCGAATCAATGACTGTTAACTTTGAGTTTTTAATATTTTCAACTGAAGCTGGATCACCATCAATGGTGGCAACTTTAATTTCTGTTCTGCCTGCTTTGTGAAGCTCTTCTACAACTGCAAGCCCTCCTCCATCATTGATTGTGAAAATCACATCAATAGAGCCTTTTGTTGGAAAATCCTCTAGCATTTTAAGGGCAGCTGCCTTGCCACCAACCGGTTCAACAGCAAGATATGATCCAATCACTCTGTGTTTTTGTTTTTCTTTTCTTAGAGCATCTAAAAAACCATCCACTCTTTCTACTGTTGAAGAAACTTGTGGATACTCTACCAAGATAAGATTGATCTGCTTATCGGCCGGATATAGAGAAGCGATGTACTCGCCATTTAAATATCCTGCTTGATAGTTATTCGATGTCACATAAGAAGCAATATCGCCTTCAACAATATATTGGTCATAAGCCACAACTGGTATTTTCTTTTTGTTGGCCATCAAAAGCGGCTTCACGAGGGCCGCATTATTAGTGGGCTGAACGATGATAAGATCGTATGCGCCACTTTCTACAACTTCAGTCATTTGCTTGATTTGGTTTTCAATTCCTGCACTTCCATCACCGGCCACAAAGCCAGTAAGTTCAATTTTCTTATCTGAATCTTTTAAAGATTTGTTGATTTTTTCAACCTCAGACTCAATCCCTTTTCTCATGGCCACTTGGCCTTCGATATTCATCGACCAATAGAGTGCGGCCACTTTGAAATTTTTGGCAAAAGATAAGCTTGAGAATATTAAAAGTGAGAGAACGACAATACATTTCATTGAAAACACCTCAATCCATTGTAAGGCCATATGACCCTACGCAACACCTAAATTAAAAATTTAGGTTAAACTTAGACTTTCATATGAAAACATAAAAGATTTAAAGGCCCAAGAGAAAATTAAGATTGTGAAAATCCCTTAACATTTCAAAAGATTAGAGACCTTTGTAAATATTTCTTTGGAAATATTTATGTATTCGAAAGCACCGCAAACACTGCTAGTATCGTCAGGTTTTCTTTTTGGAGCACAAAAAAATGAGACACATCGTATCATTGGCAGTTTTATTCACTTTTCTTGTAGCAGGACCATGTTTTGCGACTACAAACACGCCCTTTGATAAGGTTTTTGAACAGAAAAGTTTCACTGAAACTTGGTCTTATTCAGGCTCAAATGAAGAGGCGCGCAGAAATTTTCTTATGGAGGCCAAAGCCTATCTTCTCATTACGAAAAATGGTGAGAAAATTGATATGAGCTATGAACTCATGAGCACAATAATGGAAGTTCGTTGCATCTTCCACTCATTTGAAGAACTCTCTGACAGAGATGTTTTAGTTGTGATTATTGCGAGAGTTTCTCAAGATAATTCAGAAGTCTCTCCCTCTCCTTAAAAGCGTTACCATGATAAGTTCCAATATGAGGAACACCTTCAAGCACCCACATATCTTTTTTCACTTTTAGTTTTTGATAAATCTCTTCTCCGAATTTTAGCGGAATCACCTGATCATCTTTTGAATGAATGACAAGTGCTGGTCTATCAAATTGTTCGATGTAATCATACGAAGCATACTCATCGCTCATTAGTAAATATGTGAGATGTTGAATAGGCCATAAAAACCAAACTTGGGAGACGCGATCTCTAGCAATTTCTTGGTAAGATGAAAAAGTTGAATCAAGAACAAGTAAATCCACACGCGAGCGTGCAGAGAAATCTTTTAAACCTCTAAGAGCAATGACGCCGCCAAGACTTTGCGCATAGACGATAAAGCGCGGATATTTCCCCTTATCAAAGAGAGATTTTCCGTACTCAAGAGCACTGATGGCATCATCATTAACATCTTTTGGATTGGGTTCACCTTCACTCTTCCCATAACCTCTATAATCAAAAATAAGAAGGTCGTAATCTTTGTTCACCATCCAGGCCAACGATAAATAATGGGAAGAGAGGTTTTGGGCATTGCCGTGAAAGAAAACCACAAGGCCTTTTTTCTTTTTGGCCTTCGTTTCTAAAAGCCATGCGTGAAGCTTTGTGCCGTCTTTGGAATTGAAATAGAGATCTTTATAATCAAGGTTAAATTGTTTAGGAGTGGAGTAAACAATATCATCGGGATGATAAAGAAGGTTTGAACAACCCACGAAGCTCAAAGTGAGCAGCAAAAAGAGTAGATTTTTCATAACTTTTCCAAAGAAATCGTACGACACATTTTATAAACCTCTTTAATTATGCTAGGATTTGCAGATTATGACTACAAAGATTGTTTTGGGTATTGAGACGAGTTGTGACGACACATCCATAGCTGTAATTAAAGGCTATGACGATGATCTGAACTCGCCGCCAACCCTCCTTGCACACCATTCATTTTCACAAGAGCTTCTTCTCGAAAAGTGGGGCGGTGTGGTACCAGAAATTGCTGCACGAAATCATTTAGCTAAAATTGTCCCTCTTCTTGAGCGCGCTCTTTACGAGGCCAAGATTGAGGCCAAAGATATCGACCTTATTGGTGTTACCACTCACCCAGGTCTTTTAGGACCTCTGCTTACGGGATTAAATGCTGCCAAGTCGCTTTCACTTTTAAATCGAATTCCTATTCGACCAGTGAACCACCTCTTTGCACACCTTGAGGCCATTCACCTCACTAGAACGATTAAATATCCTTATATAGGTGTTCTTGTCAGTGGTGGTCACAGTATGTACATGCTTGTGAAAGGTCCTGATGAATTTGAAATGATCGGAACAACACTAGATGATGCCGCCGGTGAGGCCTTTGATAAAGGTGGAAAGATTTTAGGTCTTGGTTATCCTGCGGGAAAAATCATTGATGATCTTTCGCAAACTGGGGATCCAAAAAAGTATAGCTTCCCTATTGGTTTACAAAATAGTGCCGATGCTAATTTAAGCTACTCAGGTGTCAAAACTTCTTTGCGCCAATTTGTTGAGAACAATCCTAACTATAACTGCGAAGGACTTACTCACTCGACACTACCAGTTGGTATTAGCGATGTTTGTGCTTCTTATCAGCACGCAATTGTGAGTGCTCTAAAATTAAAGTTAAAATATGCCATTCGCTATGTGAAAGAAGAGCTTGGCCACACTGAAACACCTATAGTTGTTGGTGGTGGTGTTGCTTGCAATAGTTATTTAAGAAAAGTTCTCACTGAAAGTTTTCGCGATGTCTTTTTTGTGCACCCGCAGTTTTGTACTGACAACGGTGCCATGATTGCAAACCTTGCTTTTAGAACAAGTAATATGGCCATTTCTTTTCCAGAGTGTCTCACTCTCGATGCCAAGGGAAGATATCTTTCCAAAGAAGAAAAACTTGCCATCGCAAGACAAAAGAAAAATGCCAAGGGGAATGCGTGAACAACGTTAACAGTAAGCTGCCATTTGCAAATAAAGACCTAGGTCAACACTTTCTTAGAGATGATAAAGTCATCAATCAGATTTGTAATGATCTTGTGAATGAGGCCGAGGCCATCATTGAAGTTGGACCAGGACCAGGTATTCTTACTCGCAACCTTCATGGTCACGGAAAGCCTTTTTACGTAATTGAAAAAGACGAAAGATTCCCTGAGCTTCTTCGTGAGTTTATGCCGGCAGAAAATATTTTGCTACAAGATGCGCTGACAGTTAATCTCGATGAGTTTATTAGCACGAGAGATATGGACGATAAGAAGATTTGGCTCGTCTCAAATCTTCCCTACAATGTTGGTGTTCCCCTAATGATTAATTTCATTCAGTGTGAAAAAATCAAGTATATGACTCTGATGTTCCAAAAAGAAGTTGCTGATAAAGTAATCCCTTTTATGACAAGAGAAGGAAAGGCCATGGGCTCACTTATGGCCCTGACTCAAAATTATTTTGATGTGAAACTTCTATGTAAAGTTCCTCCAGGGGCCTTTCAACCGCCACCGAAAGTAGACTCTGCAGTTATTTCACTTTCAAGAAAAGATAATCCTGAAATACCTCTAAGTGAATTTAGAAAGTATGAAAAATATCTAAGAGCAGTTTTTCTTCACAAGAGAAAGCAACTTGGAAAAGTTCTAAAGGCGAGCTTTGCAAGTGATAAGGTTGAACAAGCATTTATCAATCTAGGTATTGATAAGACTGTTAGGGCCGAGGCCTTGGGACTAGATAAAATCCAGGCCCTTTATAAAGAATTAAAATAGGATAAAATAAAAGCATGGGAATCAAAATTATTGCTAAAAATAAACGTGCCTCTTTTGACTATCAACTCATTGAAAAATTTGAGGCGGGTCTTGTTCTTGTGGGAACAGAAGTTAAAAGCTTACGCCTTGGAAAAGTTTCAATTAATGAAGCGCACATTAGTATTGATAATGGTGGCGAGGTTTGGGCCAATAATATTTTGATCGCACCTTATGATTTTGGAAATATCAATAACCATCAAGAAAACAGAAGAAGAAAACTTCTTCTGAATTCAAAAGAAATCGTTCACATGGCCCATAAGGCCCAAGCGGAAAGATTAACAATTGTGCCAACGATGATCTACTTCAAAGATTCAAATGTGAAGCTTGAAATTGCTCTTGCTAAGGGTAAAAAACTTCATGATAAGAGAGAAGATCAGGCGAAGAAAGACGTTGAACGCAAACTTCGCCGTGGTAGCTACGACGACTAAACCCAGCTATAAACAATACCTGCATAAGTCAGAAGAAAGATCACTCCTGCAGGAAGTGCAAAATTCTTGCGGATAAAAGTCAGTCCAAGTAGGAATATTGAAGCAAATAAAAGTACGATAATCTCTGGGGCAAAAGATTTTTCTATAGGTACGTTGTAGAAACCTAAACTTGTTAATACAAAGGCCACATTAAAAATATTTGAACCAATGATATTTCCCGTAATAATGTCCGTATCTTTTTTCTTCACACAAGCAAGAATTGCTGTGATGAATTCTGGAAACGAAGTCCCAAAGGCCACAAAAACAGCAGAGATAACATATGTTGATATCCCAGCAAGTCGGCCTAGTTCACTTCCCGATTTTACAAGAAGCTCTCCACCCGCAAAAAGTAGAACGAAACCAATGATCAATTTAACCCAATCAGTTGGAGCAATATGAACATTGTGAATATCTTCATGAATTTCTTCTTCGAGTTGCTTTTCAATTCTTGCGAGGTTCTTTTGTTTAGACATCTCTTTGAACGTATGCCACATGTAAAAAGCAAAAAAGCTTCCAAGCATAAGAACAGACCACCACTTAAGTGAGTCTTGCATTAATGTAATGGAAAGAAGAACAGTTAAAATAAGGTGAAGAACAAATTGGGCCTTAATATCTCTTCTGAGAATATGAAGAGTTGTCATCGTTCCCGACACACCTAAAATTAAAAAGAGGTTCGCAATATTTGAACCTACAATATTCCCCAGAGCAATTCCACTTTCTCCCCTGTAGCTTGCCAGTTGAGATACGAAGAACTCTGGAAGTGAAGTTCCAAAACCTACAATCAACAGACCAATAACAAGTGGAGAAAGACCTAAATACAGACCAATTTTTTCGGCCGCATGTAATACAAACTCGGCCCCGTAATAAAGAAGTACGATTGAGAAAACCAGTAAAACAGCTTGAAGTAACATATTTAGTGTCCCATAATTTTTTATATGAATAACTTTTACGACAATATTACAGAAAAAAAGTTCAAAATACTAACTATCCTCACCTGTTTTTTTGGCGATTTCACCGTTCTATATTGGATTTGGGGCCAAAAGAGTAAATATTTCGCAAAGTATATGAACTACGTTTACAAGGTACTTGAGGCCCAAGGGCAAATGAATATCCCACGCGATCTTGAGAGCGAAGTTTATCAATTGATGACACAAAGCTTACTTATTATGTTCACTGGATTAATGACGGCCCATGCGATTATTTATTTAACTCACTGGTTTAACCGAAAATTTTCACGCGGATATATTAAACTTTATGCGGCGACAGCGACTTTGGGCTGTTTTGCACTCTTTGTATCGAGTCCACTGCAAAACTTACATTTTGCAGTTCTTACTTTTTTCTACGGACTCGTTGCTTGGGGGCTTATAAGAAAGAAGGAACAATAAATTTTGTCTCTTTTGGATTGGCCCATTCAGGAAGGGATTTAATTTTATCGAGATAAAAACTCTGGCCACTAATGGCAAGAATAAATGAATCAAAGGCCCTAGGGTTTTTTACTAATATCTCTAGATCATGGTCATAAATGAAGATATTTTGCTTGGCCTCAATCTTTTTAATAATATCAAGCCTTGCCTCAACACCTAAATCTAAATCACTCATATTGATAATATCTTTTTTCAAAATCGTCTTAGATCTAAGAAGTTCAATTAAGTTTAAATTTACATTTCCTTCAAAGAGTTCAAGATTTTTCGGAAAGTGTCTTTTCAAATAAGCAAAGCGAGAGAGCATCATAAGTGATGTATTTCCAAATGAATCATAGCTTGTGTTGAAAAAATGTAAGAGATGATCGTAATAAGTATTCCAAACCCAAAGATCAACGGGTCTATTCCAATATGGAAGAAAACCTTTTTTCAAACGTCGCTTATACGAGCGTGAAAGAATATGATGATTGGCCTCACGAGAAAGTATATCTTTTGAGAACTGAACTTCATCATCAAAGTTTCTCTCTCTCTCATAGGCCTTTGGATTTTGAATTCTTATGGCCGCATCTTTATCAAGGATTTCATTGATAAGGCCATTTACATTTGTTACAGATTCTTGAGGGCAACGATTTAGACCGGGACATTCCAAATTGCAATGTTGGCACGCTGGAGTGGTGAGAGGAAAGTCTAGAACCATTTTCTGAACATTGTACTCATCAATCCATGTACGAATAGCATCGTTTCCATCCAACCCCTCTTCATCTTTAACTTGCATTAAAGATTTTAAAAACCAGCGGTTGTTATCAACATAATGCTCTAAGAGGCAGAAGATGAAATTATCTCTTCTGCCACCTTTCATACTAATTCCAACGACATTTTTGTTGCCCATTTAATCTTCCAGTGGTCGATCTATATTAAATTCAAGAATAGTCATGCCACACTCTTGAACTGCTTTCGCAACAACTTCTTTATGTGATGATTTGTGAATCAAAAGGAAACACCCTCCACCACCAGCACCACAAACTTTCATTCCAAGTTCAGGTACGTCTTTTATAAGTATATCAAAAACTTCGCGCATTTTTGGAGAAACAATACCAGAAAAGAGTTTTTCTCTAACTTTTCCTTCGTTTCCAATAAGTTCTGGTAACTTGTCAAAGTCTTTAGCTTTAATGGCACAGTATGCTTTATAAGAAAGCACGGCTATTTCTTCTAGCCCCTTTCTTACCGCCTCATTTTTATCGAAGAAGGCCTTGTAAACTTCCCAGTTGTTAATTCCACTAAGTCTCGTTTGACCGGAATAAACAAGGGTAATATGTTTTTCTAGAAAGTCTTTGAGTTCATTGCAATAAAGCTGCTCAATAACAACTTCCCCCGGTGCTGGTTTAAGGGCCAATACTCCCCCATGAAGGGCCGGATAATAGTCTTGGTAACCTGCTGGTCCACTATTTAAAATTCGAGCTTCAATACTTTGTACTGTTTGAATGGCCTGAAGCTTATCCAACTTTTTATTCGTCAATTGGCAAAGGGCCTTGTAAAGAGTTACACCCATAGAAGATGAACCACCAAGTCCTGCTCCAGCAGGAGATCCCGATTCCAGACGAAGTCTAATTCCTTCAGTTAGCTTGAAATGATTTATAATTTGGCAGACAAAATTCATTGGCCCAAAAAATTCCGAACGAAAATTTTCTTCAGTAAAATCACTAAAGTCATATGAGAATGAATTTCCGTAATCAAGGCTTTCTATAATTACTTTTTTGTCATTTATTTTTTCTATGTCGGCCTTGGCCTTCAATGAAGTTGCAAGATTTAGCGTAAATGCATGAGGAAGGATTAGATTGATTGGATTTAAATCAATTGTCCCCCCTAAAAGATCAACACGAACAGAACCAGAAACATTAACCATGACTGTAAACTCCAATATAAGGTAGTTCTCTATATTTACCGTCAAAGTCTAATCCATATCCAATAACAAAGCGATCTTCAATTTCAAAAGCAAGATAATCAATTTCAACTTTGTGAATATTGCGAGCAGGCTTATAAAGGAGTGAGGCCAGACGTAATGACTTAGGTCCTTTTTGTTGTAAAATTCCACGTAGAGTTTTAATTGTTAAACCTGTATCAACAATATCTTCAACGACTAAAACATTTTTTCCACGAATACTTTCTTTTAAATCGAGATTTACTTTGATTTCGCCTGTCGACTCAGTTCCCGAATAAGACGCAACGGCCATAAACTCTAAGCGCACAGGGACATTAATTTTACGGATAAGATCGGCGACAAACATGAATGCGCCATTAAGAACGCCGACAACAACAAGTTCTTCACCTGCATAATCGTTAGTGATTTTTGCACCTAGTTCAGAAATACGCTTACTAATCTCTTCTTCAGAGATCATGACTTCAACGGCCATCTTAAACTCCTTATATGTTCGTGATAGAACTAGTATAAGTTATTTAAATAGACTTGATAAGCGTTCTCGTCCTTTTGACTTGCAGCGTATATGAGTTTTCCCTCATTCTCTGCTTCCATAAACATCACAAGACTTGCTTGACCACTTTCCACTACCTGACCAATTTGATCAGGAGAAACTGTTCTATATGGGCCGTTATCGGATGTATTGAAAGTGATATCATCAAAAACCTTTAGAACATATTTGGAACAAGTCATCGCTCTGTTATTTTTGATATTGTGAGTATAATCGTAAGGAAGACCTAAGTAGTCCGCACTTTTGAAAAGTATATTTTTAACGTAGGCCTCATTATCCTTAGCACGATTGACTCTAATGACGGCCATCCCATCTGTTTGTAAAAATTTATTTAAAGGATGAACTCCGACACCTGGACGATCTGATTCAGAAAACCATGGCACATCTTCAAAGTCTCTGGTGTTCTTATATTCACCATCGAGCTTTTCACGCCACTGATTATTATATTTCAAAATTTGTTTTCTCATTTCTTTGAATCTTGGATGATCCCATACACCCATTTTTTTGAAATCTTTAATTGTACCAAGGTAAATCGAAGCATGAACCCAGTAGCCTGGAATGAGGAGATCCGTATTGGCCTTGCGATCTTTTTCGAGAATAATATCCCCAGGCTTCATACCATCTTTCGCGAGAAGTTGATCGATAACAGAGTCCACATTTTCAAAGAGATAATTCTCCCTAAAGTTTGTGGCCAATCTTAATGAAGGAACCCAATCGCGCTTTTTAAAAACACGTCCTAAGAAATTAACAAGTACAGAACTTAGGCCATTACCTAAATGATCGAAGTCTGAATCAATATTTGAAGAAAGCCTCTTATAATCTTCAGGTTTCATAAGAGATTTATATTTTTTTACAACTTTTGAGAGCCAACCATAAGAAGGATTATTAACAAGTGAGCCCTCTTCTAGATTTCTAAAAATAATGTAATCATCTGGAAGATTAGCAAAGAATTTTTGCCACATCTTCTTAAGACGATCAGGTTTTCCAAGGGCCAAAAAAGTTTTCTCATAATCGATTAGCTTTTCAGCAAAATGAATAAGGGCCTCTTTTTGACCTTGATTGAGATAATCTTGCTTTGAATTAGTGATTTCATTAGAGACTTTTACAAGAGAGTTTATTAAGTAATCGACGTCCTCATCGAGAATTTCCATTTTGTCGCTAGCGCATTCGTAACGTTTACAAAAATGAACATCAAAAAATTTTTCAGAAAAGTACTTGTTTGGCACTAAAATATTGGCATAATCGAGAAGGTCCTCAAGACTTTCAGGAGAGAATTTGAATCTATTAAAATTATCTTCAAATTCTTTTTTTGAATCATCAAACGAATGAAAACGAGAACGACCAATAGTTCTTTCAAGCATCGTTAGAATATGATTATAGCCACTGTTTTTAATTCTCTTCGTAAAATCAAAAACTTCTTTCTTTGTAAGATTCGTTTTATAGACATCATGAGAATATGTTGAATCAAGAAGGTAGTTATAAAGATCATCGGCCTTAGAAACGACACGATAAGATTTCAAGGCAATTACGCGCTTCATATTTTCAACAATAAATAATTCGGATTCTTCTCTTTGCACAGAGCGGTCTTGTTTAAAGAACAGTCCTGCATTCATATTTGGATAGCGATGAACCAGCAAGTATTCTTGGGACAAAGTAGAAAGAGATATAATTAAGGTGAACCACCCTACAAGTACTGCCTTCATTAAAATCCCCCCAGATAAATAATGAAAAAGCCTAACCTCTATAGCAGGTTACAAATTTTAAAGAAGTAAAAAGGATCTAAATGAAAATTCTACAGGACTTAAGGGTTTGATTTTTCAAGGATCAAATCCATCTTTTCTTCAATTGATTGAAGCCTCTTTTGTAGATTCTGATTTTGCTCTTTGAGCGCTTGAAGCTGCGCTTTCATGGCCTCATTCTCCACTTCCAGAGAAGCGATCTTTCTAGAGTTTTCTTCAACAATGCCAATTCTCATCATATCAAATTTTAGGGTGTTCTCTTTTAGCTTGTGATTAAGCTCTTGAATGGCATTAATTGCGGCCCAATGAATGGGATCAACATTTAGTTCTAAATAGCCATCCTCTCTTTCAACAACGGCCTCTGGAATGACCTGCTGAACTTCTTGGGCAATAAAACCAATAATATTTTTATCACTCGGAAGTCCCAGAGCATTACCCTCTTTGTAATTGAAGCGGACAGTATGAAGTTTTTCAATTTCTTTTAGCCCGTATTCATAATCCCCTTGAATATCTTTCAAGCGAATATCGGAAGTATTTGTCCATGCCGTTCCTGTTGAAAGTCCAGCTGTACCAACAACATGAAGAGCATGCGCAGGTGCAGATGTATTAATTCCCACTCGTTGATCTTTAGTGATATTTAAAATTTTATTGATTGTTCCCGTATCACCAGTACTTCTTTGAGTGCTATCAATTCCAATTGAAAAAATTCCACTCACTGGACTATGACGAAGTTCTGCTGGATAGATATTGGCAACAGTTGAAGATGTTTTCGCCAAACTTGGGATATAGCGAAAGCCGTAAACATCATCTCCACCATTATGAATGAAAAGATTGTCATTGATATTGATCCGCTCCTGAGTAGTTGTTCCCCCAAGAACGAGTCCTCCATTCCACATCATTTTCTTGGCATTGACGTCAAAGTATCCAACAACTTCATTGGCATCAGTCTCCGCAATTGCAATTGCTTCATCCGATTTAATAAGAATACCATTATCATAAGGAGCTGTGGCCCCATAACCACCCATAGCATTGATTCCTGTGGTGTATGGATAAATGGTATGCTCACTGGCCGTCCCAAAAGCATACCCTATTCCATAGCCCGATGAGGTTTCAATGTGACCATTATCGATATCAAGTTTTTGAGATGCCGTAGCAGAACCAATACCGACATAACCATTATCACGATTTATTTTCATAACCGTTGTACCGGCGCCAGCAACAAAGGAGTTTAGTAAGAGAGCATTTGAAGTATTGTCTCCATTAAATTGAAATTGAAAACCACTTTCACTTCCAGATGTTCCAAGTTCAAATAGATTTAAATTTGCAACATCGAGATCACTATCACCTGTGATTGTAAGAGTGGCGACACTTGTATCAAATACAGTGAGTTTGTCACGTGGAGATGAAGTTCCAATTCCCACCTTTCCCGTATCTGACAAGAAAAGAGAATTGGCAGGGGCCAAATTAGAAAAAGTCATTATATTGCCCGTACCATTATAAAAGTGCAGAGAATCTGTTGCTCCAGTGTAGATATTCCACTTTAGCACACTGTCTTTTAAAAACTTATATGAAGGTGTTGTCGCACTCGTGGAATCAACTGCAATGGAAGAGGCCCCGGCACTATTTTGGACGTGAAGTTGATATTGCGGATTTAAAGAACCGATACCGACGTTTCCTGTTTTACCAATAACAAGCCTATCAGTTAAAGTACCTGAAGCAACCCCACCCCAGATTGAAAATTGATTATCATTAACCCCAAGCCCAACATTGTAGGCCCTAAATTCCCAAATCGAATCATCTCCAGTGGTTTCTGTAAGACGAATAGCAACTGGATCAGTAGCACCCTGAACTTCTAATTTTGCAGCAGGTGTTGTTGTTCCAACTCCTACATTACCAGTATTAAAATAAATATCGCTGGCATTTTTAATCCATTTACCGTTGGCGTCTATTGAGTTTGTCACATAGGTTTTAATTGCGCTCACAGAAGGAGATCTATCGGTTTCAGATCCTGCAGTTGAATTAATAACTGCCGCACTCTTAGCTCTTGCATCTGTAAAATAAAGATTTGTCCCCTCAGCAATATCTGTCGTTACCAGAGAGATATTAGAAGACAAGGCCTTACCATTGACCGTTGTACTCTTATCAACTTTATTCGCATCTGCTGCATCTACATATGTTTTGATCGCCGCCACACTCGGTGCTTGATCCGCTTCACTTCCTGCTGTGGAATTTACAACGGCCGCACTCTTCGCTCTTGCATCAGTGAAGTATAAATTTGTACCTTCAGCAATATCACTTGTGACTAAAGTGATATCAGCAGAAAGAGGTTTTGAATTAATCGTACGCGAAGTAGAAACTTTATTATTGAAAGTATTCCAATCTGTACTTGATAAATATCCGTTCGTAGAATTAGAAGATTGTGTGATCGATAAGTTTGGAGTGGCCCCACCACTGGACTGCAAAGGAGCAGTAACAGCAACGTTTGTCACGCTTCCTGTTGTTGGAGCAATCCAAGATAAGTTTCCGGCCCCATCAGTAGAAAGGACAAATCCACTTGTTCCATTATTTGCAGGAAGAATAAAGCTGAGATCACTCCCCATCGCCGCATTAGCTTTCAAAGTGACGTAATTAGTATCGCCGTCTTTTAATTTTATACCAAAAGTTGAAGTATCGAGGGCCCCTGTCATGACAACTGTTCCATCTTTTTTCAAAAAATCTGTGGCCCCTAAACCCGTCACGGCACTATCTACATAACTTTTAATGGCCTTTTGAGATGGAACTTTAGCATCACTGTCAGCACTCAACGCGATGTCAGTATCGATATCGGCCGAATTAAATTTAGATGCGATGGCCGTGGTATTTGCCGAAATACTTGAAGAGTTCGTAGTCACACTTGTTTGCAAAGAGAGAATATCCCCTGCGTTTGTTGATATATTTGAAGTGTTAGTTCCTACTTGCGTATTTAAAGTTGAAATATCAACACCATTCACAGTACCAACATTTCCAATATTATTTGTCCCCATATCCAGAGCGCCAGTCATCACACCACCAGCAAGATCTAGTTTTGAAGCAAGTGAAGTAGAGAGCCCTAGAATTTTTGATTGATCAATTCCCGCAGTGGCATTGATATCCGCATTAGTAATTGTTCCATCTTGAATTTCAGAAGAAGAAACAGAGCCTGCACCACCACTTGATAGATCATCGGATATAACCCATTTTGATCCATCATATTTTAAAATTTTACCTGCACCAATACCTGTCGTATCCACATCGCCAAGTTGTGCAAGATTATAATCACCAATAATTGGAACAACGGGACCGACTCTCCCATTAAATGAAGTTACTCCTGTTGAGTTATCAATCTTATCCCAATTAACTCCATTCCAAACAACCCAATCGCCCGCGGCCCAGGAACTGATTCCGTCGACATCGATAGTTCCAGGGTTTGAAACCACATAATACTCACCCGCAACAGATGCAGGCCCTGCATCTGGGCCGACGCCAATTTGAGTGGCATCCCATGAACCAAGATAAACAAGTCCTGATAAATCAGTTGGTACCCATGTGCTGCCATTCCATTGCATGACTTGTCCTGTGCCAGCTCCCATATCTGAGAGATGATTCGCACCGACAGCACCATCTGCAATTTTAGTGGCACTCACGGCCCCATCTTGTAATTCAAATGTAATTGTAAACGTTGCCGCCCCATAGGCATCACTGATGATCAGATCAAAGAGCTGGCCAATTTTGAATGAAATATTATTCAATCCATTGGCGATTATTTGATTATTGGAAATCGACTCAATTGAAAACTCTTCCGAAAAAGATGAACCTTTAATCTTTACGTTGGTTGCGTATTTTAAATCTGATCCAGCAATAATGAGTTGATTATTGACGATAGAAACTGAAGTAACGCTAGCGCTATCCATTTGCGTCTTTGCACCAGAAATTCTCACGCCACCGTTTTTAATACTAATGGCCCCTTTGTCCATGACACAGGCAGAAAATGTGAGGGAAATAAAGATTAAAAAATGAAGTCTAAACAAGCATAACCCCTTGGTTATCCTATCGGAAATTATAAATCCTATATAAAAATTTATTAGGTTTTCTGCGATTTTAATGCTTTATAACCGACCTTTTCACTTAAGTGTCTGTAAAAACGCCGACATTAAAAGGCATAGGCCTTTCCAAATACATTCCTAACCAAATCTGAATTGTTCACTTCAATTCTGCTCCTGTATCTATGCCCCCACAAACACAACACAGAAAAGGAAAAAAATGAAAACTTTAATTCTTATTGCGACAGCTCTTACTTCATCGCTATCATCTGCCGCCATTATGCATTCTGATTACAATGAAAAACTAAACAGCAATATCGAAAAGGCCATTGAAGCTGAATGTGGAAAAATGAATTGGTTGGAAGTTGTTTCTGCAAAAAAACAAAGAGTACAAGTTGATCAAGGAATCGTAGATTACAAATACACTACAGAATTGAAAGCGACTTCACCTGAATACAAAAGATATTCAGTAACTGTGACGACTTGGTACTATGACAGCTATGACCATTCAACTCAAGACTGGGGTTCTTACCACACAGAATCTGTTGAATGTGCTCCCCTATACAAATGAGTTGTTGAGAATTTCTCCTACTCCACCGGCACCAGGCACAATGTACTGGTGCTCATTTAAACCAAACTCTTCATCAATAAAAGTTCCAGGCACCGAGGCCAAAACTTTATCACTTGAAAGCCCACGGTCTAATCTTAGAGCAAAGATTTGAACATCAGGATGATCTTTTTGCATACGGCGAATGTACTCAGGTGTGATGATTAAGTTCATCGTAATGTATTTGAGAGCGTCACCTTCAACACTATTTTTATAGTGTGAAATAGCATGTGACATACTTCCGCCTGTGGCACCCATTGGGTCAGGAAAAAGGACAATGGCATCCTTAACGGGACCACCAATCTTAGATCCAGAAAGATCAACTCCCACAACTTCATTAGCAGCATTAGTCTTTCTTTGAATATAAAAGTGATCTTGTCTTAGAACCTTTGGGTCCATAATAAAATTTAAATGGTGATAGCAAAGATGACTTGGATAAATTCCAGCACGAGCAAGATCAACACTCACCACAGGAGTTGATGCCTTAATCACTTCACCGTGAAAAACACCTTTTTCATGGTGCTCTTTCATACGAGTGTCCATCTTTACAACTTCACGAGGGAAACAAGAATTCACAACGGTATCAAGTAAAATACCATAGAGTCTTTCTACAATATAATTAAGAGAAGGTTGATGTGTTTCAGGGGCCGAAAGCTTTGCGAGAAAACTTTGGGCCATGGGATGAGAGAGGATATGAACGTTGGGGCCGTATTTGTGCTCAATCTCTAGAGCACGAGATTCCAAGTTTACATATCCTCTATCTGTCATAATATATCCTACACTTCTGCGATTGTTGTTTTTCTGTCGTTGTTTTTAGGATCGGACAGAGTCACAGAAAATGCAAGTAGATCTTCTTCTTCGGCAAAATAGTCAAAGTGAGAGCGACAACGAGCTTCATAAAGATCAGTCTCTCCGACAAGGACTTGATCTTTGCTTTGAACATTTGGCTTTCTGTAAGTTTTAGTTGCGGGACATCCGCACACAGTACAGATCGCATGAACTTTAACAACTTCATCAGCAACACAAAGAAGGTTGGCCATTGGACCAAATGGAAGTCCTCTATAGTCTTGATCAAGGCCTGCGCAAATAACACGGATACCACGTCTTGCAAGCTTAGTTACAACCTTAACAATATTATCATCAAAGAATTGAACTTCATCAATGGCCACGATTCTTGTTGAATCATAAAGTCTTTGAAGAATCTCAATTGAGTCTTTTACGGGAATCGCTTTCACTGCTTGTGAAGAATGGCTCACGACATCTGTTTCATGATAGCGGTCATCGATACCTGGTTTAAAAATTTGAATTTTCTGTCTTGCAATTTGTGCTCTACGAACTCTGCGGATCAACTCTTCTGTTTTTCCTGAGAACATAGGTCCACAAACTACTTCAATTGCGCCTGTCATAAATTGACTAACTCCTAGAGGTGACACTTTAGAACTCCTTTCTGATGTGCCCTGCCCCTCCCTTTTCTCGATTGTGTGTGTTTGAAAAAAAGAAGAACAAATGCTGTGAATGTCTCTGTTAATATGCGTGTTAATGCTCATGACAGTTTCTCAATATGGCCCCATTCTGTAAACGAGACCACTTGGTGTGTCATTATAAAAGTATAATAATTTTAGAAAGATAGCGGTGAGATTTTTTCCTAAAAAGGTCTTACAGGTTTTTGATGAAATGCGTGGGCCGCATGCGACAAAATGATATTTGTCGCTAAAATAGGCCCTAAAACATATTGACAATCATAAGGACGTACAAGAGGAGGATCATCAAGAACACTACGACTAAAAACACCGGCGAGAAAATCACCACAGAAGCTTGAAGCGCAGTCATACCAAGGTTCTTGCGAAGTCCCGCAAAGATATACACAAGAGATGAAAAGTGTTTTGCAACTTCTCCAAAAATAGGAATGAGAAGAAAGAAGTTTGATACAAGTGAGTGGTTTACAATCTCATCACTCATTTCATCAATATTACCTTTGATATTGAAAAGATTGGCGAAAAACTTAATGAGCACTCCCCAAAATTTTGTGTAGACCCACATACTAAAAGGATAGAAAATAGCGGCCATAAGCGCAGTTAGAAGTACCATTTGTTGTGATTTCATCGGAAAGTTATTGAAGAAGATATTCCCGTAACTCTCACTGTCAATCATTGCCTTAGAAGCAACAACTCCTAAATGAATTGAAAAAATCGCATAGACCGCATAAACCATACGAATGGCCCATGAAACGCTCATGGCCTCAAGAAATGATAACTTAATGGGAGCTTCACCAATCGTTTCATTCGTAATGATCGTGATTCTCTCGCGATCTTTTTGCGCCATACTCTCACGTATCTCACGCAATTTTTCGTGCCCTGAAAAAGGGTGAAGAAATGTCATTATATAATTATAAAAAAGAGTTCCCAAAATTTACCTCAAGTAATCTTTGATCGATAATGAAGGCGCAACCTCACCATCTATTTTGTAATGTAATTTTAACTTCTTTTCCTTATTTAACACAACTAATTCATGATCATTCTTATAAAACAAGTAACTCTCATTCCCATAGTGAAGGCTTAGTCCCTCTTGTTTCATATCTTCTTTTAAATAAGGTGTGAAATAACTAGCATCTCTAGTCAAATAATCGGTCAATTTTGAAAACTTAGTCTTGGTCTCGTTATTTTTCTGAGCCTCGGCCTTTTTGCCATTTTTTTCAAGAACAATTTTCTTATTTAAATCCAAGGATTCATGGAATCTCTTTACGATGAAATCCTGATACTCTGTAAAGAATAAATTATCATTTTGTTCACTGACAGCAATTGCGTAATCACTGCCTTTAATTTTAACAAAACTACCAATCGTATTTTTATACATTCTATAAAAGTCGACTTCGATTTTTTCTTCGCCTTTAAAAAGAGAGATCGTGCAAATATGCGTAGAAAATTCTTCATCTTTTACATTAATATAAACTTTTTGACCTTGCATCTTTTGAATATTTTCAACAAAGCTAGAGAGTTGAGCCTCATTGAAAGTAAATGAACTTGGTATCGAAGGCGTTAGTCTTTTTTCTTTTGGAATAATCACATAGCTAAGTTTTTTGACATTATTAACAGTAACTTTCGATAAAGATTCAAAATCAAATTTAATTTTTGAAAAAAGACTCTGATCATACATAAACTCTTTGGGTAAAAAGATTAGGGACTGTAACCTTCTATACTTATAGTCACTTCTCTCATTTCCTCTCGCATCAATCACGGCCTCTTCAGGTTTAGAATCTTCGACAATAGCGATTTTCTCTTCATTGCTTAGGGAATCGACAACTTCCATATAAAACTCTTTAGAGAAATCTAATTTCTTCCCTAAAAAGACTTGGGCCCATCCCTTTTCGAAAGTGAACTTAACCCATGCATTCTTTTCTTCAATGAAAAATGATCGCCCAATTTTTTCGACATCACGTACAGGGACTACAGACTTTAGGCGAAGCCTCGTTAATTGCTCTAGAATCATATCGCGTTTTTTATCGTCAATTGGGAAATTGCCATCGACAAAATACTGATCCCCTTTTAGTACGAGATCAAAATCGGGGAAGCTAATACTTTTAAGAGACCCTAGCAACTCTTCATTGAATAGGCTCTCTTGCTTTTGTTTTTGTTCTACTTTTTGGCGCGAGCCTCTCTCCTCCACAAAGTATGTGACGGCCAAAAGAGAAACTAAAATAAGGAGTAAGGATAAATTCTTTTTCACACAATTTCCTACAACAATCGCCTTTTTCTATAAAACAAAATTGAAGCTATAATGAATACAATTGGCAAGAATAGCACTGAAAAATAAAAAATGATCCCAACTTGTGGTCCACCAATAAAGACAGGCTCTTCTTTAAGTTCTGGTCTATCGAAAGAAGAAATTAGATCTCTTCCACTCAACCAGTCCACTGCACTTGTTAAAAAGAGATAATTACCCACCATTCGCCCATATTGATTAGTTACAAATGTAGAATTTCCAAAAGCAACAATACGAGAAGGCCTTTCGCCTTCTGCCCCATGACCAGTCCAAGTCCCAGCAAGTGCAATTGGCCCAAGTTTATCAACGCCTTCAGTAAATTCAACTTGGCCGTTGGCCACTTCGTTAAAATCGTTCTCGGCCCAACTCTCCCCACTCGATCTTGCTAAATACTGAAAACTCCCTTTATGAAGAGGAGAATCAGCAAACTCGATGGCCGAAGATACGGGAAAGAAAAGCTGACCATTAAAACCATCTGAAATCTTATGCTTTGAAAAATCCTGAACAATTGGCGCCAAACCATTTGAACCGCGAATAAAACTCCCCTTATCAACCACAATGTTGTTAGAGACGCGAACTCCCCATGTAATAAGGAAATTTCTTAAATCACTTAAAACATCGCCATTTAACATAGGATCAAGAGATACCAGTAAGCTCTTTCCACTTCTCATATAACTTTCAAGTGCACTGATTTCATTTTTATCAAATCCTGTTTTCGGACCCCAAATAACTAAGACATCAGCATCTTTTGGAACTTCTCCAGCGGCCAAAAGATCGAGTTCCTTAACAGTGTAGGCAAGCTTTGAGATAAAATTTTTCAAATAACTTAAACCTTGGTCGGACTCATCAGCGATTGAAGGACCAAGGTGATTTGTTAGGAAATAGACGACTGGTAGTTTATCTCTTGTTAATTTAATAAGTGCATTTGTTATTTCTAGTTCACGAATATTGAGAACCGTTTGTTTCTTCCCACTCATTTCTACAACGAGGGCCGGAACTTGTGTTATGCCTTCTTTATTAACAAGATCAGGTCTAATGGCCGCATCAATAAATTCGTATTCAAAAAGTGAGCTTTCTTGTCTGTAGAGTTCAAAGAGGGCCTTGATATTAGGGAAAAAAGTTTTATCACTAAAGATTTTCACATTAACTTTTTCTTTAACAGACTTTACGACTTTCACAGTTTGTTCTGACAAGGAATTGTTATTGTAATTGGTATAATCTTTTTTCAAAGGATTTTTGAATGCCAGATAATTTACTAATCCCAATATACAAAAGATAAGAAATGCCTGAACAACGGTATTCGTAAATTCTTTGAAAAAATGTGACGAATAAAGATCTTTAAAACGATCTCGTTGAATAATAATGAGCACCAAACTCATGACTATGGTAGCACCTGAAACAAAAAGACAAAGTTGTATTTCATCAGAAACAGACAACCAAAGTGCAACAACGACAAAATAAAGAATAACGTTAACTATATTGAACAGTGAGATTAATGATTTTTTCATAATTACCATCTCCTCGCTTCCACTGACTTATGAGTGAGAAAAAAGAAGAATCCAACAAAACTAAAATAGTAAATAAAGTTAAAGCTCACCAATTGCCCACGAGAAAAATGAGCATGATGAAATCCAATTGAAAAGTATTGAATAATTAAACCAACAATATAGTTATCCGTAACCTGCGCCATATTTACGAGAAGAAGTAAGGCAAATAATATACAGAAGGTCACGACAACTGAAATAATTTGATTCTCTGTTAAAGTCGAGGCAAAAAGCCCTACTGAAATATAGGCCATTACAGATAAATAAATCGCCAAATAATTTGTAAAGACCAGGCCCCAATCAGAAAATCCCGATAGTCCTAAAATAATAGGGAAAATAAATGTCAAGGCCACTAAAAAGAATACCACGATGAAAGTTGAGAGAAATTTTCCCACAATTACGGCCGATGGCTTCAAATTCGACATCATGATTAAATCAAGAGTTTGATTTTTTTTCTCTTCAGAAAACTGTCCCATCGTCAAAAGGGGGACAATAAACATAAGAAGAAAATTCATCGCCCCAAATGTTGGTAATAAGATTGTATCTATAATACTTAAATTTGTTATTTCATTTGAAGAAATCAGATAATTATAAAAAATTAGTCCCATGATTCCCGAGAACAAAGAGGCCAAAACATAAACAAGTGGTGAAGAGAAATAATCCTTCAACTCTTTCATTACTAGAAAATTAATTCCCTTGAGCATCTTGAACTCCAAATGTCACTTCTTTAAAAATTCCTTCTAAATCCATTGTCTCTTCTTTAAGGGAGAGAACAATGCAGCCCTCTTTTGCAAGAAAAGAGCTTAAACGAGAACGAATATCGTGGGCCTCTTTTGATAACACTTTAAAAGATGAAATATCGCCAAGCACTTGATCACGTAGTTCAATTGGCAACTCCTGTACCATCTTTTCAAGAATCTCAGAACGGGCACCTTCAACTTCAACATAAAGCCTTTGACCACCTGAGATTTTTTCACGAATTTGTGAAACTTCCCCTGTCGTAAGAATCTCACCCTTATTTATAATAGTGATGTCTTCACATAAAAGATTCGCTTCATATAATTGGTGCGTTGAGAGCAGGATCGTATGATTACGGCTCAGCTCTTTTATGAGATCACGAATCTCTAAAATTGCTTTTGGATCTAAACCTACCGTAGGCTCATCTAAAATAATAATCTCTGGATTGTGGACAAGAGTTGAAGCAATGCCGACTCTTTGCTTATATCCCTTAGATAGATTTCTAATGAGACGCTCTTTAACATCGAGGAGTCCACATTTTTTCATAATGACTTCAAGCGAATCACCGCCATGGTCTTTATCTAGAGAATAGAGGTTTTTCACATATTGGAGATAGCCCTCAACTTTCATATTCATATATAGCGGGGGATTTTCTGGCAAAAATCCAATACGCTCCCCTTCAATAATGGAAACGTTTCCTGAATTTGCTCTTAAAAGCCCCGTGATAATTTTCATCGTGGTGGATTTTCCGGCCCCATTTGGACCTAAAAAGCCGTGAATTCTTCCCTTTTTTACTTGAAAAGAAATCCCCTTAAGCGCCAGACGACCTGGGTATTCTTTTACAACTTGATCTAATTCAATGGCAATCGAGCTCACCTTAACTCCAGTTCATAATTTGCATAGGACCAATAATAAAAAAGCATAGCAAAAATAACTGATTTTGAAAAAAAACTTCAGGCAAACTTTGTGTTAAGATATTCATGGTTTAGGCCAAATGAAAATTAACCGATAAGTGACCTATGAGAATTAAAGAACATTTTAAAAAGTTGACTAAAAAGGCCAACAATATCGTCATTACCACTCACATTCATCCAGATGCCGATGGCATTGGCAGCCAGATTGCTTTGTGTATGGCCCTTAGAAAACTTGGCAAAAATGCCATCTGCGTTAACGAAGAACCTTTGTTCGATCGCTACCGCTATCTCGATCCTGATAACGTAATCATTAGCCTTGATGAATATAAGAAAAATGAATTTGCTGAAATCGATCTTTTTATCGTGACTGATACAAATTCACTGCCTCGCATTGGAACAAATGTTCAACAGCTTGTTTTAAAATCGCGCGATCTTCTTTTTATCGATCACCACCCTTGCCCGAAAGAGCTTCAGGCCATTCACTGTATTGATACAAATATGGCGGCCACAGGTGAGCTTGTGGGAAATCTCATCGAAGCTGTTGGTGTGGAATTTGATCAAAAAATAGCGTTGGCCCTTTATACGGCCATCATCATTGATACGTCGAGCTTTCGTTATCCAACGGTAACGGGCAACACTCACCGTATTATTGCAAAGCTTATGGATGCAGGAGTAAAACCTCCCGAGGCGTTTAATCGCATCAATGGCACAAAGAAGATTGGCTATATGCAACTTCTTGGCAAAGTTCTTAGCTCTGCCCAAACCACTAAAGATGAAACTGTAGCGTGGATTAGCTTAAGTGAAGAGATGATTGATTTTCATGACTCAGATGCTGAAGATACTCATGGCTTTATCAACCACCTACTCATTCTCGACAATATCAAAGTGGCCTGTATGTTTAGAAAGATTGGCAACAAGGTTAAAGTCTCATTGCGCTCAGCTGTGGATGAAATTGATGTTGGAATTATGGCCCAGGCCCTTGGGGGCGGTGGTCACAATCACTCTGCGGCAACGATTCTAGAGGGTGATTTCAATGAAGTCGTAAAATCGACGATCAAAAAAATTCAGGCGATGCTAGAGAGCTAACCTAGAATTTGGGCGAGAACTTCCCTTTCTTTATCGTTAAATTTAAAGGCGCCATTTTGAAGGGCGTCTTTTAGTTTTTCCTGAACTCTCGGATCTTTTGGATCATTTGTAGCGATATCGCTCTTAAGAAGAAGGTCTTTCTTCTCTTCGCTTTCCTTCTTTTCTGTATCAATACTTGGCGCTCGTTCAGCTTTCTTTGCATTCACTGCTTCTGGATGATCAGGAATATGATTATTAACTTTTTTAACAGGAGTCATAACCATATTCTTTTGCTTGGCCCTCTCAAGCTTAGCTCTTACATCACGTTCATTTACGTTCGGTGGGGCATGCTGCTTTACTCGCTCATCAGAAATTTTTAACTCTCCAGCGCCTTCACTGGCCGCATTTTTTTTATGCGTCTTGCGATTTGTCGTTTGAGTTGTTTGATTTTCAAAAGCGTTAAATATTCTCATAGGAAACCCCCAACTCTATTCTATCAAAATTACTTAGATCAATGGAGAGAGACACAATTACCCTGCACACTTTTTGAGGCGCCATTTTAGTACGTTTTTATGACTAATTTTCAACAAAAATGCTCGAAAACCTTTAACAGACGGGCTATTCAACGTTTGAATATTGTTGTGCTTTTCTCTTTTTTTTGACAATTCTTCTTAAGAAATGTCAAAAGTCCTCCGAAGAAATACTTGATCAAAACACTTGTATCGCTAGAATCTTTTTTACAGCCGACAATGTTGTCGAGATCTACTTGTGAGAGAAAATCTTTTTTTTACCTAATGGTTTTGTGGTACGTGAGTTGTGGTAGTACGTTTTAGTTGTGGGAAACCTTAGGCTCGATAAAGAAACGACGTTTCTTTAGAGAGAACCCGTATGAATTCAGCTTTAGCTTTAAGAAACTCAAAGGCCGTCCTTGTGACACTAATGCTTTCTTTTTCAGTTCTTTTTACGAGCTGTGGAAAAAGTAACACTAAACTAGAAATTCCAGGCGTTGATGGACCAAATGTTGTTCTTCAAGAAGACAATGTAATCATCAGCATGACGTTTGAGAATCTAGAACTTGAAGGTGGGTTGAGATACGCCATTCCAAAGTATCCAAACTCGTATGTTGCGATTGAACCAGATGTATTCTCTACAGGTACATTAATGTCAATCTCTGTTTCACTTGATGACGTATTTGATGGAAGTGTAAGTAGACTTGACCCAATGACTTTACCAGGTGGAAGAAACCTACCAGGTGTGGCAAGTGGTTCACTACCAGCAGTAGCTTTCTCTATTGAGAAGTTTAAAAACATGGCCTTCTACTTAGGACCAAAAGTGTTCGGTGTTTGGGTCCCACTTAAAAAACTTGGTGCACCAGGCGCGATCATCACAGCAAGATTCAATTCTGGTAGTACAAGAATTGGTAATATCTCACTTGTTGGTGAAGACCAAAATGGTGAGAACGCAGGTTTCCTTCTTATGCTAGACATCTCTAGTTATGCAGAGAAGAGACTTAAGAAACTTGCTAAAAAATACTAGACAAAATTTCTCGGGGAGCATTCGCTCCCCTTTTTTCTAACCCACCAATATTCCAGTAAATCAGAACAATTCCTAAAAACCTCCTATAAAGCAATTTATTCCCAATCCGAAAATGTAAAAAAGAATTTTTTACAACCACAATTCTTAAAAGGGGTTTTAAAGTGAAAAGAACATTGCCGTTGCACGTACTTTTTTGTCTCGTGCTTTCATTTTCATTCTTTGGTTGTGTTGGGAAAGACACAAACATGGAAATTCCAGGTGTAAAAGGACCAAACGTTACACTTAGTGAAGACAACGTTATGATCTCTATGGTTATGGAGAACCTTCAACTTGAAGGCGGAGTAAGATTCAGAATTCCAAAATTCAATGACTCTTACCTAGAAATTTCTCCTGATCTACAATCGGATGGAACGCTACTTAGCTTCTCTGTTTCTCTAGACGACGTACTAGATAGAAATTTAAATCTTGATCCTGTAACACTACCAGGTGGTAGAGCACTTCCAGGTGTTTCTGGTGGAAAACTTCCAGCAGTAGCATTCTCAGTTGAAGGGCTTGAAAATATGAGATTCTACCTAGGACCAAAAGTTTTTGGTATTTGGGTACCAGTTGATGGTCTAAATATGGAAGGTGGAATTCTTACTACTCGTTTCCACGCTGGTGGCAACAGAGTTGGTAACCTTTCTCTAGTTGGTAAAGATGAAAATCTTGAAAACTCAGGTTTACTTCTTCTTCTAGATATCTCTGGAAAAATGGAAAAAAGACTTAAGAGAATTCAAAAAAGATATTAATCAAAATATCAGATAAAAAGACATACTCCAAAAGGATCGGGCCTCGAATGAGGCCCATTTTTTTTATGGATTTTTTAGAATTGTTAATTGCCACTGGTAAGAAGTCGATTCATCATTTCGAAGTTCGACATAAACCGGTGAATCTTTCCCTTCAATATCATTTACAACATAGAACGTAGTCCCAAGAACTGAAACAATATTATAAAGCCCCTGGTGCAATTCATTGTCTAAGAGATAACGAAGAAACATAAGTCTCATTGGCTCGACCTTAGAACCTAATTTGTCGTAGTTTCTCATATCAGTTAGAGCTTCTCGCGTTTGATATTCTTTTAGTGGTCCCTCAAGGGCCTTCAAAGTATTGTCATCTAAAAATGGTTCTTCTTTCATCAGACCCATATTGATAGAAAAGCGAGGAAAGTCTTCCTTTGAAACTTTTTTCAAAGCATTTTCAAACTGAGTAAGTGGTTTCTCTATAACTTTTGGTTCTGGCTTTGGTTGCACAACAACAACTGGAGGAGGAACAACCACTGGCGCAACGGCTACGACTTTTGGTTCTTCCTTTTTAACTTCAACAGGCTTTGGAGTTGGTTTTGCAACAACTTTAGGCTCTTCTTTGTAAATGAAGTCACTAAGACCTTTATCATCAAACTCTTTTAGAGCACCTGGCAGAAAAATCTCACCTTGCAGATAAACGTTTTTATTCGCAATAAGATGAGCATAAACAGATGGAAAAATTTCTTTAATCACATCTTTTGAATTTTCATCTTTCTTAAAAATATCTTGATATCTTTTTAAACAGCTATATCCCGTTCCATTCGAATTAATAATATTGGCCACGTTTGATTGCATAAGAAGTGATACAGATAATTCAACATTGGTAAGACCGTACATCAAATCTTCTTCAGAACAGATTTGCTTAATCAATTTTTTATCTTCATTACAAGATTGAATAAGCGCCTTGCCCATATCTTTGAGCGAAAGCTTTGCACAATCTTTTTCATTATCCTTACACCAGTATTTTAAGCGCGCTACGGCCGGTCCTTGCATTTTTGATTCATGAAAATCTGTCACAGCTTGGCGAAGTTCATCTTTTGACATTTTTTTGAATGAAGAGAAATCAGGTCTCTCTGAAATTTTCCCTTTTACCCTTCTCACAAATTTTTTCATTTCTACAGATTGCGCCTGACAAGTTTCAAAAACATCTTTCCATGTAATTGAACAACTTCCTTCGCTCGCTCCAATTTCAAAAAGAAATCTTTGGTAATCTTTTAGACCTTCATAGAGGTAACTCATAGAAAGAAGTCTAAAGAGGTAGCGCATATAACGGATGTTTTGACCAAGATCTTCATTGGGACAAGCAGAAGAAAGAGAAACATCTTTATTCCAAAATAAAAATAAATCAAAGAACCCAGAATGAATTGTATCGTAGAAATATTCATCCGTATAAATTGAGTCGAGGTAATTGAGGTCCCCTCTTCTTTGATCAAATTTAAATCTTGGATCAACTGGCCCAAAGTAGTGACCAGTATCTCTTTGACCTGTTCTTACTTCATCGTAAAAATCGCGAGGATCAGATCCTTGTCCAAAACTTAAAAAACTAATAAAAAAAAGGGCCAAAGGCCCCAATATGAATTTCTTTTTCACACACATCCTTTTCAAGGATTATTCTACCCAAAAGAGGCTAAGTTGTGGAATGTAGGTAATTATCACCAGTGCAAAAAGTAGCAAAAACAAAAAAGGTAGAGATGATTTATAAAGCTCTGTTACAGGCCTTTTAAATCTAAAACTACTAATAAATAAGTTTATACCTACCGGTGGTGTGATGTATCCAATCTCAAGGTTTGTTAAGAATATAATTGCAAGGTGTACTGGATGAACGCCAAATTCGTTTGCAATTGGAACAATCAATGGCACGACTACAATTATCGCACTAAAAATGTCCATTAAACTTCCCACGATTAGCAAGAAGATATTTAGGAATAACAAGAACGAATATTTATCATGGAGAAATGTTCTCATAAGTTCAAAAATCTTCATTGGAACTTCTTCATCTACTAAATAATTCGTTAAACCAAGTGCACAGCAAAGAATAAGAAGAATCCCCCCTACTAGCGCCATACTATCGAGAATAATTTTTGGGATATCTTTGATGAAATTTAAATCTCTATAGATAAAACACTCTACGATCAAAATATAAAACGCCGTAAGAGCAGCAGCCTCTGTCGCTGTTGTATAACCACCATAGATACCAAAAAGAACTGCTACAGGTAAAAGCGCTTCGAAAAAACAGGCCTTAAATGAATCAACTAACTCTTTCGCACTAAAAGGCTTGCGAGTTCTTTTTAAGTTCCCCTGGCGGATTGACCAGAAAGAAAGAATTAAAATTAGAAAGACTCCTGGAATAATTCCTGCTTTAAAAAGTTCATCTATATCAACATTGGCCACAAGACCATAAAGAATGATTGGTAAACTTGGTGGGAATAGAAGTCCGAGAGATCCTGAAGTTGTGATGAGTCCAAGTGAGAACTTTTCACTATACCCTTCATTCTTCAAAATGGGATAGAGCAACCCGCCAAGAGCAATAATCGTGACACCACTCGCCCCAGTAAAGGCCGTAAAGAATGCACAAATAACTAATGAAACAATTGCGACACCACCAGGCAACCATCCAAGAGCAGCTTCAGCAAAACGAAGAAGCCTAGCAGGGGCCTTAGACTCCGCCATGATGTAACCAGCAAAAGTAAATAATGGAATTGTTAGTAACGTAGGAGCACTGGCCAGTCTATAAATCTCAACAGCAACGGCCGAAACGTCTACCTCAGAAAGAGTAAAGGCTCCAAGGGCCGCTAAACTCATAACTATAAACAGTGGAGTTCCAAGAAGGGCCAAAAAAATGATTGAACTAACTAAGGCAATTCCCATTGTATTCCTTTACTTTGTTGGATGTGCAATGATTTTGAAAAATTGAAGGATAAAACGAATAGCAATAATGCCAAACCCAATTGGGATAATCATAACGAGAAATCCGCTATGGATACCCAAGAACGCTTCCTTACCATATTGAAGTTCTGTGAGAACAAAATCATAACTGGCCTTCACAAGCCAAATAAGAACAGCACTTGAGACCAATGCGATGAAGGCCTTAATGGCCATTAGCTTTTTCTCTTGCCCTTCTTTTGTCTCTAAAATTTTTGGTAGAATTTCGATCCCGATATGGGTTCCCTTACCTGTGGCCAAAACACCACCTAGAAATGCACTGGCAAAGACAAGGTGTCTTACGAGAGGGTCAATCCATAAGTATGAACTTCCAAACCAGCGCATGACAATATTGAGAACACTCAAAAGCAGCATCGCAAAAACTGCTGCAATAATTGTTACAGATGTGATCTTTTCGATGAATTTATCTAGTGCGAAAATAACTTTCATTACATCTCTTTTTCTAGCATCTTAAGTGCTTCTGCTGAGAAAAGTTTCCCAGTAAGCTTCTTAACGATTTCAGCTCTGATCCCTTTTCCTTTTTCAACATCTGTTTTAGGGAATTCTAAAAATTCAATCCCCATTGATTTCATAGCAGCAAGAGCATCAGTATTATCCTGAGAATTTACTTTATTGATCTCTTTAATATAGCGATCACAAATTTCTTCAGCTTTTTTTCTATTTTCAGGACTCACTTTATCCCACTTCTTCTTATCAAGAAGAAACGCCCCAACAGAATATGCTACTGGGAAATCTACAATATACTTAACTTTTGTGTTCCACTGAAGAGAAAGAATCCCTAGCGGTGGAGCGTAAGCAGCTTCAACAATTCCTGTTGAAAGCGACGATAAAACATCTGGCAGAGGTAGTGGAACTGAAATGAGATTCATTGTTTCAATCATACTTGTTACAAGTTGATCCCCTTCCCATGACCAAATTTTTAAACCATTAAGGCTAGCAATATCCCCTGTCTTCTTTTGCGAAACAAAATAAACAAGTCCAATTTCAAAGAAACCAAGGTTAGTGAAGTTCTCTTTATCAAATTTTTTATTAAAATATGGCGCCATCTTCTCAAGAGTAGCAAGCGCCTTCACTCTGTTATCATAAAATGTAAAAGGGATTTCAACTACGCGAACATCTCCATTGATATCACCAAGAGTTTTACCAGTAAAAATTCCACCTTGTAGTTGTCCAACACGAATCTTTCTTAAAACATCCGGTTCATCACCTTGTGAACCTCCGTAATAGATTTTAAAATTAACGGCGCCACCTGTAGCTTCCTTAACTTCACTGGCCATCTTCTTTAAGTTCTTGGCCCAGTTTGTCCCCTCAGGAGCAACAACTCCTAACTTGAAAGTTGCACCAAGTGCACTTTGAGTAAGAAGGGCAAGTCCGAATAAAAATCCTTTCATCCTATTCTCCAAATAAATTAAAATATTTCTTTTTCTAATCTCTTAATTATTTTAAATCTCTCAAGAGCAATTGATTGATAAAGTCTAAGTCTTTCTGGACCTACACTGATTGCATTATCAGGACTCCAAACCAAACTCTTATCAAAATCATTTTTAAAATTCTCGAGTCTTACTTTTAACTGGCGGTACTCATCTTCTTCTGCCATTGGAATGAGATAGTACTGAATATAGCTCACAGTTATCAGTGCATTCTCTGGCCACTTTTTCATGGCCGCTAAGAAAATCTCTTTTCCCTTCTCAGGATTTCCACCTAGCATACGAGGTCTTGCCGCTTCATAAGCGCCAAAGAAAATATCGCACATTCCGAAGTTAAAGTCAGGACTTAAGGCACAGGCCCAGTCAAACATTCCTTTGGCAACACCTAGACGTGCCACTAAGGCCATATTTGTCTTTTGCAAATTGATTAAGCCTGCTAACGATTGCGCAGTGAAAAGTACGGCATCAATGTCACGAGGAGAATCACTTAGTTTATCAGAAAGAAGTTTAGACATTCCTCCCTGATCTTTAAGCGATCTCTCAAGTTCAGAAAAACTAATTCCACTCGCCTCTAAATAACGAAGCCCATAAGAAATTGCTTTTGAATAATTGCGAAGGGCCTCTACTTTATTTTGAGTATCATCTTTTTCTTGAAGAGAATCTTTTAGAAAAGCTGTTTCATTTACAGCGAATGCGTAACCACCATAACCTTTCACTAAACTAGAAAGCAGATTAAGATCTTTTGGTTTAACTTCCAATAATCCTTCTAGCAATTTGAGATTACCAGGAGTGGAAGATTTAAAAAGTTCGAGGTCCCCTTCCTTTTCTAGGCCTTTTGAGCCCTCCATAAATAGTGGCGAGGCCATGCCTACGGCGCTATTTCTCAGGGTTGAACATGATGACATAAATGTCGATATTAGGATAATTGTGCTTAAAATTGGCAATTTCATGGGGCCCACCCAACTTTTAGTGTGAAAAAATAAGACGTCAAATTCTTAGTCAATGTCTCTAGATTGCAATAATTTTCAAGCATTTACAATACAAGGACGAATTTACAGGGACAAAGTGTATAGAGTTTTTTTACCTAGTGCGTGAAGAAAATGTAAGTTTATGATATGATTAAGGTAGCTGATAAAACCGCTTAAGTTTCCAGCACAGAAGCCGAAAACTTAGGGACATTGTTAACAAGGCACAAGGGAGTTGCCATTGCTCGTAAAACGAAATTGTTTTTACAGAGGCGCCTTCTGCTGATTCCAAAAGCCAAGCATTTCATGTAATGTCTTCGCCATAAAGAACAGTTGAAGGTTAACAAAAAGAACTTTTTAACTGATCTACTAGGAGGAGACCATGTCTACTGAAACTACTAAAACACAAAAAGAAGTGAGACCATCAATTAGAGCGTATATTGATACATCTCTAATCAAAGGTAGAAAAACTCTTACAAAAAGAGCTAGCTTAAAGCCAAATCGTTCACTTATTCGTGTGAAAAGTTTGAAGCCTAAGCCACTTCTAAATTCTGTTAACGAGACAGAACAGGAAAATTAATTTCTTGGGAGATCCTTTGAGGTTGCTCTCAACTGTTTCTTAGCAAACGTAGCATTAATGCTACCCAGAGCCTCTTCGCGCGCTTTCGAAAGCTCTTCTATTCTCTTCTCATGCATAGAATCTAAAAACTTTCTTCTGGCCACATACATATTGTTCACAAAGTTAATCTGAAGGGCCTTTAGCTCTCTAAAGCAAAGCTCGCGCTCTTCATTATTTAGATGAATACGACTCCCCTCTACTGGTGTACCTTGGCTAGAGAGAATAATTGTCGAGAACTCACCTGTGCAAACACGCTTTTTATGATCGATGTATTTTTCAATAACATCGCGATAGGAATTTACTTTTTGAATATATTCTTCTGGTCTGAGTTCTTTTAACTCATCAATCTTGCGACTTACTTGATCAGTGTACTCAAATGTAGTTGTCGGCGCCTTTTCTTGTGAGAAGGAGCTTGATGCGAAAAGAAGTATAAGCAATAAAGTTTTAGTCATAAGAATAATTTTTTTAGTTTTTCTAAATAATAATCTACATTCTTATGATCTGTAAAAGTATAGATGAGTTTAAAACGCTTAAACTTTGATCTTGCACCGCCATCAAGTACAAAACTGGAAGGACTCACCCCTAAAGAGCGGGCCACATACTTTGTGATGGCCACATTGGCCTTGCCTTCAACGGGGCGTTCACTGATGTAGACGATCAACTCCCCTTGCTCACCGATAACAATTTTTTCTTTTTTTGAACCAGGCTTGGCCCAAAGATCAATTCCCATAATCAAGGAATTCCCTTCAACCTTTGGATTCACAATGGTTAAATTTTTATCTGTCAAAAAACTAATGATTTGTTCAGGATGGCCAGCTAACAAAAAAGCTCTCTCCACTTCCCTTCTGTATCCTTTTCATGACCTAATTCTTTTTTGAACTCGTGGATAAAATCAGTCAATGGAAAGCCCACAACATTTGAATATGATCCTTCAATAGAAGAAATAAACGTTAGTCCCTGTCCTTGAATGCCATAACTTCCCGCTTTATCCAGAGAATCACCACTTGCAAGATAGTTCTCTAGAAGGTCGCGATCAATCTTTTCGAAAGTTACTTTTGTCGAGATCGAAAAGGCGCGCTCTTTTTTATCGCCACTTTGTTGATCGCGATAAATAAAGGCCACGGCAGTTACAACTTCATGTTTTTTTCCCTCAAGTTCAATAAGCATCTCTCTCGCTTCTTGAACATTTTTAGGTTTTCCATAAATTTTCTCGCCCAAAGTCACAATCGTATCTGATGAAATGATAAAAGGAAATTGATGTTCATTTTTTTGCATGAGCTTTTGGTAAACATCTTGCCCTTTAATTGTCGCAAGATCCTCTGCGACTTCCTTTGGGTGAACTTTATCTGTGATCTCATCAATATTGGAAACGATAATTTCAAAAGGGATATTCATCCATCCAAGAAGTTCTTTTCTTCTTGGTGAACCACTAGCGAGAATTAACTTATACTGATTATTTTTATTATCTGTAGATGCCATGCATGTTCTTCCATAAAGTTTTTTTAGTACTATTGAGATCTTCGATATACTCTTGATCTTCGCGCCAAGCTTCTCGTGTGATGAAGTAATTGGCAAGGGCCTTTTTATAAAATCTATCACTGTATTCGTATGTAAGAATCGTCTCTCCACGAGATTTTAAGCGTTCACGAATTTTTCTTGCGGCCATTAGATTTGTCGTTTCAATTCTTCTTGTATATTCCGTTAGAAAATCAATGCGCTTTTCTAAATCTAATTTTTCTTCATTGCCCTCTGTGGCACGTTCTGGAAATTCCCATAATCGATAACCGTATTTTACGGCCAATTCTTCTCTGTCCGTAATTGTGTGAGCAAAACTTGAATACTGCTCCATTAAAATTTCTCTGGCCTGAATGATACTTGGGATTCTTTTTGTAACATATTCTCCAATTCTAAATTCACGAGGTTCATTTATTTGAGCAATTTCGCGCCCCCTCTCTTCAACTTCATACCAAATATTAGGAAGAATGGATTCACTTTCGGTATTTTCAAATCCCCTGAAAGTAAAAGTTGCTATAGGTGTATAGGTGCGTGTAAGTCCTAAATTATCTCCTGTTTTTGTTTTAAAATAACTCTTTCCCCCAAGTAAAACGATAAATTCTGCGATGAGGTTATCTCCCATGACATTTCCATTTGGCAGAACAATAAACGACTTCGTTTTCTTTTTAACCCACTGATTATTCTTCTCAATACTTTGATTTAAAACTTCGTACTGAGTTACTTTGGCCGTATCATTTTCAAGATATTTAAAAAGTTCATCGTCCGCAAATTCACGTTTTAACTGTCTTGGATTGGCGTCATGAAGCTCTAGAGGTAAAAACAAAGTATCTGTCTCTTTTAGTTGTGAGCCACTGTAAGGTGAAGCGTTGCGATTCATCCAAAAAATATTTCCAGCATTCATGCGCACATGTAAAAAATTATTTTCAATTCCTATGTTAATTTCTTTAAATGAAATAGATGAATCGGGTGCTAATCGAACAAGAGTTCCATCGAAGAGAAAAACCCAAACATAGCTATCGGCCGTTGTTAATAGCTCATCACCTTCTTTGATATCACTTCTAAAAGTCACTGCGTAGCTCGTTTCTCCGCGGTAAATACGGCACTCCCCAACACAGGCAATGACTCGTCCCACGTCTTCAATAAGATCCCTATCGCGAACAATTCTCTCCCAATTGGGCGTCTCTTCTTTTTCTTTGAGATCCTTTTTCCAAGAATAGAAATCAAGCCATTCTTTTTCATCGAGTTTGCCCCACTCGATTAAGCTTTTGCTTTGATCGCGGTACACGGGAACCTCTCCTGCGAGGGTCCTAGTCCAAAAGGCGCATAAAATAAGGGTATAAATAATTCTTCTCATGTCTTTTTTATCGGAAAATTAAGCACTTGCCTAAGGATGCCCCCCATCTTTATATGGGCCTGCACTTTTTTCCTACCCAATGTATCCAAATAAGGTCTCTTTTGTTACAATCTGTCCCTATAAATTCGGTATCTTAGTATTCAAAAAATAAATAGCGGAGTAAGGCGTGTCAGAAGAAACATCAAACACAAGTAATGAGCAATTTTCTTTCGTGGAAACAGAACACCAAGTTCTAAAATTCTGGGAAGAAAATGATATTTTCAATAAATCACTTGAGAAGACGAAAGGCGCCGCCCCTTATATTTTTTATGATGGTCCTCCATTCGCAACAGGTCTTCCTCACCACGGTCACCTTCTAGCGGGAACGATCAAAGATATCGTACCAAGATACTGGACAATGAAAGGTCGCTACGTTGAAAGACGTTTCGGTTGGGATACTCATGGTCTACCGATTGAGCAAGAAATCAACAAAAAACTTGGTATGAGTGCTCACGATGCTCTAGAGAAACTTGGAGTTAAGGGCTACAACGATGAATGTCGCGGTATCGTTCAACGCTATACTTCAGAGTGGAGAAAAACAGTTACTCGCCTTGGTCGTTGGGTTGATTTTGATAACGATTATAAAACGATGGACCCTTCATTCATGGAATCATGTTGGTGGGTATTCAAAGAACTATGGCAAAAAGACTTAGTTTATATTGGGACAAAAGTTGTTCCTTACTCAACAGCTCTTGGAACTGTTCTTTCAAATTTTGAAGCAGGTCAAAACTATAAAGACGTACAAGATCCAGCGATTACTGTTCTTTTCAAATTAGATTCAGAAGATACTTACGTTGCTGCTTGGACAACGACTCCATGGACACTTCCATCAAACCTTGGTCTTTGTATGGGAGCAGATATCGATTACGTAAAAGTAAAAGATAACGATCTTGGAAAAGTTCTTATCATCGCAAAGGCCCGACTTGAGTTTTATGGTAAGAAGAGAAATCTAGAAGTTATCTCTGAACACAAAGGCTCTGAGTTTGTTGGACAAAAATATGAACCACTGTTTCCTTTCTTCACAGAACTGAAAGCAGAAGGTGCATTCCAAATTTTAAATGACGAGTATGTTACAACTGATAACGGTACTGGTATCGTTCACCTTGCTCCTGCATTTGGAGAGGACGATAACCGCGTAATGAAAGCAGCGGGAATTTCTGCGGAAGTTTGTCCTCTTGATGACGCTGGTAAATTCACAAAAGAAGTAACAACTTATGTTGGTCAGTATGTAAAAGATGCTGACAAAAATATTATCAAAGATCTAAAAGATAATGGAAAAATGTACGATCAAAATACTATCGTTCACAGTTACCCATTCTGCTACAGATCTGACACTCCACTAATCTATAGAACGATCCCAACTTGGTATATCAAAGTTGAACAAATCAAAGAAAGACTTCTTGTTTCTAACTCACAAATTCGTTGGGTACCTGAGCATATTAAAGAAGGTCGTTTTGGTAAGTGGCTAGAAGGAGCAAGAGACTGGGCCGTTTCACGTAATAGAGTTTGGGGTACCCCACTTCCTATTTGGTATAACGCTGAAACAGGTAAGCATATTTGCATTGGATCAATTGCTGAACTTAAAGAATACTCTGGCGTTGTCGTGGATGATCTTCACCGTGAACACGTTGATGGCATCACTTTCACAGTTAAAGGTGAAGAAGGCTTTTACAAGCGTATTACAGATGTATTTGACTGTTGGTTTGAGTCTGGTTCAATGCCATACGCCCAACTTCACTACCCATTTGAAAACAAAGAAATGTTTGAACAAGGATATCCAGCAGAGTTCATCGCTGAAGGTCTAGATCAAACTCGTGGTTGGTTCTATACTCTGACAGTTCTTTCAACAGCGCTATTTGATAAGCCAGCTTTCAAAAACGTAATTGTTAACGGTCTCGTTTTAGCAGAAGATGGAAAGAAGATGAGTAAGTCTCTCAGAAATTTCACGGCACCTGATGAACTGATGGAATCATTTGGGGCAGACGCTCTAAGATTATATTTGATCAACTCAGGACTTGTTAAAGGTGAAGAGCAGAGATTCTCAGACACTGGAGTTAAAGACCTTGTTCGTCGTGCTCTTCTTCCGTGGTACAACACCTTTAAATTCTTCTCAACTTACGCTGAGGTAGATGGTTGGAAGGCCGATAAAGACCTTCAGTTCGGTGATAATATCATGGACAACTGGGTTATCTCAAAACTGCAAACACTTAAAAAGAATATTGCCCTTGAGATGGAAGAATACAGACTTTACAACGTAGTACCTGCTCTATTTAACTTCATTGAAGATTTAACAAATTGGTATATTCGTTTGAACCGTTCACGCTTTTGGGGAGAAGGATTAGACGAAGACAAGTGTAACGCCTACTCTACTTTGTACACAGCAATTAGAGAGCTTACAATTGCCATGGCACCATTTGCACCGTTTTTATCTGAGCATATCTTCAGAGAACTTAGTAAGTTTAATGCAGCTGAAAAAGAGATCTCTGTACATCTTTGCGACTACCCAACTGCTGATTCTTCAAAAATTGATCCTGTTCTTGAAGATGCCGTTGATAGAATGCAACAGCTTATTCTTCTTGGAAGACAAAAGCGTAATCAAGTGCAGATTAAAGTTAAGACACCACTTAGCCGCTTAACAGTCATCCATAAAGACGACGCTCTTTTAAAAGAGATTGCAAAACTTGAAATGTATATTCAATCAGAGCTAAACGTTAAAAACGTTGAGTACTCAACTGAAGAAGATAAATATATCAACCTATACGCTAAACCAAATTTCAAAATCCTTGGTAAAAAACTTGGAAAGAGAATGGGACAAGTTGGTGGCCTTATTCAAAAACTTTCAGCTACTGAGCTGAATGACTTTGAAGCTAAAGGCTCAGTTGTTCTAGATGGTGAAACTCTTGTTGCAGAAGATATCGACATCTTCCGTGAAGCAAAAGCTGGAACAGAGGCCCTTTCAAACCGTTTCATCTCAATCGATATTGACTGTGAACTTAAGCAAGAACTTATCGATGAAGGATTGGCAAGAGAAGTGGTCAATAGAATCCAAAGAACAAGAAAAGATTCTGGCTTCAATGTTGACGACAGAATCGTTATCACACTTGCGGCCTCTTCTGAGCTTCGTAGTGCCGTAGAAAAACACGAAAGTTATATTACTAAAGAAACTCTAGCTAACCAAATTAAGTACGAAACGACTTTGGCGGACGGTATTGAGTTTGACGTAGATGACTACAAGTTGACTTTAAAAGTTAGCAAGGCCTAATTTCATAATGGGCCCATTTTCGTGGGCCCAATTCTCACATTTTCAAGCACTTATCAATTTCCTGATAAAAAAAGGCTAATATTTTTTTTGTAAACTGACGATAGTTTTATAATTAGAAGGTGTTCTTTTTAGGCAGGGGATGGGACATGAACCAACAACAATTTCGTGGAAAAATTTGTGATTCAATGAACAACAAAGTATTGTGCAACTTTAATATCGAAGCACCTAAAGTCGATATGAAAGACAAGCTTATGTTCAACTTTAAAAACATCCTTTTTAGCAGCGCTGAGAAGAGGTTTCTAACTTCGACTATCAGAGAAAAACTCTACAGCTATCAGCATATTAATGAAAAAGAAATCATGATTCATGCTGAGAAGCTAATTAATCAGATCAACAGCTCTACTTCGAACAATCTTCACATTGAGGCATCTGAAGTTGGGGCCTATATCTGTTTGGCCGCGGCCTATTCTGGAAAAATCAACAAAGATAAGATTGTAACTTTCACTCTATCTTCTTTCCCTGTAATGATTTTTCCAAAACACCTCTCGAAAACTTGCAATAAAAATACTTTTATTACGATGACTCTATCGGAGAAGTGTTGGTTAAAACCATTTACAACACTTAATACTCCGCCGAAGCATCTGAATATCGAAATTAAGACTGATGATGCAGACGACCAATTCTACTATCAGGCCGCATAACACTTGACTTTAAGGGGCCGTGAGCTAACCATTATCATATGGTTAAACATCTCATTTTGGCCCTTTATCTCCTGAGTTTTTCAAGTAGCGCTGACTACAACTACTTCTTCTTTAAAAAATCACAGATAAAAGTTCCAGAGGCTTCTTTTCAACGATACATCCAACCGCAACTAAAAAGTCTTGTGGTGGAGTTCTTTCTTATACTTAAGAAAACTCATCCCTTTCATGGTGAGCTTCTCGAACTTAGAAAGCACCTTCGTAAACAAAAGAAGGAATGGTATGAAGTAAAACGCATCTGCAAAATAAAAGAAGAACCTGAAAAATGTGAGAAGAGTTATAAGAATTTTTATACCCTCACAAAAGATCTCGATATCATTCTTTTAAAAACTCAGACTAATTTTCCTGAGTTTTCGAAATTAGAATTTCCAACTCAAAAAGATAATCTTCTGGGTGTTATTTCTATTATTAAGAAGATCACTAATGAAAATTATAAAATGATTCACTTTCTAGAAGAACATTTCATTACTTCTAGAACAGTTTATGAAAACTTCTATCATGCTGATAAACAGTTCTCTTCAATTATTCATAAGAATGAACTTGAACTCAACCTTACCTACTCTGCATTATTACCAAGTGATTACAGACAAGACTTTGAAGACACTTTCACAGGCTTCATTTCACCTGTTGAAGAATTCATCATCGATGGAAATAACTTTAATTACTTGGTTGATAATTTAGAGGAGCTCAATATTGTTTGGAACACATTCCATATGAGAATTGAAAAAGGAAACCTCTCCATTGCAAAACAGCATATCTCTCTCGTAAAAATCATGCACAATCGTTGGAATTCTGTTTTAAAAATGCTTCTTCGTGGTCCATAAAAAAAGGTGCCCTAAGGCACCTTTCTCTAATTAGTAGTAGTATGAAAGTTCAGCACCATAACGTCTCGGGTCTCCCGGTGTCGCTACAGTTGTCTTAATTGATGAGTAGTAATATCCTTGGTCGTCATATTTCTTATCAAAGATATTCTTTCCATAAAGGGCAAATTCAAAGTTATCTTTTTCAATGGCCACTCTTGCGTTCCATAGTCCAATAGCTCCAAGCTTTGTCACATTTGTCACATCACCATAACGGCCACCAGTGTAAGCATAATCAACTCTTGCAACAAAAATCGAATTGCCTAACAGAGAAGTTTCTTTCGTATATTGAGTAAAAGCATTTCCATTCCAATAAGGGACGTTTGAAAGTCTATTTCCTTCACTTACCGTTTCAGATGAACTTGCTGAGTATGTTTCACTATACTGAGCATTTGTATAACCAACGTTTGCACCAACAACAAGACCTAGATCAAACTTATAGCGAGATTCAAATTCAAGGCCATAAATATCAACATCGATATTTTCAAATTTCGAAAGGCCAGTCCCACCATCTCTGATGCGAACTTGCTTATCACTGATGTTGTTGTAGAAAAATGATGTATTAACTAGTAAGTGCTTCTCTAAGAATTCACCTTTTGTCCCAATTTCATAGTTGTATGAAACAGATTTATCATATGCCGGTTGGTCAGATGACTTATCCGTGTAGTTATTAAACTGATAAGATGGGTATCCACCAGGCATTGTTGAGCGTGAAATAGATGAATAAATCTGGTGGTTCTTCTCTAAGAAGTACTGGTAAGTCGCTTTTGCACTATAGTCAGTATAATCTTCTTTAGAACTTTGTGTATATGAAGCTAAGGCCCCAGTTCCCGTTCCTTTGTGAATAGAATCATATTTCTTAATATCATGCCCCACTCTTAGGCCAGCACTTAAGATATTTTTTTCATTAAGCTTTTTCTCAACGTGACCAAATACCGCAACTGAATCATTTGTAAGCTTTACGTTTTGATCAATTGTTTTATCTGTTAGTGTGCTCGAGTGAATCGTTTTCACAAAACTTAATAATCTGTAGTTCTTATTTGTATAGTTTAATCCTAATGTGAAAGGCATCTCCCCTTTATCAGAAGAAATTCTGAACTCTTGGAAGTACTGTCTTTCATACTCTTCAAAGTCTCTAAATCCACGATTTGGATCATTAACGTAGGCATCAAAAGCAGAATGATACATCGCTGGTAAAGTCGCTCTAAAATCAGATAGAAGCAATGCTCCAGCTTCGTCGTACTTCACTCTGAAGTTGTGGTAATTGAAAGCTGAAATACTTGTGAATTTTAGAGAGTCGAAATTATGCTCATACTTCAATGAAGAAAGTGTGTTCTTGTCCGTATAAGCAGGATCAATGGCCTGTTTTACTTCTGGTTTAGATAGACCAGCTTTAATGAATGAAGGATCATTTCCTTCTTCTTTTTGAGTGAATACTTTGAAAACAAGGTTCGATCTATCCGTCGGTTTGATTTGGAAAGTATTTTGAACGCTGTAATTCTCAAAATCACCGTAGTCTTTATTTAAAGTACTGTTGTGAATCCAACCATCTTGTTTCTTATATTGAACAGATAGTGTATTTCCAATATTTGAAGAAACCTTCGCAGTGGCCTGGGCCTGAACTTTGATTGCATTGTCATTTCCGTAAGCAACAGAAACTTTATCATCATTTTTTTCTAAAGGTGCGTGAGTTAAAAAATGAATCGCTCCACCTTGAGTGCTGTTACCAAAGAATGTTCCCTGAGGACCTCTAAGAACTTCAACACTTTTAAGGTCTAGAAAATCTAAATCAAAAGCATAACGTGGAAGAGGAACTTCATCGAGATACATCATAACTGAGCTCTCGTCTGGAAGTTGAATATCTTGGTTCCCAAGGCCTCTAATATAAGGCGTGATGTAGCGACCTGAAGAAGAACCGATAATTTGTACGTTCGGAACTTGGGCCGTGATATCTCTAACTGATTCCGATTTTGTATCTTTTAAATTTGTTTCAGAAAAAGAAGAAATTGGCATTGGAACATCTTGAATGTTCTCAGCAGTTTTTCTGGCATTTACATAAACATCATCTATTTTAACGGCCTCAGAGTATGCACTCGTCGACACAAGAGTTGTGGCCGCCAAAAAAAGTGTTTTCACTTTCTTAGTCATTATTAAATCCTTTCTTTATTAATATTTTTTCCGCCAAGAGCGTGGCGTTCGCTAAACTATCTTCAACTTGATAAGGGCATGGCATGGCCGCACTAAAGGCCTTGCTCGAAATCCTTGTAAATACGGAAACATGTGAGCAAATTCGGATCAGGGAAAACAAATTCTCTTTAAGAACTTGTTTATTTGCCTTAAACCACAGAGAAAGCTCTCTTTTATGCTCCGGCTCAAAACCACCTTGTCCATCAGTATCTAAAATCAGAACAATTGGGCCAATATTTGGGAGCTCATCCTTTAAAAAAGACATCAGATTATGGAAGTCCGAAGGCTCCGTAGGTGCTGAAAATTTAAGGTGAATTACCCTCTTTTTTAGGTGTGAAAGATTGAACATGGCCCTTTACTTCTTCCTTCAAAAATACTAGAAATCAAAAAACTGTTTGAACAGTCAAACTTTTTATAACAAGACCATCTTAAAGAAGCAAGGTCAAACTATGATCGTTATGAAATTCGGCGGCACTTCAGTGGGAAACCTTGAAAAAATGAAGCACGCCGCGCGCATCGTTTTAAAAGAATATATCAATGGCAACTCCCCCCTTGTTGTGGTTTCGGCCATGGAAAAAGAAACAGACCGCCTCGTCTCTTTGGTGGACACTTTAACTAAAGAAAATTGTCCTGAAAGAGATCTCATCATCAGCACTGGTGAAACAGTAAGCACGGGTCTTTTTGCGCTTACTCTTAATAAAATTGCCAAAGAAGAATTTTCAAAACAGATACAGGCCCTGGCCCTAACGTCCCTGCAAGCAGGAATTGAAGGCAGCGGTCCGGCGGGTGAAGGAAATATCGATTCAATTAACGATACTAAACTTCATGCCCTAATCAATGAAGGAATAATCCCTGTTCTTCCTGGCTTTCAATGTTTAAAAAGCACGCAACTTATAACGCTAGGTCGCGGTGGTTCAGATACAAGCGCAGTAGTTATTGGTGCTCTTTTAAATGCGAAGAGAGTTTATATCTATACTGATGTTGATGGTGTCTACAATGTAGACCCAAGAGTCCATAGCGATGCCATTAAATACGATCGTCTCGAAATTGAAGAACTTATTAAGCTTACTGAAAGTGGCGCAAAGGTAGTTCACCCAAAGGCCGCAATGTTTGCAAAAGATAGGAACGTACCTTTAACAATCAAATCAACTTTTTTCCCAGAAAATGCAGGAACAGAAATCCTTGCAAGTGGAGTCATACAATGAAAATTTTTGAAGAATTAGAATCTGAAGTAAGAAGCTATTGCCGCGCCTTCCCTACTGTATTTGCAAAATCAAACGGGGCCATTATTACAGATGAAAGTGGTAAAGAATATATCGACTTTTTCTGTGGCGCAGGAGCACTAAACTACGGACACAATAATAAAGAAATTAAATCTGAGCTTGTTAGCTATCTTATGGAAGATGGAATATTGCACAGTCTTGATCTTATGACTGTTGCAAAAGCAAAGTTTTTAACAGCATTCAGCAATATCATATTGAACCCAAGAAAAATGAATTACAAAATTCAATTTCCTGGACCAACAGGAACAAACTCTGTTGAAGCGGCCATTAAAATTGCTCGAAAAGTCACAGGCAGAACAAAAGTTGCAACATTTACAAATGCATTTCATGGAATGACATTGGGTTCTCTTTCATTAACTGGAAACGAAGGAAAAAGAAAAGGTGCAGGTGTTGAATTAACTGGCTCGTACTTTATTCCCTACGATGGCTACCATGGTGAAGAAGTTAATACTGCCAAGATGTTTAGAAAGTATCTAGAAGACAGAGGTAGTGGTTACGATATTCCTGCCGCAGTAATTTTAGAAACTGTTCAAGCTGAAGGTGGAGTACGTGTTGCTCGCACTGAGTGGCTAAAAGAAATTGAATCGATTTGCCGAGAATACAATATCGTCTTTATTGTTGATGAAATTCAAGTTGGATGCGGAAGAACTGGAACTTTCTTCAGTTTCGAAGAAGCTGGAATTTCTCCAGATGTTATTTGTATGTCTAAATCACTTTCAGGAATTGGTCTTCCATTCTCTTTGACACTCATTAAGCCAGAGCTTGATAAGTGGAATCCAGGTGAACACAACGGAACATTTAGAGGACACAATCTTGCCTTTGTCACAGCAACAGCAGCACTAAATAATTGGGTCAATGATGATCTACAAAAAGGTGTTTTCGAAAGAGGCGCATTGATCAAAGAAAAGATGTCTGAACTCATTGAAAAATTCCCATACGATCTATCTCTTCGCGGTAGAGGATTAATTTGGGGTGTTGAATTCAAAAACACTGAACTTGGTGACCTTGTAAGCAAGCTTTGCTTTGAAAATGGTCTAATTATTGAAACTTCAGGTATCAATGACCAAGTTGTGAAATTCTTACCTCCACTAAATATTGATATCGCCCTTTTAAATAGTGGCCTTGATATTGTTTCAAACGCTATCGAAAAGGTTTTAAATGAAAACTAAGCATTTCATAAGTGCTAATCATTTAGAAAGTCTCGATGAACTTACGAATATTATCGCTAAGGTCAACGAGACGATGAAAACCCAACTAACAGAGAATCGCTACTGTTATTCAGGTCTGTCACCAAAAGATCTTAATGAGCTGATTATTTCAACTCAGAATATAGCTGAAGAAGGTTGCGATCTTAATACTCTTTTAAAAGATGTCATTACACCTTATTTCAAACATTCTACAAATATCTATTCTCCATTTTATATGGCCCACCTTCACAGTACAGTCTCAAAAGAGACTGTACTTGGTGAATATTTAATAGGACTCCTAAATCCATCAATGGATTCTTGGGATCAGGCACCATTTGCTACTGAGATAGATGAACTTGTAACAAAACTTTTTTTAGATAGAGTTTATCCTGGTGACAACAATACCGATGGAGTATTTACTTCTGGTGGAAGTCAATCCAATCTCATGGGTATACTTCTAGCACGCGATGAGAAAAGAAATCGTCACGAAATAAGATCTAGAGAAAGTGCCCTAGGGTCTGTTGAGGGAAAATATCGCATCTATTGTTCAAGTGTTTCACACTTTACTGTTGAGAAAAGCGCATGGCTTCTAGGCCTTGGAACTGATAGTGTTGTTAAACTTCCTGTGGATGATAAATTCAAAATTGATCTAAAAAAATTCAAAGAGATAATCGCCCATGATGTTGAACAAGGGCTTATTCCCATGTGTGTTGTCTCTACTGCTGGAACAACAGATTACGGAAGTATTGATCCTATCGATGAAATTGCCCTTATCGCCAAGGAATATGAGATGTGGCACCACATCGATGCGGCCTATGGCGGAGCAATGATTTTCAATAAAAATATCAAATGGACAGAGCACTTTGAAAAGAGTGACTCAATTACAATTGATATGCACAAAATGCTTTTTCAACCGATATCATCGAGTCTTTTTCTCTACAAAACAACAAAGGCCTCGGATAATTTAAACTTTGAATCAGATTATTTAAGCCGCAAAGAAGATATCGCTAATGGTATTAAAAATCTTGTGGATAAATCTTTGCAAACTTCAAGACGTTTTGATGCTTTAAAACTCCTTCTCACTTTTAAAAGTATGGGTCTTCAAGAAATCCACAATCAGTTAGAAGCTCTGTTGCAACTCGCAAAAGACTGTCATCAATACCTCCTGTCTTGTAATGAAATTGAAACATTGAATGCCCCAGAACTCTCTTCAGTTGTTTTTAGACACAAATCAAACAATGAAGTGAATAAAAAGATTAGAGATTCTCTTATTGCAAGAGGGATCATCATTGGCGAGACAAAACATAACAAAGAAACATATTTAAAATTTACCTTATTAAACCCAAATGCTGATCTTGAGAATTTAAAAGAAGTAATTGACAGCATTATAAAGACTGGAAATGAATTATGGACGTAAGAAATATTAGTGAACATCTTGCAAAAGAAATTCTACTTAATAGTTTTATTACAGAAACAAAGCATTTTAAAATTGTTAAAAAAAATGATTATAAAAAACTTCAAAGCGATTGTTTAGAAGTTTTGACAACAGAACTCGGAAGTTCACATATTCAAATATTTGCTCCAATTTATCATAAATCAACTGTTGGAAGATATAAATTTGAGAATCCAATTTATAGACTCTCTCCAAATGGGGAAGACTTTACCCCAATTACATACACAGAGCTTGCTTATGCCGTTTTAAATGATCTCTCTGAAAAGTATGAAAGACCAATTCCTGCGGACACACTTGTAAGAATCCTCAAAAGTGAATTGACCCTAGAAAAAATTCTAGACCACAACAAGTTCTCTATTGATGAAATCTACAACCACTATCAGTCACTATTAAAGAGTGAGCAGAACCTCCTCATTGGCCACCCTTTTCACCCAGTTGGAAAGGCCCGTGACGGATTTGGTATTGATCACTGGAAAGAGTTTTCTCCAGAAACGAAAGGAAGCTTTGCCCTAAATTACTTTCTGGTAGATAATTCTCTTTTCATATCAAAATCGGCCATCAAATACGATGCTAAAAAAGATATTCTCGATGCATTCCTTACTGATGAGCTTACAGACAGCGCTTTAAAAGACATAGTCCAAAGTAAGCAAGAGACTCACTCATTACTTCCAATGCACCCATGGCAGGCCTTCCATTTACAAACAATGGAAGTCTTCAAAAACAATAAGAAGAAAGGTCTGATTATCGAACTAGGACAAACAGGGCGCCGTTTCTATCCAACTCAATCAGTACGAACACTTTATTCACCAGAAGTAAGCTTCATGGTGAAATTCTCACTAAATCTTGAAATCACGAATTCTAAGCGTGTGATGCTTGAAAAAGAATGTATCAGAGGTATTGATACAACAAACCTTTGGGACAGTGAGCTTGGGGGGAAAATTCAAGAGGAGTATCCCACATATAAAATTCTCAATGACTTTGGGTATTTCGGATTAAAAGAAAAGTCTGAAGATGAATATGCTATGAGTGAATCACTTGTAAGTATTAGAGAGAACCCATATTACGGTGGAAAATCAAATCAAAACGTCGTTGTAATGTCTACGCTTTGCCAAGACTTCCCTATTTTCGGTGCTGGTCAGTCAGTTCTTGGAAATCTTATCAAAGAAATTTCTAAAGCGACAAAGCACGATAAAGATAAAATTGCGGTAAAGTGGTTCCAAGATTTTTTAAATGTGGCCGTAAAACCAGTAGTTGAAATCTATGCAAAATATGGTCTGGCCTTTGAAGCACACCAACAAAATACTGTTTTAGAATTGCATAATTTAATGCCAAAGCGTTTTGTTTACCGTGACAATCAAGGTGTTTTTCACACGAAAGATGTGACTGAGAACCTAAATAAGTACGTTCCAGGAATTGGTCATAAAACGGAATCTATTGGACCCAAAAAAATTGTTAATGAAAGAATGGGTTACTACTTCATCATCAATAACGTCTTTAACCTAATCAATGCTTTTGGTATTACTGGTTATGTAAAAGAAGAAAGACTTCTCTTTCTTCTGCGCGACTGGTTGATTGATCTAAGAGAAACCCTTCCAGAAGCAGATACAAGCTTCATCACTTACCTTTTAGAATCTGATGAATTAGAATTCAAGGCCAACTTACTCACGCGCTTTATGGAGATGGATGAACTCGTTGGTGACCCTACGACTCAATCAGTTTATATAAAGCGATCAAATCCTTTTAATCTTGATATTATTGATCGCTCAAAGGATTTATTTGCAAGGGCACGTTTTGAGAAAAAGATCGATTCTCATAATGCAACAGTAACTTTCAGACCATTCAACCTTGAAGAAGATATCGAGCTTCTTCATAAGTGGATGCACTATGAGCACGTTTCAAAATTTTGGCGTCAAAACTGGAATCTAAGAAAACTTAAGGCCCACCATGAGAAGATGGGACGTCTACCATTTCATAATAACTTCATCGGTTTTGTTAACGGTGAACCTGTGAGTTTTTGGGAACAATACTGGTGTACAGAAGATCGCATCAATGAGTTTACACCAAATCATAAATTTAATCGTTACGATCAAGGTATGCACTTTCTCATTGGTGAGAAATCCGTTTTAGGAAAAGGGCTTGCTCCTCATCTTATTCGAGCATTCACAGATTATCTTTTTACAGTTTGTAAAAAAACTCAGTGTGTTTATGGTGAGCCAGATCATACAAATCAACAATTGCTAAAATACCTAGGGCCATGTCAGTTTAAGGAAATTGGTTCAATTCGCTTTCCAGAGAAAGTGGCCACATTCTTAGAATGTAAAAAGGAAGATTTTTATGACTCAGAAAATTTATGATTTAATAGGTATTGGACTCGGTCCGTTTAATTTGTCACTTAATGCTCTTCTGGATTCAAAGAAAGAAGAAGTTGATTATTTATTCTTAGAGAAGAATGATGAATTTGCATGGCATGAAGGAATGATCCTTGATGGAACAACATTACAAGTTCCATTTATGGCCGATTTAGTGACAATGGTAGATCCAACATCTCCCTATACTTATTTAAACTATTTGGCCGAAAAAGGTAGATTATTTAACTTCTATTTCTATGAATCTTTTTTCATCCCTAGAAAGGACTACAACAACTACTGTAAGTGGGCCGCAAAGAAGATGGGAAATATCAACTACAATAGCGAAGTTAGAAACATCGAACTCATTGATGGTCTCTATCATATCAGTATTGAAGGAAAAGAAACGTTAATTGCCAAGAACATCTCCGTTGGCGTTGGCTCCTCTCCTTTTATTCCAGAAGCTTTAAAGAAAGTTGAAAGTGAAAATATCTTTCACAATGCTCACTTTAAATACAAAGAAGAATCTCTTAAGAATAAGTCCGTCGTAGTTATCGGCTCTGGACAAAGTGCTGCAGAGTGCGTGTTGTCACTACTTAATGCCAGAGACAACTACAAAGACCTTTACTGGGTTACACGCTCAAATGGCTTTTTCCCAATGGAATACTCTAAGCTGGGTCTTGAGTATTTTTCTTCTGACTACACTGATTTTTTCTATTCTTTGAAGCAAGAAACAAAAGATGATCTTCTTAAAAAGCAGTCCCTTCTTTATAAAGGTATTTCTTTTGGAACAATCGCTGATATTTATAATCGTATTTATGAATTAACGCTTGAACAAGAAAACCCACTTCACTTGGCGGCCATGTTCGAATGCACAGAGGCTTCGCAGGACAATGATTCAATCACTGTTGCCTTTAAGCAAAAATTTACTGGTGAAATTGAAACGATCAATGTCGATGCCGTTGTCTGTGCCACCGGATATTTTGAAACAGCAAAACCATTTCTAGCAGGTCTTGATAAAGACCTCATGAGAGATGAGAAAGGTCGCCTCAATATTTCTAGAGATTTTAAAGTTACGACAAAAAATGCGAAGGGTACTTTCTATATTCAAAATGGTGAACTTCACACTCATGGTGTTGGAACTCCTGATTTAGGACTCGGAGCCTATAGAAGTGCAGTTATTGTTAACGATCTCCTCGGGCGTGAATGTTACAAAATTACAAAAAAGAATGTTTTCCAAAACTTTGGGCATATTAAATAAAAGGTTTATATGAACGTTTTCAATAAAGAGAATCTTTCAATCGTTGGTAAAAAACTCATTGCGAAAACTTTGAATGAGTTTCACTACGAAGGGCTTACAAAACCCTCTATTATCGCTGAAGATAAAAATGGGTGGAGCACTCTCCAAGTTAAATTAGGTCATAAGATCTATACTTATAAAGGTAAAAAAAGAATTTATGGCAACTATGTCGTTGACCCTAATTCAATTACTCTTTTTCAAGATGGAAAGACTCAGGAGTTTTCTGATATTCTTCAACTATGCCTAGACATTGCAGATGAACTTAAAATAAGTGATTTCACCAAGGCGTACTTTATTGAAGAGATGAACTCTACAATTATGGCCGATCTTCACCTTTTGCAAAGTTCACAAAATGTCGCCACGTCTAGAGTTGCCCAAATGACTTATGAAGAAATCGAAGGTGAAATTGAAGCTCACCCATGGGTTATCTTCAACAAAGGCCGTAAAGGTTTCTCTTACTCAGACTATTTAAAGTATGCACCTGAATCAAAATCAAAGATTAATCTTTTCTGGATTGCGATAAAAAAAGATCATGCCAACTACGCTGGTGACGAAAACAATAGCTACGAAACTCTTATCAATGAAGAGCTTTCGAAAAATGAAATTGAGAACTTCAATAATATTCTAAAAGATAAGCAATTAGATCCAGCCCAGTATATGTTTATGCCAGTTCACCCTTGGCAGTGGGACAATATGATTGTTTCTCACTTTAACATGGCCATTGCAAATAACGACCTTGTTCCCCTTGATTACGGTAAAGATAACTATCTTGCACAGCAATCAATTAGAACTTTAAGCAATATTTCTGACAACAATAAGCGCTTTGTTAAAACTTGTATGACAATTTTTAATACTGCCGTTTGGAGAGGGTTACCAAAAAAGAGAATTCTACTTGCTCCCGATCTTTCAACGTGGCTCAAAAACCTCATTGGAAAAGACGAATTTATTGCAGGCGAATGTGGACTGGGCCTTATGAGCGAATGCGCAGGCATTCAACTTGATCAAGACTACTATTTCCAAATTCAAAAAGCACCTTACCAATTCAAGGAGATGCTTGGAATTACATGGCGTGAACCAATGTCAAATATTCTAAGAGAGGGCGAAAGAGCACTTCCTCTTTCTTCGCTTATTCATGTGGGATTTGATAACACTCCAGTTGTGAAGTGTATTATTGAGAGTTCAGGTCTTTCGGTGAAAGAATGGACGAAAAAATTTCATGAGGCCATGCTTTATCCCCTTCTGCATACTCTTGTTAAATACGGCCTTGTTTTCTCACCACATGGGCAAAACGCCGTTATCGTTTTAAAAGATAATATACCCACAAGAATGATCATTAAAGACTTCGCTGACGACGTTCATATTTCAATCGATGGCTACAAACAAATGTATAAGGATTTCCCTGCGATCGCAAAGGGCACAATCCTTGAGAGTCCACCAGAAGTGCTTATTCACTTCATTCAAACGACACTCTTTATTTGTCACTACCGCTATCTTTCAGATATACTTGATCGCTATATGGATTTCAGTGAAAAAGATTTCTTTGCAAGCGTAAGAGAGACAATTCTTTCTTACCAACAGAAATTTCCTGAACTCAAAAATAAAATGGCCCTTTACAATTTCTTTGAATCTCACCATGTTAAGGTTGCCCTTAACAAAGTTCGTCTTGTGACTCAAGGATACAAGGATGATGCCGAAAGACCTGAACCGGCCATCAATGAACTTGTTGAGAATCCATTGGTTGAAAAGCGTGACACTCTCGCACACGAGCTTTAAGGACTAATTTGAAAAACGCAAAATTTATCAAAATATTTTTCTTTTATTTTGTACAGTCAGTGCCTCTTTATATTTTCTCAGGGGCACTGCCTTCTATTTTGCGTCTTGAAGGCCTTGATCTTTCAAAGATAGGTTCTTTGTCACTAGTTGGTTTACCGTGGGCCTTAAAATTTTTATGGGCCCCAAAAATAGAAGAATGGGCGCGCGTAAATAAGAAGGCCAGAAAAAAGCTAATGATCTTCTTTCAAATCATTATTGCAGCTTCCATGTACGCTTTGTACCACTTTGGTATCAAAACAGATTTCAATACCATTCTTGTTATCGGTGCTTTTCTCTCACTTGCAAGTGCGACCCAAGACATTATGCTGGATGCCCTAACTTGTGAAATGCTTGATGAAAAGGAAAGAAGCCAGGCCGCTTCTATTCAATCATCTTCCGTTGCTCTAGGGGCGCTTCTTGGTGGAGGTCTTCCATTAATGCTCTACAATAGCCCCTATTTAAATAGTGTTTTTCTTGGAACTTTTGCCCTGGCACTAGGGTCACTGGCCGTTTATTGTCTATTTAGAGATGACAATATTCACCAAGGTGAAGAGCTTGATCAAATTTCATTAAAGCGCTCTTTTTCAAATGACACTCTTCTAAAGGCCATTGGTCTTACTATAGTGTTGCGCCTACCTGAAACGGGATTTGCGGCCCTGCAAAATATTGCCCTTGTTGATCGTGGAGTCGCCATCGAAGAAATTGGTCAGTTTCTTTCATTACTAGCTCCTATCGTTGGAATTATCGCTTCGCTATCACTTGGTAAAGTGATGGAGAAGCTTCACTTAACAAAGGCCACCGCAAGCTTAGTTCTCGTCAGAACTTTGGTCTATTTAAGTTTTTATCTCACATTACTTTTTGGCAAGACAGAGCATCTTGTTGTGATTGCGGCCATGCAAATCGCCCTACGCTATTGTACCCTGTCACTTTTAAATTACTCTTACCTAACGGCATCTTCTAAAATGCAATCAGGTACAGACTTTACTCTTTTGGCCTGTTCTGACCTCTTTGTTTACATTGTAATGTCTTTTGCATTCTCTAAGCTTGCTCACACAATTGGTATTGAAAATACACTTCTTATATCGTTGATTTTAGGTCCAATCCTAGCATCAAAGATCTTTATGAAGTCTTTTGAGGGCCGTCTACAATTTAAACGGCCGTGTAATAGTCCCCCTTCTCATGGCCCATTTTTATAAGTCTGCTATTTTCATGAAAAAAGGAGACTCCCCATGAGAATTATAGCGGCCCTATTTTTAGTTCTTTCAGCCCAAACATTCGCACTAGACTGTAATGAAATTGCCGAAACAATTAGTAATAATATTGTAAATAAAGCACTACTCCAAAATAGAATTAATGCTTACGATGAAGAGATCATTAAGACTTATAAAGATGAAGCGCTTTTATCAAAAGAAAGAAGAGATTTAAACACTGGTATAACAGGAACTTCAAAAGACCCTCTTGTTAAACAACTCACTCTCACAAAAATTGAAATCGCAATCACTTCCCTAAAGACTCAAAGAAACCACAAAATTATGGAAAGAAACAGACTTTATACTCTCCTAAATAATCTCGACAGAAATAATGCTGTTCACGATGAAGTTTACCAAGCAAATTGTCAGAAATAAAAAAAGCTCCGAGAGGAGCTTTTTAACTAACAATATCGGTCAAAATTATTCATCTCTATCGAAAACTCGTTTTTTATTAATTTTATCAAAACAGAAAGATTGATAGTCGTTTAGAATTTTCAAAACAAAATCTTCTCTCAACTGATTCTTCACACATAAATTGTCAATATAACAGATTTTTAAATTTGAATGAGTTGCAGCTCGTCTAAAGATTACCAAGAAAAAGTCATCAAAAGATTTATTCTTAACTAAATCGAGAGAACAAAGATCAATGGCCAATGTAGATCTCAAGTATTCCAATTGATAATATTTTTTTTCAGAAACATTAAGAATCATAATTTCATTAAATAAATTAGCACAATATTCCCATTTTCTTCCAAACAAAGTATCAAACTGCCAGTAAATTCCAACCTGGCAAACTATAACTGTCATAATATCCTGAATCGAAATTGATTCCAATTTGCAGGACTCAGATAAAATAATGCATTTGAATACAATAAAATAAACTGCCCCAAATAAAGCAGTAATCCAAATCGATCTGATAAAATTAAGTATCGGTTGAGAGAAATTGTTCAAAAAGAGGTCATGTTCCAAAAAAAATAGCGATTTTAAAAAGCCATTATTCCTTCTAATTCGAAATGAAGGCTTGTTTATTTCAGTGGTACACATAATCCAAAAGTCCTATTAATCAGATGGAAATATCAGTCACACTACTCGAAATAAATTACAATTAATTTAATAAAGATTTCTTAATAAACATATTTTTTTTTTTTCAAATTAACAAGAATTGATAAAAAGTAATAAAATATCTCTATTCGAAATATGGAGTAGTCCTCTTTCCATTTATATATTCAAATCCATGCTTAATACGGATGTTATGCCCATCTGATAATTTAGGAATCTCATTCTCTGAAAACCAAGCGACTTTAAGTGTTTCACTTGAAATTGTTTCTTTACCACCTTCTATTTTTGCAACAAAGAGAAGATGAATAAATTCGTTTTCTTTCCATGGATAGTGGATATATTCATAACAACTCGAACTATAGACGCCAATCAAGTCCGTACATTTTACGAGTAATCCAGATTCCTCAAAGCATTCCCTTTCGGCACATTTTTTAGGAGTTTCTCCCAAATCCTGACAACCACCAGGCAAGGCCCATAACCCATTGTCAGCTCTTTGAATAAGTAGAAGTTTATTTTCGTGATTTAATACGAATACATCACATCCAACAAGTGGTGTAATTGGTTTTCCCATTTTTTGCCTTTTCTTAGCGAGTGTTGATAGCGTCTTTAATGCTCTTTCTTAAATAGAATTCATCAAAGCGATTTAACTTGTAAGGAACTCTAAGCTTATCATTCACTGCTTGCACAACAAATGAGCCAAGAACATCAAGACCCATATAGCGAATGTCTTGTAGAAGAATATATTTTTTTCTTGGAAAGAGCTTCTCTTCAACTGGACCGAACACCCCATTAGCATCCACTCCGAAAGAAAGAAATTTTGCCACGTAGAAATAAATCCCTACGAGTGACAAAGAAAATAAAGCGGCACTTAAAACAAATACCAAAAATGTATAAGTGACAATTGTTGAAGGAAGAAAATCGAAAATCCAGTTTTGCAGAAATTTCCACTGCCCTACTGTTTCAAATTGAAAGTAGCCAATTGATAGGGCCACGAAAGATAAAAGCGAAATAAAAAATGAACTCTTTTTAAAGAGAATGAAAAAAGCCGGTCTATTAAAAACAAACTTTTCTTTGTTCATTGTCAGTCACCTCCACTCCCCTTTATTATAGGGGGTTTTGGCGATTGTTTAGTAGAGGGGAGAAATTTCCTACAAAGAATAAAGACTGGTTCTCGTTACGCTTCCAGCTCCACTCGAAGTTGTTCGGCGTCATCTGCTCCTGCAGATGCCGCCTCCAAAAAAAAGGCCCGCTTATTAAGCGGGCCTTTCAAAGAATATCTTGATCTAATTAATTAGATTTTTGAACCTCTTGAGAATTTGATTTGTGTTTTCTTTCTTCTCTTATCGGCAGCAGCTAGCTTTTCTTTGTTACGTACAGAAGGTTTCTTGTACTCTTGTCTTTTGCGGTACTCACGGATAACGCCAAAAGATTCGCAAAGTCTTTTAAATTTCTTTAAAGATCTTTCCGCACCCATTTTGTCATCAATGTTAACTTTGATTGAGTAATCAGACATGTCATTCACCTCCTTCTTTCTAGCATTGGCCACTTCATACGAAATGGGATAAAAATTCTTGTCTAACTTAGTGTTTATGGGGCCCTAAGTCAACAGACTTGTTATTATATTCCCCAAAAGTTTTTTATCAAAGGGTAAATTCTGTGAGTGATGAACTAAATCTCTTTAGTCAAAATAAGGCCGACAATGAAAGCTCGCGCCCCCTTGCCCACAGAGCAAGACCCCTAACCTTTGATAATTACGTGGGTCAGGCCCATATTTTTAACCGCTACTCCTTTTTAAAAGAGAAGAATTTCCCAAGTTTAATTCTATGGGGACCTCCAGGAACAGGAAAAACAACCCTTGCCCGCATCATCGCCAAAAACTCAGGACGCGAGTTTTACTCCTTTAATGCCGTTTTGGGCGGAGTAAGTGACCTCAAAAAGCTCATCGCCAGCGCCATTGAGATGCGCGACATGTTTGGTAAAGAGGCCGTTATCTTTGTGGACGAGATCCACCGCTTTAACAAATCCCAACAAGACGCTCTACTTCCCTATGTTGAGGCGGGAGATTTTAAACTTATTGGCGCCACAACAGAAAATCCGAGAAGCTCAGTAAACCGCGCTCTTTTAAGTCGCGTTCAGGCCATTGAACTAAAAAAACTTGATGAAAGTGATCTTTTACAAATCATCAGCACTGCTGCCAGTGATTTTGATTTGCATATTACTAAAGACGCTATGGAATTTATCGCTGATCACGCTAATGGCGATGCGAGAAATGCTCTCAATCTTTTAGAAATTGTCACTCAATATAGTGCGGGCAATGAAATGACGCTTGAATTCGTGCGCCCACTAATTTTAGAAAACGCGCGCTCTTACGATAAAAATCAAGACCGCCATTATGATGTGATCTCTGCCTTTATAAAAAGCATGAGAGGCTCTGATCCTGACAGCGCTATTTTATGGTTGGCCGTCATGCTTGATGGTGGTGAAGATCCTGTCTTTATAGCGAGACGCCTTGTGATCTTCGCTTCAGAAGATGTGGGTAATGCCGATCCGCAGGCAATCACCATGGCGGTTTCGGCACTTACGGCCGTTCAAAATATTGGTATGCCAGAAGCGCGCATAAATCTTGCGCAAGCAACAACTTATCTCGCGTCTACAGTAAAGAGTAATGCCGCTTACAATGCCATCAATGCAGCTTTGGAATACGTTCAAAACCAGCAGACTATAGAAGTGCCAAATCATCTTAGAAACTATCCCCCTAAAGGAACTGCGCCTTATAAGTATCCTCACGCCTATCCGCACCACTTTGTGAAACAACAGTATTCGCCAAATGGGACGCCAAAATTTTACGAACCCCAAGAAATTGGTCTCGAAAAAAACATCAAAGAGCGTCTAAACAAGCTATGGGACGGCGCAAAGAGCTAGTTGTCGCATAGCAAGGCCTATGAAAATTCGAAATGTAAGAATTTTTATAAGTTTGCCTTTAAAAAAGTATTAGCAAATCTAATTTTTTATTTTATAGTGCCTGCACACACCAACAACACGAACAGAAGGAATTCTCGTGAAACAACTTTTGAGCTTACTTATCCTAGGTTTATCAGTATCTACACTTGCAGCACACAACTACTATCCTGCTGACATCCAATCACAAATCGAAAACGGACAACTTAAGAATGAAGCTTTAAAAGAAGCTCTTTTTGAAGTTGTGAGCAGCACGCACCAAACAAATGGAAATGGTCCAGACACACTTGGTTGCGACTCTAGAAAGAAAGGAAGCTGTTACTCTCCAATCGTTCTAGGCTACAAAGGTGCTAGAAAAGTTCTTTTCGGAAAACTTCACCTTGAACAAGACGCTAAAGGGTATTACGTAAAAGACGTATACTGTAACAAAGAAATCAGAAATTCTCAGACTAAAGTTGGACCAGGAATCATTCCTAACTCTAACATCCTTAACTGTGAGCACACTTGGCCACAATCTAAGTTCACAGGAAGATTTGGCAACGAAACTCAAAAATCAGATCTTCACCACCTTTACCCAACGGATTCAAGAGCAAATTCAGTTCGCGGAAACTACAAATTTGCTGACGTTAATGGATATGAAGTAGGTTCTGACTGTAAAGCTTCTCACACAGAAGGAAACGGCGGAGACTTCGAACCACCAACTGAGCACAAAGGAAACGTTGCTAGAGCACTTTTCTACTTTGCAGTTAGATACCAAATGGATATCGATCCAAAGCAAGAAGCTACTCTAAGAAGATGGCACGAACAAGATCCAGTTGATGCAGACGAAATGGATAGAAACGATGGGATTTATGAAGTACAAAACAACAGAAACCCATTCATCGACTACCCGCACCTAATCGACTCAATCAGCAATATCTAAATAAAATCAGGCTTCCATTAGGAAGCCTTTTTTTTCTAACAAAATCCTAATAAGTTTTTCTAAAAAAATGTATTAGCAAAATTAATTTCTTTTTGTACACTTTTAGAAAGGGACCATTGAAGGTCCGAATCAAAAAAGGAATTCACTTTGAAAAAACTGATCTGGTTGACCCTCATCATCCTGCCAGCATTTACTTTTTCTGCAGGACTTGATTACTATCCTGAAGATTTTCAAAAGAGTATTGAACAAGATCAGTTAAGAGATGAAGAGCTTAAAAGAGCACTTCAAAAAGTTCTTACTGAAGTACACCAAAAACGCATTAATGCTCCAGACACTTTAGGTTGTAACCGTAGTGAAAAAGGACAGTGCTATAGCCAAATTTCACTTGGCTACCGTGGTGCCAGAGAAGTACTTTTTGGAAAACTTCACCTTGAAAGAGACGCTAAGGGCTATTACGTGAAAGACGTTTATTGTAACAACGTTTACCGCGAAGACTCTCCAAACATTGGAAACCTTGGACCAAAGCAAATCCCTAATCAAGATGTTCTAAATTGTGAGCACACATGGCCACAATCTAAATTCTTTGGTGGAAAACAGGCCTCTGTTCAAAAAGCAGATCTTCACCACCTCTTTCCAACTGAATCAAAAGCAAATTCAGTTCGTGGTAATTATGAATTTAGAGATGTTGAAAAAACCGACGCCAGAAGTCTTTGTAGTGCATCTAAATCTGATTCAAAACACAATTTTGAACCACCTGATGAACACAAAGGAAATGTAGCAAGAGCACTTTTCTACTTCGCAACTCGCTACGGTGGAAGCATCTCCAGAGATCAGGAACAAACGCTTAAGAGATGGCACCTTCTTGATCCTGTAGACGGTGAAGAAAGAGAAAGAAATGAAGGTATCTATGAGCTTCAAAACAATAGAAACCCTTTCATTGATTTTCCAGAGCTAGTCGAAAAAATTTCAAATTTCTAATAAATAAAGGCCTTCATATGAAGGCCTTTTTATTTCAGACCTTCATTTACTTTTTCCAATAGTATCTTTGCATTCTTAAACTTTTTAGGGATTAATAAATACAATTCCTTATTCTCTAATGGTGGGCCAATCTCTTCCAAATCAATACAGCCAATTTCTCCTTCTTTGGCCATCTTATCAATCAAGTACTTGGCAACAAGAAAATCAATAACAATAAGTTCAACTCTATTAGCGCATAATTTTTTTAAATTCTCTTCATCTGAACTGGCAAAATCTTTTTTCAGATCTAAAGTCTTATCAACTAAAATTGAATTTACATACCCTCGAACGAGTCCAATCTTATATTGCTGAAGGGATTTTATGTTCCCATCATAATAGAGATTTGTTGATTTTTTCTTATAAAATCCTACTGGTCCTTTCATAATTGGATCAGAAAAATAGAAGTCCTTAGATCTCTCACCACTATAATAAGCAGGAAATATCCCATGATACTCTCCTTCCCCTGCTTCTTTGAGAGCACGTACCCAAGGTCTGTAATGAATGGAAAATCCCGTACGGCTTTTACGAAGGGCCTTTTTTAATGCGGTTGCGGCCAGCCCGTTATCATACAAATCCTTACCGACATATGGGGGCCACTCAAGCGTGACGAAGTTGTATTCGATATTTTTATCTTCTGAAAATGAGCTCGAAATATAAAAAAATATGAAATATGTAATAAGAATCATTCTTTTGGCCATATCAAAGTATACGCTCATTTCTAACTCAAGAGGCTTAAGAATAAATTAAGTTTTCCAATTCACTTTTTAGAAGAACAATTTAAGTATCAATATTCAAGGAGAGAAAATGAGTTTTTACAAGATGTCACTAGTGACGCTTATGCTTGCCACAGGGATGGGCGCATTTGCCGCAGGTTCACACAAAATTAATGTCCAAGGTCGTTTCGATTACGTAAGTGCTGACAACGATCAAAAAAAGTCTGGTACACCAAATTATACAGATTTTGAAGCAGCTACTCTTTATAGTTCTTTCTCAGGAACAGTAAATGATAAATTAGATTACTATGCTCGTTTCTCTTGGACACAAGATGGAAAAGATAAAACAGATGGTCTTAACAAAATCGCTCAATACATTTACGTGACTCACAAGCCAACAGCAAATATCGACATCAACATCGGTAAGCAATTCGTATGGTACGGTACAAGAGAAGAAGATTACAATGCTGCCGACGTTTACCACTATTCATTAGCTGGTAACGGGACAGATACACTACCTGTTCCTTTTTATGAAATGGGTGTTAACGTAGCGACAAAGTTTTCTGGGCAAAGCTTAATGTGGCAAGTTTTCAATGCTGATAAAGACACTGATGGAAGTGGAAATAAGAAGCAAAGAAATGTTCTATACGGTGTAACGTATCTAGGAAATTTCATGGATGGAAAAATCCTTCCAATGGCATCTTACCACGTTCGTCCAACTTCTGGAGCTAACGATCAAAAGATGACTTACCTTGCAGCTGGTTCACAATTTCACTTTGGGTCAATGTACCTAGATGTAGATTACAACCTATTTAAAGGTGATAAAGTAAACAGTGGTAAAGATGAAGAGATTACTTCTATCGTTACTAAACTTGGTTACAAAATGGATAAGCACCATGTTGGATTCAAATTTGTAATGGATAAACTTGAAATCGACAATAAAGAAAACTATTCTGAAAATGCATACGCTCTATCTTACGAGTACCATGTAATGCCTGAGTTCCGTTACCACGTAGCTTACGTTATGCAAGATCGTGACTACAAAGCTGCTGGGACAGAAGACCCTACTTTCACAAAAATTATCGTTGGTATGAAATTTAACATCGATGTTCTCTAGTACGATTGATCATCTTACTTGACTTAAGGGCCCGAATTTATTCGGGCCTTTTTGTATCAAAATTTTGTTTAACTTGAGTATCTTTTTTTTCAAAGCCCATCATAATGGATTCATGCTTAGATTATTTTAGGCAACTCCTTGACCGAGCCTTGGCCCTGTCATTTTGTTAATATGACAGGGCCTTTACAATTATAGGAAATGAAATTTTTAATTTTACTCGTCCTATTATTTTCGACTCAAACATTTGGACAAGAAAAACCAAAGAAGCGACAACTCGTCATTTGTGGAAACGTTTGGTATCCCTTCACTTTTTATAAAGGCGAAGATTTCAATCAAGGTATTAGCATTGAGATCGCTTCTCTAATTCTTAAAAAACTAAATTTCGATTTTACCTTTCGTGATATTCCTTGGACTCGCTGTAAGCAAGGTGTTCGAAATGGTGAATACGATGCCATTTTGGATGCAACTCCCGATGGTAATCTTTATGCCCCTAAAGCATACGCTTCTTTTTTTCCAATTGGTCTTTATACAAAAATAGATAACTCCGATGCACCAGAAGTATTTACTTGGCAATCAATGATTGGAAAAAGAGTTGGTCTTATAAAGACTTACGACTATCCAGGAAAGATCAATCAATTTAAAGGCTGGTATCGAATTGAGTCTGAAACAGAAGAAAAATCTCTCATGAAATTAAAGGCCAATCGCTTTGATTTTATTCTCACCGATGTCTTTACTGCAGATCTCTTGGCCCCAAAAATGAAAATAAAATTAAAACAAATCCCTCCGCTTGTGGCCTTTGAAAATCTATTTTTGGTTTTCAATATCAAAGATAAGGCCATAGCAGATGATTATTCTAGAGAGTTGGAAGGGCTTATAAACGATGGCACTGTTGATCGCATCTTTAAAAAATACCTCCATAAAACATTTCACGAACTTGATAAAAACAATGAAGGCGTTGTTAACCAATGAACATCTAAAGTTTAGACGGCCATCAGTTTCTTGATCTCGAAATAGCTCCTAACCTATTGAAACTCTATAATTAAGGCCGGCAAGAAAATTGCTTTAAAATCATCAAAATTCTTTTGAGATGAGGAGATCTAAGATGAAAGCGATAGCTGCAACGTTCATTATGTTATTTGGTCTTAATTCCATGGCCATGAGGCTCAATGCTGAAGTTAGTTGTAAAAAAAGATACAACGATCGTACCATTGAAGTCGTTCATGTGAAAAACGCTGTTACTTCGGAGGAAATTTACATCATCCAACATAGTGATATCGACAATTCAAGTGTCGTTATTTTTCAAGATGATGTTGTCTCTTACAAAAATGTTATCACTGGAAAAGAATCCAGACTTGTTCTACTTGAAAACTCCAAAGGAACACTTACAATCAAGGCCAAGCACTATGAAGACCTAGATGGTGCACTACTTAAATGCGAAAAAGATGTTGAAACATCATTTGATATCTAAAAAAAGGCCCGATCAAATCGGGCCTTATTTTTTTAGAATAGATTAGTTGGATCCATTGTCTCAAGCGTGTTGATAACATGCTTAAGGAATTTCGAACCAAGTTCCCCATCAATAAGTCTGTGATCGTATGAGTGAGTTGCATACATAATATCACGAATTGCAATTGAAAGGTCTTCAGTGATAACTGGTCTTTTCTTAATTGTACCAACACAGAAAATACCAAGTTGTGGTTGAAGAATAACTGGTGTTGCAGCAAGAATTCCAAATGAACCGTTGTTAGTGAAAGTATAAGTTCCACCAGATAGATCATCCATTGAAAGTTTTCTTGCTCTTGCTTTTTCAACAAGTACGTTAAGTTGTCTAGCAAGACCTGTGATATTTAGATTATCAGCACCTTTGATAACTGGAACAACGAGACCGTTACCAGGAACAGAAACTGCACATCCAAGATTGATATCTTTCTTAACGATAATATTGTCACCATCAATTGAAGCGTTAACAAGAGGGAACTCTTTAAGCGCTTGAACGATAGCGTATAGAATGAAGTGAGTATAAGTAAGAGAGAACCCTTCTTGTTTTTGGAATTCTTTCTTGAAACCTTCTCTGAACTTCACAAGTCTAGTCATATCAACTTCATCAATTGAATTCACGTGTGGTGAAGTCATTTTAGAAGCGATCATATTTCTAGCGATTGCTTTTCTCATATTATCCATTGGGATAATTTCAACTCTGTCACCAGTTTTAAAAGCTGGAACAGATGAAGTTGCTGGAGCTGCTGGTTTCGCCGCTGCTGGAGCAGATGCTACTGGAGCTGCCTTAGGCGCTGAACCACGAGTTGCTAGGAAGTTTTCGAAATCTTTTTTCGATACTCTTCCCGCTGCTCCTGTTCCGTGAACGCTTGCAAGTTCGTTAAGAGAAACTCCCGCTTCTTTGGCCATAGCTTTAACAAGTGGAGTATAGAATCTTCTCTCACCAGAAGCTGCTTGTGCAACTGGAGCAGATGAAGTTGTCCCTACAGCTGCTGGAGCTGCCGCTGGTGCAGATGCTGCAGGAGCTGAAGAAGCACCAAAAGCAACCGCAGATGGGTTAAGCTCAAGAGTTGCGATCTTTAGACCAACATCAACTGTCTCACCTTCAGCGTAAAGAATTTCTTCAATTCTTCCTGCCATTGGTGAAGGAATTTCTGACTCTACTTTATCAGTAGAGATTTCTAGAAGAATTTCATCAATTGCTACCATATCACCTGGCTGCTTGTGCCACTTAGTGATTGTACCGTTAGTGATCGACTCTCCCATTTGAGGCATAACAATGTCATGTCTCTTGCTTGCTGGGTTTGAAGCCGCTGGAGCTGCAGAAGCAACTGGAGCTGGTGCCGGTGCTGCCGCTGGTTGTACAGCAGGTGCACTTGCAGTTGCATTAGCGTCGTCATCGATAACAGCGATTAGAAGACCTACGTCAACTGTGTCGCCTTCAGCATATTTAAGTTCAACTACTTTTCCTGAATAAGGAGAAGGAATTTCTGATTCTACTTTATCAGTAGAGATCTCAAGTAAAACTTCATCAAGTTTAATTGTGTCACCTGGGGCCTTGTGCCATTTAGTGATCGTCCCGTTAGTGATGGACTCTCCCATTTGCGGCATTACGATTTCATGTCTTGCCATATAAATCTCCTTACAAAATTAATTAAAAGTTAAGTGCTCTGCCCTTAGCGGCCATAACAGATTCAGCAAGAAACTCACCAAGCGTTGGATGCGGGTGAACTGTTGCAAAAATCTCTTCATCGATCCCTTCCATTGTACGGAAAAGAACGTACTCATGAATAAGCTCAGTAGCGTGAGTTCCAACAATGTGGGCCCCAAGAAGTTCCCCGTGCTTACCAATTAGAGTTTTAACAAAACCAGCTGTCTCATTTGAAGCAACCGCTTTACCATTGGCCTGGAAAGGAAGTTTTCCAACTTTATATTCGATACCTTTCTCTTTAAGAGCTTTTTCTGTGTACCCAACTGATGCTACTTGTGGCTGACAGTAAGTACAACCAGGAATATTCATCTTATCTAGAGCGTGTGGGTGTTGACCTGAAATATGCTCAGCTGCGATAACACCTTCGTGAGAAGCTGAGTGAGCTAGTAGCGGAGGTCCAGCAAGGTCACCAATTGCGTAGATATTTGGTACATTAGTTTGGTACATATCGTTTACAGCAACAAATCCTCTGTCAGTTTTAACACCAACTTTATCTAGACCAAAACCATCGATATTTCCTGTCATACCAACAGCAATTAGACCCATTTCAAATTTGTAGTCTACAGTCTTACCGTTTTCTACAGCAGTGATTGTTACATCATTACCGTTATTCTTAGCAGAAACTTTCTCTACACCTAGTGAAAGTTTAATACCGTATTTTTTGTATGCTCTTTCCACTTCTTTTGAAGAATCTTCATCTTCGATTGGCAGAAGATTTTTTTGAAGTTCGAAAATATGAACGTCTACACCGAAGGCATTCCAAAAGTATGCGAACTCAACACCGATAGCACCGGCACCAATGATACCGATAGACTTAGGAAGAGTTTCCATTTTAATCGCTTCCCAAGCACCGATAAGTCTTTTTCCATCGTGCTCAAGACCAGGGAATGCTCTGTAGTGTGCACCAGTAGCAAGAATGATATTCGTAGCTTTTAGTGTCTCTACTCCACCTTTTGAAAGTTTAACTTCAATAGTGTTTTTATCATTAAGAGTTCCGAAACCATTGAAAGTTTCGATTTTGTTTTTCTTCATTAAGAACTCAACACCCTTAGAGATTTTATCAGAGATGCCTTTTGCTCTTTTAACAGCTTGAGAACCATCTAGGCCCTTAAGTTCAACGTTAATACCAAGCTCTTTGAAGTCATGAAGCTCGTGTACTGAGTGAGCAGACTTTAAGACTGCTTTTGTAGGGATACAACCGCGGTTTAGACAAACACCGCCCATTTTATCCATTTCCACGATCGCCACTTTTTTACCAAGTTGGCTCGCTCTAATTGCTGCAACATACCCACCTGGGCCTGCACCAATTACAACAACATCAAAATTCTTCATATACCGTCCTTAAATTAAGTCTAAAAATAAGACAAAGTTGTGGCCTTAAAGCACGAAAAATATTAAACACTTTTAAAGTCCACCGGGCACGATGTCAATGGAAGTAGAGTCAAGACAAGGTACATTTAATGAGCGAAATTTCGCACTCCGAAACAGAGATTTTATTACGAGCTTTTCCGAAGGGCGTCATCGCCGTAGACCTTGAAACTACAGGGCTTTCACCACTTCTCGATCGCATCATAGAACTCTCGGCCGTAAAGGTTACAAAAGACGGTATCGAGACATTTGACCAGCTCATAAATCCCGGAATTAACATCCCGCAAAATACTATCGATATTCACGGAATTACCGATGAAATGGTGGCCACTTCTCCAAAAATTGAAGACGTACTCCCTCGATTTCGAGAATTTGCTGGCGACCTGCCTTTTATCGCCCATAATGCCAAGTTCGATGCCGGCTTCATTGTTTATGCTGCCCATCATCTTAATACAGCTTGGCAAAATAATGACGTCTTTTGTTCATGTCGTTTCGCTAGGCTCACCCTAAAAGATATGCCTAACTATAAACTAGGAACGTTGAGCGAAGAGCTCGACATCACCCTAGAGAATCATCACCGCGCATTGGATGATGCTTGGGCATCTTTGCATATTTACATCAAAGGTCTTGGCGCTCAAGGCGAGAAAATGGATGCCCAAATTGGAAAATTATTTAACCTGAGCGAGTTTAGTAAAAACAAAGATCTATCAATACCAACAAAACTTGCAGGCATTGTAAAAATGGTTGAAGAACAACGTGTTCTTCTCATTCGCTACAAAGGCGGCAGCATGAGAGGACAACTGAGACCAATTAAGGCCATTGCTCTCTTGCCACTACCTGCAGGAAATATTCTTTACGCCCACTGCTTAAAAACAAATCTTTTTAAATCTTATTCGCTAAATAAAATCATTGAATTTCGTGAAGTTGAAGGCAAAGAGGCCCGCGAATTTATAAAAGAAGCAAAAACGATACGCCCAAAACAATAAATTTGCCTAATGCAGGGGGCCTCGATATAAAGGGCCCATGTTAGCTTATAGAATTCAACAGGCCATTATTTTTGTCATCCATATCGTTCTCCTTTATTGGATGTACTACACCCTTGCAAACGCTGGCGAGATGTCAACGATGGAAGTCATCCTTCATTTCACCGGTATGTCTATCTACGGGGCCCTTCTCATTCGCGGCACGGCCTTTTGGGCCAATTACCACTACCAAAAAGAGAAGAAGAAACAACAGCAATGATCCAGTGGCAACAAGAATTTAAAAATTCACTGCGCACACCAAATGACATCAATGCTTTTTTTGGCACTGATTTAAAAGACATTGAGTACAACTCTTTCATTCCAAAATCTTTTGCACAAAAAATAAAAGAAGCTGGTCCACAATCATCTTTGTGGAAACAATTTATTCCGGCCCAACAAGAAAATGAACAAATTGATGGAATGTATGATCCCATCGGTGACACAACTCACGCAAAAGCAAAACAGCTAATCCATCGCTATAAAAATCGTGCTCTATTTCTCCCGACAACAGTTTGCCCAATCATTTGTCGCTATTGCTTTAGGAAAAATGAACTCACGTTTAAAGACGATCTTTTTAAGGCCGATTTTCAAAATACGATCCAGTACTTGAAAGACCACCCAGAAATTGAAGAAATTATTTTTAGCGGTGGTGATCCACTTATTTTAAGCGATGAAAAATTGCGTGAATATCTTGAGGCCTTTGCTAATGTTGGTATCAAGTGCATACGCTTTCATTCTCGTGTTCCGATAATTATACCTTCTCGCTTGAATGAAAATTTCATTCAGTTAATTAATGAGTTTTCTTCAAAATTTCAAACAATCACTCTTGTGACTCACTTAAATCACAGTGAAGAAATTTCAACTGAAGTCGAGGCAGTCATTACGAAATTAAAAAAAGAAACAAATCTTCTTTTATTGTCTCAAAGTGTTCTTCTAAAAGATGTGAACGATAACTCAGATACTCTTGCTGATTTATTTTGGGCCATCCACAAAATAGGAATTCGTCCCTATTATTTACATCATCCTGATTTGGTAAAGGGTGGAATGCATTTTCACTTAGATTTAGAAACCGGAAGAAAAATATTTCTGCAACTTCGTGACAAAATTCCTGGTTGGTTAATTCCTCATTACATCTTAGACATCCCTGGTGGGCATGGAAAAACCCCGGCCTTCAATCCTGAGTCTCTTGAATTTTCTGGCACATTAATTGACCGATACAACAAAATTCATCGCTACAAAAATATGCAGTAAGCAAATTCTTCTTATCGACTCTGGGGCCATTTTTTAAGGTTATTTGGGAAACTATTAGAAATGAGCAACTTCTTAAGAGAGCTTAACACTTTTCTTTAATTTCAAGTAGTTTTGCCTTGTTCCACGAATAATCTTGATTTATTCTATCCTCTATGAAAAAAGACGGAAGTCTCGCAGACAATTTATCAATCAACATTTTTCGCGAGCTTAAGCACAACATTCTTATTCGCAACAATACTTCGAAAACAGAAGTTGTGGACCCCTCTGTGATTCAACTTGTTGAACTTGGCGATCACAGTGCAACGTTAAATGTGCCAAAAAATATTTGTGGCCTTGGTCACCTTCTTTCTCTCTATATTTTCAACCACCCAATGAAGAGAAAACTTGTAAAACTTCCAACGACTCCATTAGTTGGACAAATTCTCATCACAGGAAGAGTTCAAGAAATCTCTATTGTGGAAAATGAAGAAGATAGAATTCATATCGTTGTTGAAGTAACAAGCTCTCTTGAAGAGTGGAAAAAGATAACTGAACTTTATAGTGAACACCAAAAGAAGATAGCAAATCTTTTTAAGTAGAGAATTTAATGGAACTGAACTTAGAAAAAGATCTTCAAAAAAAATTGAATGACTTCTTTAAAGGTAAAGATGCCGTTATCGTTGACCCTACGACGTCAACTCGTTCTACTATTAAGAAAATTTTAAACTCATTAGGTTTTCCTCTTTCCAGCATTCATATTGTTGGAGATTTTTATCAAGCGGCGGAGATTGTTAGAGAGAAAATGGCTGCCATCATTTTTTCTGCTGGAGATTTAGGTAAAAAGAACGCTCAGGACTTACTAGATCTTCACGTAGATTTAATTCCCAATCGTGAAAATTGTGTTTTCATGGTTGTCTCTAAGCAAAACAGTGAAGCCTCCGCCGCTTCTTATATCGACACAGAAGTTGATAGCTATATCTGCCAACCATTCACAACTGTGACACTACAAAATGCGATCATTGAGGCCTTTACTAAAAAAGTAAATCAAACTCGCTATCAAAGAGAAGTTTGTAAAATTAAAAGTCATATTCATAAAAACGATTTCGAAGAGGCCTTAGTAGGAATTGATAATTCCATGCAATTAAGTGATGACTTAGTTTGGACCTACTATCTCAAAGGTCTTGTGTATGAAAAGCAAGGAAATCTAGAGGCCGCAAGAGAAGAGTATCAAGTGGCCCTCTCTTATAGTGAAAGACACTTTCAAACTCTCACTGGCCTTATGAGAACATACCAAGGTCTGCGCCAATATGGTGACGCCTATAGTGCGGCCAATGCTCTTCTTAGTCGCTTTCCACTGGCCATCAATCAAATTCCTGATCTAATCAGAATTTGCTTGGCCAATAGGAAATTTGAAGACCTAGAAAAGTTATCGCTAGTTCTCAACCAAGTTCCCGACCTTTCGGAAAATATCAGAAAGTATATATCGGCGGGACTTGCGATGTGTGGGAAGCATTTACTTATTTCGAACCAAAGCAAAGATATCGCTCTTCGCTCACTTAAAAGGGCCCTAGAGTCATCAGATGATAATGTTCATGTCGTTGTGACTGTAGGGAGAACTTATTTAGAATGTAATTACTTCAATGAGGCCCTACACGTTGCTAACTCATATGAAGATAAGCTTGGTGATTCAGAAGAATTCAAAATTTTTGAACTTGAATTATTCTATCAAACGAGTGAAACCAAAGGACAAGTACTCACTTTGGGGAACGAGCTATTGCAAAAAAATATTAAGCGCCCACGCGTCTATGAGATCATTATTCAGGCCTCAATTGAGCTCAAAAGAAGGAATGAGGCCATTGAACAATTGGTACATGACGCATCGAGCGAGCACCCCAATTTAAAATCATTTTTTCAATCATTTTTGAATTGACAAAAAAATTCGGCTTCAATAATATCGGCGTTACCAAATAAGCGAGCGTAGCACAGTTGGTAGTGCGCCACCTTGCCAAGGTGGAGGTCGCC
>NZ_AUNE01000039.1 GCF_000447755.1 Bacteriovorax sp. BSW11_IV | reverse complement strand
GACAGTCAAAGGAGTACTTAAATACACTGCACAAACACATGTAACATATTATAAAAACGAGAAGTAATTATGGCGAGACCTTTTAGCGGCATTGGTAGCCGAACACTTGAAACAGCTCAAATGCTTAAAGACAATGACCTCTACCCATTCTTTAGACCTATTGAGGATTCTGAAGGAACTGTCGTTCAAATTGGTGGAAGAGATCAAATCATGATTGGTTCCAACAACTACTTGGGATTAACTCACCACCCTCACGTAAAAGAAGCGGCCATTAAGGCCATCGAAAAATATGGAACTGGTTGTACTGGTTCACGTTTCCTTAACGGAAACCTTGCTATTCACGAAGAGCTTGAAGAAAAACTAGCTCGCTACCTTGGTCACGAAAAAGCACTCGTTTTCTCTACGGGTATGCAAACAAATCTTGGGGCCATCTCTGCGGTTTGTGGACCGAGAGACTGTATGCTATTTGATTCAGAAAACCACGCTTCAATTATCGATGCTTCAAGACTTGCGATGGGAGCAACTTTCAAATACAAGCACAACAATATGGAAGACCTTGAAGAACAACTTGCTTCAAACGTAAATCGCTTCCAGAAAGTTATCATTGTTGCTGACGGTGTATTCTCAATGACTGGTGATATTGCAAAACTTCCAGAAATGGTTGCGCTTGCTGATAAATATGGTGCTTATGTTTACGTAGACGATGCTCACGGTATCGGTGTAATGGGAGACAAAGGGCGCGGAACAATGAATCACTTTGGTGTAACAGACAAAGTTGATTTCAATATGGGAACATTCTCAAAATCATTCGCATCAATCGGTGGAGTTGTTTCAGGTTCTGCTGAAGCAATGGAATATGTTAAGTACAATGCAAGATCATTTATGTTCTCTGCTTCTATGCCACCTTCAGCGGTAGCAACAGTTGCAGCTTGTCTAGATGTAATCTATGCTGATGACTCTCTTCACCAAAGACTATGGGATAACGTAGAGTTTATGAGAAACGGTTTCAAAGAAATCGGTTTCTATACTTACAACTCTCACACACCGATCATCCCAATTTTTATTGGCGACGATCTTAAGTCAATGCAAGTCACTCGCTTTCTTCAAGACAACGGAGTATTCGCTACTCCAGTTGTGCCGCCAGCTGTACCAAAAGGCGAAGCTCTTATTAGAACTTCATACATGGCATCACACAACAAGACAGAACTTACAAAAGTTCTTGAAGTATTCTCAGAAGCGAAAAAGAGATTCGAAATTCCATCTTGTATGGTTCATTAATAAAGGAAGGGATTCATGGCACTGGTTATTAGAGAAGTCGATCTGTTTAACAATAAAAAAGACCTCAATGACTTTGTCGAAATCCCTTGGAAAATTTATGTGGGCGATCCCAATTGGGTCGCTCCCTTAAAGATGGCCGTTAAAGATCTCTTCAAAAAAAATCACCCTTTCTACCAAACTGGAAATATCAAAACTTGGATCGCAACACGAGATGGTGAAGATGTTGGACGTATTGCCGCCATCATCAACAACGCTCACAATGAATACCACAATGAAAAAGTGGGATTCTTTGGTTTTGTCGAGGCCATCAATAGTAAAGAAGTTTGGGAAGCCCTACTTGAGACTGCTGAGAGCTATCTTAAAAAGCAAGGAATGGAAGAAATTAGAGGACCACTTAACCCTTCAACAAATTATGAAGGGGCCACTCTTGTGGATGGTTTTGATGGACCTCCTGTTCTTATGATGAGCTACAACCCAGAGTTTTATCCGAAAAATATCGAGGCCATGGGTTATGGCAAGTCCAAAGACATGCTGGCCTATATCTTCAATATCAGAACGACACTTCCAGAAGTTATTCATAAAATTGCCGAGAGAACTGAATCATCTAATAAGATCACTTACCGTCACCTTGATCGCAAGAACTGGGATCGCGAAGTTGATTTAATGTTTGAAATTTACAATAGCGCCTGGGAAGCTAACTGGGGCTTTGTTCCAATGTCTCGTGCAGAATTTGATCATATGGCCAAAGACCTCAAGATGATCGTAAAAGATGAGCTTATCCTCTTTACTGAAGTCGACGGCAAGGCCGCTGGATTTATTGTTGGACTTCCAGATATGTTCCAAGTCTTTCACAAGAACAGATCGGGAAAACTTTTTCCAACAGGTATTTTCAAACTACTGATGGCCGATAAATATATCAGCCGCGTGCGCGTTCTTTTAATGGGTGTGCGCCCTGAATACAGAAAGCTTGGTCTTGAGGCCTTGATGTACAAAAAAGAACAGGAAAATATTCTTAAATATTATCCTAAAATCGAAGAAGTCGAAATGAGCTGGATTCTTGAAGATAACCTTCCAATGAATAAGCCCCTTCTAAGAATGGGTGCAAGTCCTTATAGGCGCTACCGAATTTACGGTAAAAGTTTATCATGAAGTTTTTAGTTACTGGGGCAACAGGTTTTGTAGGAAGTCATCTATGTGATCAACTTGAAAGAGAAGGTCACGAAGTTTATGCCCTAGTACGATCTGAAAAAAAAGCAAAAGAATTTAATGTTAAAGGCACTCTTCTCTTTGGAGATTTAAGTGCAAAAAAATGTGAGTGGGTTGATCACCTCCCCACAGATATAGATGTAGTTGTTCACACTGCAGGAATAGTTCATTCCCTTGATACTCAAGCATTTTACGAAGTAAATTATGAGGCAACAAAGACCTTATCGAATAAACTTTGTGAGCATTTGACGAATCAATTCAAATTCATCTTCATCTCTTCACTAGCTGCCGCTGGTCCGGCCGTTAATAAAGAGATCATTGATGAAGAGGATATCCCGACACCTGTAAGCGATTACGGTAAAAGTAAATTGCAAACAGAGTTGTGGCTAAAAGAAAACCTTCGCGACCGATGTGATCTTGTTATCATTAGACCACCTATGGTTATCGGCCCAAGAGATGTTGCCATTCTCGATGTCTTTAAGATGGTTCAAAGTAAAGTTATTCTTATCCCTGGTCTAAATGGAGAGAATAAAAGTTATAGCTTTGTAAACGTCTTCGATCTATGTGAAACAATTTACAAAACGGCAAATACGAAAACTCGCTTTGGGGACATTTTCTATAGCTCTCACCCACAGGTCATCACTATGAGAGAGCTTAATAGTGAAATTAAAAAGAGTATGGGTAATCCTAGAACTCTCTCAATTAAAGCGCCTAAACTTTTAATGAAGTTCATTGCATCTTTGGTTGGGCTACTAAAAATTGATGTAAGGCTGACTCCTGATAAGTATAATGAAATAGCCCCCGATCGTTGGGTCTGTTCAGGAGAAAAAAGTCGCGTTGTGCTCTCTCAAGACTATACTTGGAACATCTCAAAAACGATTGAGATGACATACAACGATTACAAAGAGCGTGGTTGGCTTAACTAATTAGGTCTCTACATGAAAGCGCTCCTAAATACATTCCACCAAAAAGTCCCCTGCTATCCCGATAAGTGTAATTGTGAAATTATGCGCGAAGATCTGCCTGTACTTCAGCCAATGGCAACAATATCAAGTCTTGCCTATATCTTTTTGGGAATAATTATTTGGAAGAAATACAAAAACAAAGAACTTCTTCTTTTACTAATCCTCACTGGTATTTCCAGTATGTTCATGCATTCAACTTTTAGTGTGCTTGCGCGCACTTTTGATTTCCTTTCAATTTTTTTATTGAATGCATGGCTCTTTTTAAATATGCAAGACAAGTATAGACATAAACTTATGATCTATTTGTTAATGGTGCTGATGCCATCTTTAGTGCTATTTTTTATTCCCAAGCATCCTTTTATTTTAACGACCTTTGTCTTTATTCCAATGACTCTCCTCACTTTTTTGCACAAAGGGAATAAGAATATAAGACGTGCGATTGTGAGCATTGTTTTAGCATGCGCTTGTTTTTTTCTCGATCAGAACAAAGTGCTATGCTTTCATAGCATAAACCTTCACGGGCATACGCTCTGGCATATCTTTACCATGAGCGCAGTGTATTTCTATTATCGTTTTATTTTAGAAAGAAAAAGTGAAACGAGGACCGATAGCATCGCCCTGTCTAGCAACGCCTAAATCGAAATCGTGTTCAAAAAGCCACTTATAAAATGGATGATTGTCTCTAAATCCAGAGGCCTTTCTCACCCCTTCACTTGCAAAGGCCGTTAAGAAAAAAGAACCTAAGATATCTGAGACGTAATGACGGCCTTCACGCATTCTTTGTAATGATGCCCAGTATGTTAGCACTAGGGGTGCTGCCGCATAGTAAGGGCCATAGAATTGCAATGTTTTAAAAAAGAGGGCCGAATAAGGAACAATGTGGCCAGAAGGAAAAGAGTTTTTCCCTCTAAATGATGTCTCCCACTTTGATTGTCCTTCTTTATTTGGTCTTTCATGGCCTGGAATATAACTGATGATTCCTGTCTCCAGTAAAGTTAGATAAAGAGTCGCAGCATATTCCATGGCAAAACGTGAGAGTTTGTCATCCCCAGTTTTTTTTCCCAAGTAATAAGCACCAATCGGTACTAAAGGAAAATTAAAAACAATGCCGAGATCACCTGTAATGTCATAAATCTTTCTTAGCTTTTTAGAACGTTGAAGATCAGACATCCTTTTATCTTCTTCGAAAGCGTACCATGTTAAGGGAACACCTACCGCCGCATAATAAAGATTGTTACTTTCACTAAACTGAAGGTAGCTTCCTTTTATCATGTAGTTCAATGTAGATTTAAGATCATCGTATGAAGAAGGCCCACTAGCAAATGAGAGAGAACTAGTGAGCAATAATAGAGAGAGAAGTTTACGCATTTTGACCGTTGTCTTTATAATATTTATGAACTTCTTTTGGACCAGTCACTGTTCTAAATACATAGTCCCAAAGTGGTGAGCTTACACCATATTTTGCTTTCTCGTGACGGTGGTGGTGTTGTAAATGCCACTTCTTTAAAAAGCGTCCTACTTTTGACGTCATTTTAAAGTGGTGAGTTGCGTAGTGAATATAGTCATAGCAAAGGTAGCCAATTAAAAAATTCGCCATAAAGACAAGCATATATCTATCTGGCACAAAAAGTGCGAAGAAATGATAGAGCAAGAAAACAAAAAGCACAGCTGGCACCGGCGGCATCACAAGTCTTGTTGGATCATTTGGATCGTCGTGATGAAGGCCATGAAATAAGAAAACAAAGCGATCACTAATTGGTCCAATAACAGGAAGGTGAAAAACAAATCTGTGAAGAAGATATTCACTCAATGTCCACACAAGCATCCCAATAAAAAACCAAGAAACAAAATCCATTGCCCCTAGTTCATAAACTGTATGTGATCTATAAAACCAATATCCAATAACTGGTGACCAAAATAAAAGGGGGACAATCGGATGAACGTGAGTTGTCGCCTCTAAAATTGGGTTCTTAAAAATTCGAATTGAATTGTATTTTTCTGCCATAATGACCTCGTAAATATAGGCCCAAAACTAACCTATTTTTCGCCATTCGTAAACTTGCAAGGGCATGAATTCAAGGACATTTTGTATGATTTTGCTCACTGGCCCTTTAGTTCTAAATGATTTACATTAGCGCCATGAGAATTATAGCTATTTTTACACTCTTAGCGCTTATTAGCGCACATTCTGGGGCCTCTAGTGTCTCAATATCTAGTGAACAACGTGAACAACTTCTACAAGGCAAACAGATCGTTATAGAAGAACAATCTGAAGAAGGGCCGTGGCCTGTGATTAGACTCTATCAACTCATCGAGGCCACACCACTTGAATCCTTGGCCATTTTCTTTGCCTTAGATTATCAAAAAGAATATGTACCCAATGTCATTAAATCAGAGATTTCTAAAGTAACTTCCCCTACTGAAGTTTGGGTTCAATACGAATTAGAAATGCCATGGCCAATGTCAAATTCGCACTATCTCCACTCACATAAATTACAAAAAGTCGGTGAAGATCGTTATCGTGTTGATTGGAAAATGGAAGAGTCTGATTCAACCGAAAAAGTAAATGGCTTTGCTGAATTTTACCCTTTTACAGAGGGAAAAACGCTGATGGTTTACGAAAACAAAGTGATTCCAAAATCTGTTTTTGCAGCTCTAGTAAAAGGAACAATGGTGAGTGATGTGAAAAAAACATTACAGGCCATTCGTGATGAAGTTCTTCTATGTAAAAAGAGTAAAAAAGAAGTTCTTTCGAAGTATAAAAAGAAAATTGAAGACTCTTTGAAAGGAAAAGTGGCCTACGAGGTAAAGAAAAAAATGTGAGTTGCAAAGTGTCTATTCGGGGCATTTCACTCACCTAAAAACTAATATCGGTCACTTAGAAATAACCGACAAAGCATCTCAACTCAGTGTCAGAAACGGTAAGAAATCAAACCTTTAAAAAAGTTTAAGGTGCCTTTAGAATGATAATACAGAGACACAAGACATGATAAGTATCGACGTTTGACAAGAGGATTTTGGAAAACGTCGATTTTTTTTGCCCAAAATTATCATCACTCCCCCTTTTTAACATCCATCTTTTCTTCACCAGACTCACATAATAATTTTTATGAATTTGCTTGGAAACCCCAAGAAATCACATCGATTCCTATGAAAGCCTAAGAAAAATGGGAAAAAGATTCAACTATTTTCACAATTTATCATTCAATTCTAAATAAAATAAAGCCATGTTCCGAAAAAATTAACATGTAGGGAATTTTAACAAGTTAGAAAATGAGTAGGACAAAATTTTTATCACATTTATTTAGATTGATCGCTATTTTGATCGTCACTTCCTGTGTGAAGGGTGACATCGAAGTAACGATTCCTTCTTCGTCTTTTGGTGGTAAACAAAAGATCCCTCCTACAATTGAACTTAATTGTCCCGCCAATATATTTGAAGATACCGCTATTGCTTGTACTTCATCTTTCACAAGTGAGAACGGTGATCTCACTTGGAGTATTGCAAGCTCATCATGTCCATGGATCAATATCAATAGTGCCACAGGAGAGCTCTCAGGGACGCCTACAAATGCCCATGTTGGGACTTGCCAGGTTGCCATTAAGGCCAATGACGGACAATCAGATTCAGAAGAAATAAACCTCGATTTTACCATTCAAAATACAGATCCAACTTTTTCCATTGCTGATGCCACCATCACACAGGCCTCAGCTCTCATAACACTAAAAGCAGATGCTGAAGTTGATGCCAGCGATGAAGGACAAGGACTAACCTATTCGTTTGATCACGCGAGCACGACTGCACCGAAATGTACTGACTTTGGTTTAATTGCCATAGATGCCAATACGGGTGAAATCACTTTTGATGTGGACGATACTTACAGTGGAACTTGTTATACCAAAGTAAACGCGAACGATGGTCACGGTGGCCTTGTTGCTTCTGAATTTGCCACAACGGTAACGGCCATTGCCAATGCTACACCGATTGTAAGTTCAACTTGTAGTACGGCCCTAGATGAAGATGTTAATTACTCATGTACTCCAAGTGTATCAGATGCCAATTGGTGGAATACGCACTCTTGGAGTTTTACGGCCAATAACACATGTGCATGGCTTTCAATAAATGTCTCAGGTCAAATTAGTGGAACACCAAACGATAATGACGTTGGAGCGTGTGTATTAGAATTTAAGGCCAACGATGGACTCGTGGATTCAAATGTTGAAACGTACAATATCACAGTAAATAACGTGGCCCCTTCATTTGCTGCAATTGCAACAGCAAATATCAACGAAGATAGTGGCCTACAAATCATCAAAACAGATGCTCAGGTTCAATCTATTGATGAAGGTTATGGAGTTTATAGTGAAGACACTGCAACTGTAAGCACTCCTAAATGTTCCGACAACGGAGCCGTAACAATTGATAGTTCAAATGGTCAGGTTAGTTTTAATCCTAGCGCAAATTATGCAGGAACTTGTTATATAAAAGTTGCCTTTGATGATCAAAACGCAACTAATAATACTGCGTCCGCTGAATTTGCAGTTGTTGTCGGTGCAGTTAACGATGATCCTGTAATGGGTCAGGTATGCCAGGGTTCAACATCTTCTTGTAGTGGATTAAAAGTTGGAACTATAACTCATGGCCAAAGTGCTCTGGAAATGATCTCTGGACTTTCAGATCTTTCTAACTCAACTCTATGCTTTATGCCTAATGGTAGTGGCTATGATATTTTCTCAGAAGCAAGTACAACATTTCCTCGCACAGATTTCTCATCTCATACTCTAGCAAGCTTAGGAGATGACCAGAACGTAAGTATTGCTCTCGCTTCAAATTTCGAATATTACGGCTCGCCAGTAAGTACAATTTATCTTGTCTCTAACGGATATATTGCCCTCAATGCAGTCTCTGGATATAGCACAAATACTACAGACTATGTCGCGTACGAGATGATCGCACCTTTTTGGCGAGATATGAATCCGTCTGGCCAAGGGGAAATACGCTACAGTACAACGGCAACAGAATCAATTTTTACATTTAGTAATGTCCCTCAATATGGTTCATCAAATTCAAACAATGCCCAAATCCATCTCAATCATACAAATGGTGAAATCATCATTAACTACGGTGTAGTCCAAACTAGTGCTGGATTCTATGCAGGGATTTCTAAGGCCTCTACTTCAATTGTAAACTTTGATTACACGACGGGAACTGCGGCCGGTAACGGTTTGGCACTGGCCCAAGATGGAACTTTTACTTGTGATCCGAGTGCAACTGATATTGACGGAGATACATTAACATGGAGCTTTGATGCCTCTCATACATGTTCTTGGATGACCATTAATCCAACGACTGGGGCCATCGGGGGCTCTCCCAACGATAATGAAGTTGGATCATGTACACTTGCCTACTTGGCAAGTGATGGAACATCATCGACACCTGTTGAATCACATACTGTTAGCGTTAGTAATATTCAGCCAACTCTAACAATTGCAGATACAACAATTAACGAAGACTCTCCTCTAACAGTTATTCGTACAGATGCGGATGTACAGGCCAATGAAGAAGGTCTTGGTCTTTACTCATTTGATAGTGCAACCGTAACAGCACCGGCCTGTTCTGATAATGGAAGTGTGGCCATTGATGCCAACACTGGGGCCATTAGCTATACGCCAGCAGCGAATTATGCTGGAGTCTGTAATATTAAAGTAATCTTTGATGATGGCAACCCAACAATGAATACTGTGAGCGCCCAATTTGCCGTTACTGTAACAAATATCAATGATGCTCCAGTGATCGCTTCATCTTGTGCGACGACTGTAAACCAAGGAAGCTTATATTCTTGTACTCTTGATTTAACCGATCCTGATAGTGCAGACACTCATTCGTGGAGTATTCTTCCGAGCTCAACTTGTACATGGACGTCAATCAATAGTTCCACAGGGGTTGTCAGTGGAACTCCAAATGATGATCAAGTTGGCACGTGTACATTGGACGTAAAGGCCAATGATGGCACGAGCGATTCAAACACTCTTTCAATTAACTATACCGTTATCAATATGCCAGCAACTCTAAGTATTGCTGATACCTCAATCTACCAAGACTCTCCAGCAACAGTGATTAGAGCTGATGCAGATGTACAGGCCAGTGATGAACCTTCTGGTACTTATTCACTCATCGCAGCCGTAACGGCACCAGATTGTTCAACTAGAGGAACAACAAGTATCGATAGTGCGACCGGGGCCGTAACTTATACGCCAACGACAGGATTTGTTGGAGATTGTTATGTGAATGTTCGCTTTGACGATGGAAATGCTGTCAACAATATTGTGGAAGATGAGTTTAAAGTTACTGTTATGGATAATGTGGGAGCGAGTGTTCTTAGCATTGATTCGGCCGCGGGAGACAGAACTTATATCTATAGTGAAATCGTAGAAATTGATGTCAACTTCAATGAAATGGTCTTTGTTGATACGAGTTCAGGAACTCCAAAAATCAGATTAGAAACAGGTTCAGTAGATAGATTCGCCTACTACACTTCTGGTAGTGGGACATCAACTTTAACATTTCAATACCAAGTAGGTCTTGGTGATACATCACTGGATTTAGACGTTCATAATTCATTCAATACCATCGAACTCTCAGGTGGAACGATCCTGGATAATTTTAATAACGTCAGTGATTTAACTCTTCCAGTTGGCGCAACAACAGGATCATTATTTAACAATAGAAATATTATTATTGATACGACGATTAATTTTGCAGAATTTTCTGGCCAACCAACACGAGTCTCTGCAGACATTGTCCTAAATATTGATGTCTTTGGTAGTGGTGTTGTTGAGTATAAATATAAGGTTGGGCCTGCAAGTACAAATGACTGTAGTGTGAGTACAGATTATTCAACTGCAACTGCTGTTGCGACAAATATCACAGACACGATTTCATCATTTGCGTATGGTACAAAACTTCGTCTTTGCCTTGTAGGTAAAAACTCAATTAACAATTGGCAGCCATATGATCTGGCCACAACTTATGAATGGACTAGAGATAAATATGCCATTACTGATTTAGATTTTAGCGCTATTCCAAATATCCCTTCTTATTACGATGCGGCCGTAGCACCAAATAATAACAATATTATTTACGCAAGAAATTTGAGCAATCAAATACTCTACTCAAATGATAAAGGGGCCACTTGGCGCATAAACTGTGTAATGCCTCTATCGACATCAACAGCTAAATTTCATATATCTGGTGAAGCTGATGCGACTGCCTACATAACAACAAGTGGTGACGTTTATAGGGCCGACTATAATGTTGGAGGGAATTGCCCAAATATCACGACGACTTTAAATACATTATCCTCAGATTATGTTCATTCAGGTTTTTCGACCTCTAATACAACGAGTGACATCTTTGCAGCAGTGAAAAAAGGGACAACCACAACAAGTGGTATCTCTTTGTATAAGTCAATTGATCGCGGTGATTCTTGGACATTAATCTATACGGATGATGTCGTTAATCAATCTTCAAATGCGACCCTCAGTATAGATCCAAATAATCAAAATATTATGTATATGTACCGCTATGGTCTAACAGGACAGAACGTCGCGAGACTTTATAAATCTCTCGATGGTGGAGTCACTTGGAGTGATCATTTTTATAGCTCAGGTGCCAATAGTGTCGCAAGTTATCCACTTTCAGTATTAATTAATCCAGCTGATTCAAATTATCTCTATATTCTTTTTGATACTAACGGTGCCGAATCTTATTCGCCGGACCAAGGTACAAATTGGTATGCTCGATCATCTGAACTTGATGACTCAAGATGGAATATCATGGTAGATGGAACGGCCAATAAACTCTTTACAGTGGGATATGATACTCAGCTAAGAACGGCTCCAAATTATCAAGACCCCCAGTCTGCCTCATGGACAGTCAAGCACACTTTCTCTGGAGTTAGAGGATTAAAATATAATTCACAATCTGTTAGTACTTCTAACGATGGACAAACCTATGCCATAGTCATTGAGAACAAGCTTTTTGTAAGTACAGATGGGGCAACCACTTTTAATGAAATGAACTGGCAAGGAGAAAAGAAGGCCATACTTTCAAGTATCTCATCTGAAGACGGTGGACAAAATATTTACGGTGTTACTCCAGGCTGGGCCCTTGTTAAATCAACTGATGCTGGAGAGAACTGGGATTATAAAGATTATTATTTCAACGCTTGTGGATCAACTCCAAGACCAAGAATTAGAGTAAGTAGTGCTTCTAGTAATAATGTTCTTGTTTGGCAAGACCTTATGGGGCTTTCAGGAAGCTCATGTACGGCCATCACTCATTCAACTGATGGGTTAACGACCTTATCAAATACAAATAATGGGATTAATGTAACGTCGCCATTGATTGCAATGAGCCCTACTGATCCGAATAAATTTTTTAATTTCTCGACCACTGGTATTCAAAAGGTAACGACAGATGGTGGTCTAACATGGACATCTAAATCTACTGGCTCTTACCCTTCTTTTATCAACGATGCTTTCACATCAGCAACGATATCTGATTTAGTTTATGTCATCCAAAAAACTTTTAATGGTCAGATTTTTGAAGTGAATTCTGTAACAGATGTGAGAACCGATATTACGAGCAGAACTGGATTAACGTCAATAGCAGGTATGCATACTGTTAAAGGTGATGGTTCTACTTATAAGATGAGACTTATCTCTGAAGCAGGTCAGGTCGTCGAGTCACTTGATGATGCACAAACATTCGCAAATGTGGGGACGACGACAGGTCTGACAAGTTGTACGAAAAGATTTTTAACAACCTACTTTAAAGATCACAACATCATGGCCACAGCATGCTCTAATGCTGATAAAGTCGCCTTTACGCGAAATGGTGGGACAGATTGGATTGAGATGGATTTGTCAGCTCTATATGGAATTAACTGTGGGATCAGAGGTATCGCCATCCACCCTTCTAAAGTCTTTATTGCATGTGCCAATACTCAGGCCATTATGCTTAACTATACGCCTCTTGAGCTTATCAATGATATCGTCGATGGAGTGCTTTCTTCATACGAGGGCTCTTCAACACTCGATTTAATTCGAAACGTAAACCAAAATGCTTATATCAGCATTGAGTATGCTCTGATTCCAGATGGCACTATTTGTAATCAAGACATCACTACTTTTGGACCAAGTATTCCACAGGCCAATGATCCAGCCATCGCCACAGACGGTGTTTACCGCGTTTGTGCAAAAATGACAGATGAAAATAATGTTGTTTTCTATGAAGCAAGCTCGTCGTTTATCGTCGATAAAACTGTTCCCGTATTTAATAGTATTGACCTTGCCAATGAGGCCAGTGATGGAATTTTAAAATTTGAAGAACACTATAAAAATATCAATCCAGTCGTTGAGAACCTAGTTGGTTCAGGATTTGATGTTGTCTCTTATGCTCTGGTCTCTAGTACAACAACTTGTGATAATTCATTAAATTACACACAAAGTACTCCTCAATCTAACGATTATTTATTTGAGTCAACTGGTAATTATAAAATATGTGTAAAGTTATCCGACTACGCTGGACACCCAGATGCCTATGGAGAATCGGCCGTTATCTCATTTACGAAAGAGTACAACAAGGCCATTCTTAACAACACTCCAGATCTAGTCACAAGAGATAATGTTCTTAATATCAGTGTCACAGGTGTGGGTGTGACGAAATACCGCTACCTACTTCAAGATGAGGCCAGTGCAAATTGTAGTGTTAAAGCAAACTACTCAAGCGAAATCAGCTCAGGTGTAAATATCACCGATTCATTAACTGGATTTGCTATAAATACAAAACTAAAACTTTGTGTACTTGCTTCTAATAATTCTGATGACTGGCAATCACCATATTTACCAACAGAATATACTTTCTCACGTGGAGATATCTCTGTTGAAAGCTTTAAAGTTGCCAACAATGCTTATGTTGATTTTTCAGCAGTAGCTATTTCACAATTTGATTCAAATCTTATCTATACACTTGATCGTTGGGGTCACGCTTATAAGAGTAACGACTTTGGGGTTAATTGGGAATTGATGTGTAAACTTCCACTCGCTGATGGAATTAGAACCTATATCCCTCAACTCTTAATATCTAAAGCAAGTGATCAGACCGCCTATATTGTTCATCGAAATGATATCTATCGTGTAGATGATCTTAATGGACATGAATGTCCAAATTTAACATCTGGGATTTCGGCCCTAGCTTCGAGAGACAATAATCCAGCAGCTGATGTCGATATAAATGGCGTTCTTTATTTCTGGGAAAATACGTCTTTAGGTGTGACTCTATGGAAATCTACAACAAAGGGAAATACTTTTAACTTTGTCACTGCCCAGGTTAATGGGAATTCTTCTGAGGCATCAATTACAATTGATGATAACAATCCCCTAGTTATGTATTCAGTACAAGGTGGAGGTAGCTCTACAGATAGAGGTATTTTTAAATCTATTGATGGTGGTTACACGTGGACAAAGTACTCTTCATTAGTGACGTCACCATATTTTGCTCTAAAAATTTCACCAAATAATAGCAATCATATCTACGCTCAGGAACCATACAGATCATTAGATGGTGGTATTACATGGAATTACAATCATAACTTTTATGGTCAGCCTTATGAATTAGCTGGAGATGAGGCCATTAGATTTAATGCAAATTCAAATCCGATGAAACTTGAAATCTCCACAGGTCTTTCAACAGTACCAAGCTGGACGACCTTATTCTCTATTTCTGGCATCAACAGATTTGAATATGGCCAGGATATAGTTGTTGTAGGCAATAAATTGGCATTTCTGATGGGTGGGGATCTCTATCTCAGTACAGACTTAGGGACTACCCTAACAAAAACGTATCTTAATCAAAACCAGAACCCTTATATCTGGTCATTTGACGAGGCCTTTAATGGTGAAATTTTCTACGCAGGTGTCTCAAACTTTAAAGTAATTGGTTCTAGAGACTATGGATCTACATGGGCACAAAAAGCAAATCTTAATCCTTCGATGAGTTTTGCTGACTCTTATACTCATTATCAAAACCCAATGATTAAAATAAATCGAAATGATAGTAATTCATTTATGGTTTATCAAAACAACGCTGCCAACAATGGCTCCCCAATTAGTAGTGTCTATTTTACAAAAGACGATTTTATTAAGTTTAATTTCTTTGGAATTCTTTACACTCAATATGCGGAAGCAACAGGCAGTATTGTTAAGAGTGGCCACAACTACTTTACCGGAATAACAAATTCAACAATTCCAAAAATTGAAAATGGATTATTACAATACAACACGAGTTCACATTTCTCAGGCATACCTGGATTTACCAATTCATATTCGAGAAACCAATTCGCAGTTTCTGTATCAAATGAAAATCAAATATTCTTCTCTGACAACAATCAAGTTTTTAATTATAAATTATCTCACAATGAATTTAACGACATCACTCCAGCCATAGCGCTTAGTAACTTTGCTGGTATTGAAGCCTTCAAGCGTAATGATGGTGTCTATGGGCTAAGGTTATTCGATATTACAGGGATGATGGCCGAATCATTTGATAATGCGAGTTCTTGGAATATTGTAACAACAACTATTACAAATCCTGCAACTTGTACAACATCTAGAAAGATGCAAACAAACTCAAGCAATTCAAATATTATTACAAGCTATTGTATGAACGATACTTTAAGTGATATTCACTACTCATTAGATGGTGGAATCACATTTAATCACATCAGTCTACAAACAATGGGACTGGCCTGTAAAATAGGCTCCGCCACATATCACAAAGGTAATATCTATGTGGGATGTTCAAATAGACGTGCCTTTGTCATTAAGCTTAACGAAAAAAATGAACTTGCGACAATTGCTCAAGATGGTGCCCTTAATGCTTCTGACATTAGTGCAAACTCGCCGCTTCTAAATGACAATTCATCCACAAATTTTACGACAAATATTGAGTATGCACTAGTGAGTTCATCAGTTGCTTGTGACAATAGTCTCACTTATTCATCAACTATTCCAACAAGTGGAGATCCTCTTCTTGCTAATGATGGAGAATACAAAGTTTGTATTCGAATTACTGATCTCAACCTCAATGTGAGCTATTCTCAGTCGGACCTTATTACAGTACAAAATGCGCTACCACTATTTACTTCAGTGGCCCTAATAAATGCAGCGAGTGATAACATTGTTACCTATAGTGAAAAATTAGATAACTATGAACCAATCGTTGATCTTCCTATCGTTTCAAATACATCTACAATTTACTATCTTGTCATTGAAAGCAGCGCCACATGTTCAACAGAATCTGGCTATGATATTCAAAGACCAAGTACTAACCACAACAACTTACATGCCTCTGGAACATATAAAGTTTGTATCAAATTAGAAAATAAAAATGGTGATGTGGCCTACGGAGAAAGTTCAATCTTCTCATATGATGCAATTGATTTATTGGCGAAGTTATCAAATCTTCCAAATCCGAAAACAAAAGATGCAAATTACAATATCACTGTTTCAGGGGATGGCGTAACTGAGTATAAGTACAAATTAGTCTCTACAACCTATGATATTTGTAAGGCCGATGATTCTTATAGTTCACCAATATCAGTAGCAACTCCAATTTCGGGTACCCTCGCTTCACCTGGTCTCTGGAAACTTTGTGTTCTTGGTGGCGATGGAACTGGAAAATTTCAACCTCTAAGAAAAGCGACGTATTACGCCATTGATTATACAAGTTACGAACAGAGAAAATATGATTTCGGTGCAATAAACACAGGAAGCTGGTATAAAGTTCACATCAGTCAGCACGATGAATCCGTTATTTATGGGGTACTTATTGACGGAAGGATCGTAAAATCAATTGATGCCGGTTCAACATGGAATCTCATGTGCTCTATTGAATTCGGTGGCCAAGAACCAGCCTTCTATGAATCTGCAGCGGCCGACCAAAATATTTACCTGCTTACAAATAGGGCCTATCGAATTGATAATTCTCCTAATAGTGAATGTCGCAATATCACGACTCCGTTGAATCTAGGTTTTTATAAAATTGGTACCTATTTCAATGGTTTTTCTGTAGGTGCCAATGGTCATCTTTACTTGGCCAACGGGGGAAAATTTTATAAATCAGAGAATTTTGGAAATGATTGGAAATTTATATCTTATCAAAACTTTGACAGTATAGGGACAATATTTCTTGAAGCGGATAAGAATGATCCGAACACAGTATACTTCATGAATTATGGTTCGAGTCCACAGGTTGGTGTTTACAAAAGTACAGATGGGATGAAAACTTATAGCTATCATTCTACGCCATCAAATATCTACACATCAATATTCACAGTGCCATCTCTTCCAAGCTTTATGTATACTTGCCAAGGAAATTACTCTACTGATGCAGGTGCGACATGGATAAGTGGATCAATTTGTAGCAACAATGCAAACAGCAGAACAAAAGCTGGTGATGGATTTATTTATCAAATAGATAGTAATAATATTGGAACATATCTAAAAAAGAATGCAACACCAATGACGACTCCGACGACATTTACGACATTCTATACTTTTCCTGAAACATCTGAGTATTCATTAGGAAAGGATATTTCCATTGTTGGAAATAGCGTTGCAGCGGTTGTAAATTATAAACTTCACCTTAGTACAGATAATGGAGTGAACTTTACAGAAATTTCAATTCCTTCTAATTATCAAAATATCACCTCTATTGATAAGATCAACAATACCGTTGTTGCAACGACAACTAATTGGCAATTTTTAAAATCTGCAGATGCGACATCGACTTGGTCAAGTCATGACCCTGGTTATATTGGTAGAGATGATTTGATTGTAAGAATTTCTCCAGCAAATGAAAATTATGTCTATGCGACAGTAAGCGAAACTAATTCGACTTATGATACCTCATATTTTTATACCAATGATGGTCTTAGTACTATTAATAAATCAAATCACGCTGTTTATGCGGCAACAACAAGAATTGTCATCTCACCGACAAATGAAAATATGGTGGCCTTTCTAGGAGGAAACAAACTCTCAGTATCAAATGATGGTGGGACAACTGTTTCAACAACATCTCCAACTATTCAAACAAATTTCACTGGGGCAAGAAGTGGTTTCTTTGAACCAAACAATGATAATATCATTTACTATAGTGAATCGAGTCATCTAAAAGAATTAAATGTAAGTACGGGCACTAATACATCAATTACTTCGAGAGCACCTCTTTCAAATATCTACGGAATTGGTATGACTAATAATGCTGGAACATGGGAATCCATTATCATGGATTGGTATGGAAGAATGAATCTCAGTGATGACAATATGGCCACTTTCCAATCAATTGGTATAACTAATACCAACCCTATGAGCAATTGTAATAGCCACATCATAAAAATTGCTGAAGATGATCCAAACGTTATCTCTGTAAGCTGTATACATGGATCGACACTTTATGTGACGACAAATAGAGGAATTTCTTGGACTGGTCATCAAACTACTGGCTGCAATAGTGTCACTGACCATGTCATCTATAAAGAACTTGGCCAATACAAGTATATCCTTGCCTGTACAGGTGGAAATGCCATCGAAATAATACCGTAAGCTCCTGAAATTCTAAGTTTGAATTTATTACCCTTTTGTGGCACAAATTCCCAATACAGGGTATGTATCCCCCATTAAACACATTAAATCGGGGGAATTAATGAAGTTTCTACTACTCTTGAGTCTTGGACTAAGTATCACTTCTTCATGGGCAAAAATCGTTGATAAAGAGTTTTCTCGCTTCGCTATCGAGCGCTCAAGCCTTGTGGGAAAAAAGATTATCGCTCTCACATTTGACGATGGACCAAATACAACAAGTACACCAGCAATCTTAGACACACTTAAAAAATATAATGTAAAAGCGACGTTCTTCGTTCTTGGAAAGCTATCGCATGCCAATCCAGAAATGATGAAAAGAATTTCTGAAGAGGGTCACCTTGTGAGCAATCATACTTACAGTCACCCTGCTCTTGGTGGACTTTCTATGTTTAAAAGAAATAAAGTTGCCAAGGATGAAATCCTAAGAACACATGAAGAAATTGAAGGATACCTCAATGCTGGAGATCGTTTATTCTTCAGAGCTCCTGAAAACTCATGGCATAAAAATATTGCAGGCGCTTTAAATAAAGACAGTACCTTAAGAAAGTACGTTGGACCTGTAATGTGGGATGTTGGTGGTTCTAACCAAGAGGTTAATGGCAAGATCACTGGAGCGGCAGACTGGGCCTGTTGGTCAAAGAAATGGACAGTGAATGAATGTATGATGGGCTATATCAGTGAGACGGAGAGAAAGAAAGGTGGGATCGTTCTTATGCACGATATTCATGCTAAAACGGCCCATATGCTAGAGGGCTATATCCAAGTTCTTCTAAGCCGTGGTTATAAATTTGTCACTTTAAATGATGTTGATTCTCTAAAATAACAAAGGCCGCAAACGCGGCCTTTTTTTTAATATTTAACGAGAAAGTTTAATCCTATATTACCAGAAGAACTCTGGACTTCTAACGTGTAGAAATATACGAAATCAATATTCACCCCAAAAGTCTCACTACTCCAATAAGTGGCCCCAAGGTTACCTTGGATATATTGAACGTGACCAAGATCCACGTCATCAAAGAAAAGATCATCGCCATCTTCTGAACCTAAATCAAGCTTATCCCAGTCAACATAGTTGTAGCGAGCGCCAAAGTAGCTTTCGAAGGTCGTGCCCTTATAACTGACAAGTGGCCCTGCATAGAACCCTCTCGCGTCACCAACATCAAAACCTTTTGAAACACCGGCAAGTCCAGCAAGAGAAAATCCTTTTCCATTATTGATGAAAGAGTATTTTCCAAACAGAGAAACCACTGGGAAAACTTGTAACTCAACAACTCCCCCAAGGTCAAAATTCTCTGAAAGACCTCTTTGATAAACAAAGTAAGGAGCAGAAGACAAACCGAAATCAATTTGATTTTGATCCTTACCAACAGACTGAGCTGACTTAGGCGTATAAATTGGATTTAGCGCACAAGAGGCCAGAAAAAAAAGAAATAATAAACTTACCAACTTCAACAAGAATCTCCTATTCAAAACGAACTACACAATAGTTCTTCTTTCCCTTCCTTAGGATAAGTGATGTTTCACTTACAAGATTATCACGAGTCACTTTCATGGCCGTATCATCAATCTTGTTATTATTTAGACTCACACCTTTTTGATCAAGAGATCTCTTCGCTTCTTTCTTAGAAGGAAATAGTGGAGTTTGTACAAGTAGCTCACAGATTTCAATCCCCTCTTCAAGAAGGGCCTTATCTAGCTTCACAGAAGGCACATCTTCAAAAATCGCAGCAACTTCTTTATCTGAAATTTTTGTAATCGCTTCACCGAAGAAGAACTTCGTCGCTCTTAAGGCCGCTTCTAGGCCCTCTTCACCGTGAACTAGTTTCACAACTTCTTCAGCGAGTGTTTTTTGAGCAGCTCTTAAGTGTGGCTCTGATTGCATTTTTTCTTCAAGAGCTTTGATTTCATCCATTGATAAAAATGTATAAAACTTTAAAAGTTTAACTACGATAGAATCTTCCGAGTTTAGAAGAAATTGGTACATTTTGTATGGCGAAGTCATATCACCATCTAAGTACACTGCATTTCCTTCACTCTTTCCAAACTTCTTCCCATTGGCGTCTGTTACAAGAGGAGTTGTCATACAAAAAACTTGGGACTGATTCATCTTACGTGTAAGATCAGTTCCCGCCGTCATATTCCCCCATTGGTCAGAACCACCAATTTGTAGGTTTACGCCGTATGTTTTATTAAGAAAAGCAAAGTCGTACCCTTGAAGAATTTGGTATGAAAACTCTGTGAAGCTAATCCCTGCATCCGAATTGATACGAGATTTAACAGAGTCTTTATTAAGCATTTCGCTTACTCTAAATCTTTTTCCGATGTCACGAAGAACATCCAGAAAAGAAAGCTTGCTCCACCAGTCGCGGTTATTAACAAGGGTCGCCTTATTGTCGCCCTCAGAAAAATTGAGAAAACGAGAAAGTTGATTTTTAATGGCCTCAATATTGCCATCTAGAGTTTCCATATCAAGAAGATTTCTCTCAGAACTTTTTCCTGATGGGTCACCAATCATTCCCGTAGCACCCCCAACAAGAATGTAAGGAATGTGTCCAGCTCTTTGAAAGCGCATGCAAGTAATGATGGAAAAAAGATTTCCAAGTTGCAAAGATTTTGCCGATGGGTCGTAACCACAATAGAAACGTAGTTTTTCTGAGTCTAGAAGTTTATCTAGTTCTTCGTGTGACTTCGCTTCAATGATTCCTCTATCTGTTAAATCTTTAAAAAAACTCATTACTTCTCCAATCTTTCTTTTAAAATTTTCACTGGTGTTAGGGCCACAACGATTCTTAAATCAGGACCGTGGCAACGACCAGTTAGAACAACTCTTGTTCCCATAAAAAGTGGCTTACCTTTAATTTTTAATTCTTTTTTAAGGTGATCCATCCAAGCATCTAACACTTCTTCTGTAACAAATTCAGTGTCAACTTTTGCAATTTCACCTTTGATATAATCGTGAATTTGTGGCGTTGTCTCCCATGACAGGGCCTCTTTAACGTCATCACCATTCTCACCTTCAGCGACAAAGATCATATCTAAGTATGAAGCGGCGTCTGAGAAGAGTTGAATTTTTTCACGAATAAGTTCTGCGAACTTTTCTTGCCAAGCTGTGTCCATTTTATGAAATGGTGAAGCACTGTCTGTGGCATTAGCAATACCAGCAACAAGTTCAGCAGTAGTTAATTTTCTTAAGTGCTGCTCATTGAAGAAGTTAAGTTTTTTAACATCGTAAAGAGCTGAAGACTTAGAAAAACGATCTAGACCAAAAAGTTGTCCAAGTTCATTAACATTGAAAATATCTTTTTCTTCTGGGTGAGACCAACCAAGAAGACACAGGTAATTTACCATAGCGTCTGGAAGATAATTTTGTTCTTTGTACTGAAGAACTGAAGTAGCACCGTGACGCTTAGAAAGTTTTTGTCTGTCTTCACCGACAAGAAGAGATACGTGAGCAAAAATAGGTGGCTTCGCTCCAATGGCATCGTAGATCATAAGTTGGCGAACAGTATTATTTAAGTGCTCCTCTGCACGAATAACGTGAGAGATTTCCATTAAGTGGTCATCAATTACACAACAGTAGTTGTAAACTGGCATCTTATTCGAGCGAATAATAACGAAGTCACCAACCATATCCACAGGAAAAGTCACGTGACCTCTTACCATATCAGTAAAGCTCCACTCGATTCCAGGGTTCTTAAAACGAATCGCGTACTCCTCACCTTTTTCAATGCGAGCTTTCGCATCAGCAAGCGGATAGTCGCGATACTTACCGTGATAAGTGTGTGGTGCAATTTTTTCTTCTTCAGCTTTGGCCGATAATTCTTCCAATTCTTCAGAAGTTAAAAAACATGGGTATGCATGACCTTTTTCAACAAGCTCCCACGCATATTTATTATAAATATCTAGTCTTTCAGATTGGCGGTATGGCCCAAACTTACCAGGCCTAGCTGGACTTTCATCTGGAGTGATTCCAAGCCATAGAAGATCTTTTACTTGAGCCTCTTCGTATTCACGCTTAGATCTCTCTAAATCAGTGTCTTCAATTCTTAAAACGAACTCACCGCCTTGTGCTTTAGCAAAGAGGTAATTATATAAAGCCGTTCTTGCTCCACCGATGTGAAGGTAACCTGTTGGGGAAGGCGCAAATCTTGTTCTTACGACGCTCATAATACTCAAATCCTTTCTCTGTTAATTAACTCTAGCATTATAGGGTTTTTTGCATGGATAGGCATTAGGCAAGACGCAGAAAAAGGAAGAAAAAACACGAAAAAAAGGGGCCTTAAGCCCCTGTGCGCATAGCGCAATCAAATAAATTGTCTTTTATTGCTTAGATTAGTTTAAAAGGCCCTCAAAACACTTTTGAATTTTGGGCAAATAGTGAGAGTCATTTAGCTTTTGAATAAGATCATTTTTAGTGCGCGGAAAGGAATAGGTCTCGACAAAATATTCATACAAAGTCTCTTTCATCGCTGCCGGCATCTTGGCCTTATCAAGATCGAAGTCTTTGCCACGAACATAGATATAACGAGGCACAAATTTAGAAGCGTAAGAAATATCCTTTTCGCTTTCCCTGAAATGAATAACACTTGGACGTCCCATTCTCTCATAGAGCTTTTGAAGATACTTTTCTCCAAAGCACTTATTATCAATATAATTGTAGCCGTGAGCAAAAAGAAGATCAGAAATTTCACTTTGCAGACCAAAAAGAGAATCCCCAGCAGTGTATCCAAAGAGTTCATGATTGAGATCTTTTGCTTTTGAATAACTAATATTGCGAGCAAGCCAAGGTGTGAGTTCATTTTTGAAAAAATCGCGCCATGGTCCGGGAGTTTCTTCAACATTGACATCGTAATCAGCATGAGACATTTCATGAAAAATAGTGGCCGCATTTGAGATGAACGAATATCTTTTTTGACCAGCAAGATCGTAAAAACTCTTAACTCTTTTCTCATATCCTTCATCAACAAAATTCTCATCGTGAAGGACAATGATATTTAAAATATCGTTATAAGTGGCCTGGGCCATGGTCTTATCCATCATCCATTTCTCATAAAGGCGTGGGGCCCTAATGGTGATGGAGCGCTCAACTTCAGTGAGATGAGAAAAATCTAAAAGCATAAATGTTTTAATTGAACTATTGAACATTCCAAGCTTTGAAGCAAAGGCCCCTGTGCTAAGAAGCGATAGTGAGAGTAAGAAAAATTTCATGTAAAAGACCTGTTGTTTGTTTGTAAACAAGTCATCTCAACAAAACAAATTTTAGTCAATGGACTCTGATAAAATAACTGGGTCAGTTACGTCAACCTCATAAATTCGAGAACTTAGCCATCCATCTTTAATGAGATTAAATGCTATATGTACTGAATAAATTGAAATACTTAATCATGACAGTATACCATTTACTGGTATACCACATTATGGTACAATGCTTTCGAGAAAGGAATCCTGTGGAGATCATTAGTTACGGAAATAAAGAAACTGAAATCTTCGATATTGACGGAAAAATAGGAACAAAATGTAAATGGTCTCAAGTAGAGAAAATCGCAAGGCGCAAACTTGATATCCTTATTTATGGTCAAACAATAGAAGATTTCAAGATTCCTCCCAATAATAAATTTAAATGGCTTAAAGAGAATCTCGCGGGCTTCGCTTCCATTAGAATAAATGATCAATGGAGAATCATCTTTAAAATTAATAAGAATAATCAACTAGAAGAAGTTGAAATAACAGATTACCACTGAGGTGATTTATGAAAATGAAAACGAGAACACGCAAACCAACGTCTGTTGGCGAAATGCTAAATGAAGAATTTCTAATCCCCTTAAAGTTAACACAAAAAGTATTCGCTGATCACTTAGGGGTTGATGTTAAAACAATAAATAGACTTATTAACGGAAGAACTTCAGTGACAGCTACCCTCGCCTTAAAAATCGCATCGGCCCTTGGAACAACTCCTGAATTTTGGATGAATCTACAAATCGCAACAGATCTTTGGGAACTACAAAATACAAAGATCAAACTACCAGGCCAAATATCGGCCTAGAGAGAACACCTTCTTTCAATAGTTTGCAATAGACCTTCACGGGTAGCATGAAACTCAATATGCTGTTCATTAGAATGTGCTTCCACAAAGCCCATACGCCGGTGGAAATTGAGGGACTTTTGATTCGTGTGATGACAATGGCTAATCACAAGATCAATATTATTTTGTTCGAGGTCTTTGGCGATATTATTAAGAAGAGTGCTTAGGACGTTGAAGCTATTAAAACGGCGAAGATTAAAAGTTTTAATCAGAACATGGTCTTCACGGTAAGAATAAATCACAAAACCATCAACTCTCTCACCATTTAGACACAAAACGATGGGGTCTTCTTTAAAAGACTCGACCTCACCTCTCATCATCTCTTCAGTCAAATGAATGCCCACACTCGCAAGAATTGGAATAATATTATTGCACTCAAGTTCAATCACTTGTTCTAATTGATGGGGAGTCAGATCTTTAACTTTCATATTGCTTAATTCTTAAAAATTTTCAAATTCAATTTATCAGTTACGGCCTTGATGGAACTTAACTTCGTTCCCATTGAGCCCGAAGCACCGTACTGACTAGAAAAGACGTTACACAGTCTGTTCACACCATTGCAGACGTTAACGTCCACACAATCACGAGCTTCATCTAAATAATAATCCACTTCGCCCGCAGTTAAAACGGCCACGACATTTAATTTTTTATCAAAAATCGGAGAACCAGAATTGCCAGCAAAAGTATCAAGGTCTGACTTGAAATAGGATTGTGATTTCGAGTTGCTGTAAACACTTGCGTTGGCGGCATATTTTAGGGGCAGCCCTGTTGGATAACCCGCAACGGACACACGATCCCCTCTTTGTACTTCATTGAAATTCAATTTTAGCGCCTGAAGTTTTGAGAGATCCCCCTTGATTTTAACTATGGCAAAATCAATGACGCGCGTATTTAAGGCCACCACGATCTTCTCACACAAATAGACGTCGCTATTATCAAGGTGAATATTTCCATTTGGACCTGTGTTACTTACAAGATAATTTGTGACCCACTTCTTATTTTTGCAAAGATCGTTATTTCCCTCTACGATCGTTTCAGAAGGCTCAACAAAACAGTGCCCGGCACTCATAAGAAGACCGTCACCAATATAGAAGCCAGAACAATCTGAGGCCTGTGACTCTTTTTCAAAACGAATCCCTTCACAAAAAGGTCTGTCGTAATGATTTTTTACGCGCATAAAGGGAATGATCTTTTCAAGCTCACTGTCTTTAATTTTATCGCTAGAAATTTGTGCTAGCACAGATGAGCTTAGTGATTGGTAAGGTGTTTTTTCGATATTTTCCCTATCATCATTTACAAAAACAGCGGCCGTGGCGCTTTGAATTGTCACGAGAGCAATGAGGGTTTTAAGCACAGTCTTAGTCATAAAATCTCTGGTTTTTAGATGCTCTAAAGTACCATAAATCCCTAACTCCATTGGAAGAGAGAGCTGGAAAAGGGTAAAGATTTTATGTCGAAAGTTTAGGCAGAAGAGCTAAGTTACTAAAAAACCAAAGCTAAAACCGATAATTCAAATAAAATGAACTCTCAGGCGCCACAGGAATAAGAACTTCTTGCCTCTTCGAATTACGATAGAAAGGGCCTATTTTACAAGGCCCAAACTTTATTTACTTTAGGATTTCAGCACATCTTTTAGGGTAAGTACTTTTCTCTTCACCTGTTCTGATATTTTTTAAAGTAAAAATATCTTTGCAGAAGTAGCCCTTATCAATATTTTTCAAAACTTCATCACATCTTGCAGGGTAAGTCCCTACTTCTTTATCCGTTCTAATTTCTTTTAAAGTAAAAATATCCTTGCAGTAGAAACCAACTTCCAAAGACTCTAAGACCTCTTCGCATCTAGCGGGATAAGTCCCCTGCTCCTTCTCAGTTAGAATATTTTTAAGAGTGAAGATATCCTTACAGTAATATCCCTCTTTAACAGTTTCCATAACTTCTTCACATCTTTTTGGATATGTGTTCTGCTCTTTTTCAGTTTTAATATTTTTTAGCGTAAAAATATCTTTACAGTAATGGCCAGACTCAACTGTCTCCATGACTTCTTCACATCTTTTTGGATATGTTTTCTGTTCTTTTTCATTTCTAATATTTTTTAGAGTGAAAAGGTCTTTACAATAAAATCCTTTTTTAACTGACTCTAAAACATCTTCACATTTTTGTGGATATGTATTTTGCTCTTTATCTGTTTTTATATTTTTTAGAGTAAAGAGGTCTTTACAGTAAAAATTCTTTGGACGTCCAAAATCGTGCTCATTCGACATGGCCGCAATTGAACATAACATGAATACACATGACACCAGTGCTTCTTTCATAATGACTCTCCCCTTTTGTGTGTGCATGAAACTTGATTCTTTGATCTTATATTTTTTTTACACACAATAAAAAGTCATAAATGGAAATGTTATTTTTTTTAAAATTTTGAAGAGAAATCAGTGCCATGTTGACTCTACAGGCACTTTGGCA
>NZ_AUNE01000038.1 GCF_000447755.1 Bacteriovorax sp. BSW11_IV | reverse complement strand
TTATAGTGAAATAGAACAAAATATAAAACAAATTAATAATGAGTTTTGCTATCAAGATAAGCATCTGTTTGGCAAGATACAAAAGCTGTGCAGCACGCCCCATTTTGTCGTCGCGGCCGTACGCCTTCCTGGTAAAACTTTAAATCTCTGTCTAGGACGAGGTGCAGATCACACCGGACCATTTCTAATAGAAAGAGCGCCAAAATCAAATGTTAGAATTCGAGATCAATTTTTAGAGTACCTAAGAAAGTTTTTTAACGGATCAGTTTTAAAGGAAATAGTTTTAGATAAAAATGACAGAATTGTTCACTTTTATACCAAAAGGGAAGAAGATGAGCTCTTTACTTTCTTTTGGAAAGGAAGAGAGCTTTTCTTTAGTCATTTGTACCCGAATATTCATGGATATGAGCTTTTTACCTCTTGGAGAGGGAAAATTGAGGGCTTGTCTTTAGATTTCGAAGAAGCAAAAAAAGCAATTACGGAAGTTTATAATGAATGCGGAAGATCACAAACTGCGATGGAAAGCGCGCAAACTCGTGATGCCATATTTGATATTTCAAAATACGAAAACGATTTAGGGGCCCTGTCTTCAAAATCAGTGAAGAAAAAAGAGAAGTTTCTCGTAAGAAAAATTGCAAATATTAAGGCAGATTTAAAAAAAGTTGAAACAAAAGACAAGCTGATTGAATTGCTTGAATCTGGTGAATGGGCCGTGCCTGAAGGCTATAGAGTTAATATACTTGGGATAAAATTTAAATTTGAATCGGGCCTAAATGAATGGGGGAAAAGAAACCTTATTTATGAAAAAGTGAAGGCATTTAAAAGGGCCGAAGTTATTCTTCGAAAAAGATTGGAAGAAACTCAAAAAGAACAGGAGAAGGTGAGTGAAGGAGAAGAATTGGTTAAGATTCAATTGCCTCCAACAATCACCCCAATTTGGAATAATGTTAAGAAAAAAACGGCCAACAATGATGAGCAAGCGCAATTATATGAATACAAATTTAATAATGGCGTAAAGTTTGCTGTCGGTGCCAAAGATACTGCAAATGATTATTTACGTTCGAAATGGGCCAAGAAAGAAGATTTATGGTTTCACGTTGATGGATACCCAAGTGCACACTTGATAGTAAAAGCAGAGAGTATTAGTCAATTATCACCTGACGATTTGAATATCATAGGTTCTTGCTTGGTCTTTCACAGTAATCTGAATTTAGATAGACCCCCATTGATGTACACACAGGTTAAGAACCTCAAAGGTATTAAAGGTCAGAAGGGCGGCGTCACAATGAAGAAGCAAAAATACTTGAGTGTTTCATTTTTAGATGACTGGAAGGAAAGAATTGCAATTATTGGTGTATAACTAATTGAAAAGTAGAATAGTACATAAATATATTGAGGTATGTATGTATAAAGTCATTCTATTAAATTTTCTAATTTTAATCAGTTCATTTTCATGGGCACAAGATAGTGCAAGAAATCAGATCGAACAATTTGATTTAACATATTATCATCCAGAAAATTTTGGCCTAAGAGATTTAACTTTTGAAATCAGAATAGAAAATCTTCTTGAGCAACTCAATGCAAATAAAACTCTTGGAAAATTAGAAGATGTCTATTTTAAAATTTTTTGGATTTTTCCTGGGCAATATCATATTGAGGTAAATGGCCTACCTAACGGATTCAATGAAATTAAACAACAATTGAGAAATTTAATTAAACCGCGACTTGATTTTGTCATTCCACAAAAGCTACTTGATGGCGTGAGAAGTTATGACCTTTCAATGTCAAAAAGTGGTAACGTTAATATTGTAAAAGCAGAAGACAAGACACATACTCGCCAAGTGAATGAAATCCAACTGAAGTTTGAAGAAAATGGAAAAATGATTGAATACAAAACATCCAGTCCAGTTGGAGTATCTACAACAACGTTTGAACAAAGCAAGAAAAATTGGTCCCATAATAAATGGGTGGCCGACAAGATAATTGTAGAATCAATTCAGGGGATACAAATTGGTAAGGTGATTAGTTCAATTACTTACCTTAATGAAGGTGGATTCGGACTACCTGAAAAAGTTGAAATAGTAACAAAGCATGAAATTGTAGCACCAGAAAAAGATAAGAAAGTTAGAAAAAATATTGCTGAAGATAAAATTATTTATAAATTTTCTAAATACATGGTGAATACAGGTAGTGCGAAAAAAGAAATATTAAAAGGGCAATAATGCGTACTGCAAAACTATCAAAGACTGGTTATAACAAGTTAACCAATGGAGAATTATCATTATACGAAAAAGACTTTGAAAACTTATCAAAGTCTTTCTTTCCAGGTGAGTGGATAAGTGTTGAAAATATCCCAGGTGTTTTTGGCTTTATAAATCCACTTGTCATCAAGGGTCCTATTTTTCGAGTTGTGGGGAAGAAGTCCAACACAAATTTTGACAAAGAAATAGAAGAAGATTTTAGTAAGAAGATATTAGTCAAAAATATAGATAGAGCACTGGCCCGTCGAGCTATGTTTAATAATTTGAAAGATGGATCACGACTAATTTATGGTGATGAGGACTCTTTACCTGGATTGATTGTGGATCAATATCAAAATGTAATTATCCTACAGATTAACACCGCAGGAATTGATAGATATAGATCATTTGTTGCAGATTATTTGGCGAGTAAGCTCGGCGGTGAAGTTACGTTTTTAGATAATAAATCTTACCGCTCTAATGAAGTGCTCCCAGAATATGAAAAAACAAACAAGTCTGGGGTTATAAGTATTTCTGAAAATAATTTTTTATATGAGATCGATTGGTCTCTAATGCAAAAAGTAGGTTATTACTACGATCATAGGATAAATAGAGAGAAGCTTGAAACAGTCCTTATGAAATATACTGGGTCTAAGAAAACTGGTCTTGATTTATTTAGCTACATCGGTAGTTGGGGCCTGCATTGCTTACGTGCTGGTGTTGATCATGTGGATTTTGTAGATCAGGCCAATATGGAAGAAGTAACGAAAAGAAACTTGGAAATAAATGATTTTGCAAAAAGAGGATCATTTACTCGCTCCGATGTGTTTCAGTTTTTAGAAAAAGCAAAGAATTCAGATAAAAAATATGATGTCATTGTGTGCGACCCTCCAGCATTTGCAAAAGATGAGAGTGGTAAAAAGGGTGCACTTCGAGGTTATGAAAGACTCTATAATCTAATCTTTGACATTACTGCGCAATCATCAATCGTTGCAGCTGCATCATGTACACACTATGTATCAATGGATGAGTTAGATAAGTGTGTCCAAAATGCAGCAAAGAAAAAAGGTGTTGAGTTACAGGTTTTAGATTTAGGAATTCAAGGTTTCGATCATCCAATGATGAGTATGACGAGCAAATCAAATTATATAAAATATATTCTATATTATGTTAGAAATGGAGACGGTCAATGAATGAACAACTTCTAGAAAAAGTACATAAAACACTTAATAGTGCAAAGTCGGTTATTTTTGGACAAGATGACTTACTTGATTCAATTATAGCTGCCTTGGTTTGTGAAGGTCACCTTCTTATTGAAGGGATGCCTGGTTTGGGTAAAACACTATCCGTTTCTACAATTAGTAAACTGTGTGATCTATCATTCAAAAGAATTCAATTTACACCAGACCTTCTGCCATCTGATTTGGTTGGTACTATGATTTATAGTCAAAAATCAGAAGAGTTCACAACAAAGTTTGGACCAATCTTTACACAGATTCTTCTGGCCGATGAGATCAACAGATCTCCGGCGAAAGTGCAGGCGGCACTTCTTGAGGCCATGGCCGAGAAACAAGTTACTATTGGAGATGATAGTCATAAGCTTTCTAGCCCTTTTGTCGTTCTTGCAACACAGAACCCTATTGATCAAGAAGGAACTTATCCTCTTCCAGAAGCTCAGCTCGATCGTTTTATGATGAAAGTCTATGTGGATTATCCAGATTTTGATGCTGAAAAGGCAATCCTTGGATTAAAAAATATGTATAACGCTGATCTTGAGGCCGTATTGTCAACAGACGATCTTTTAGCTCTTCAAGAAGTTGTTGATTCAATTTACATTGATGAAAAGATGAAAGATCTAATTGTAAGAATCGTACAAGCAACAAGACCAGGTTCAAAATACTTTAATAAAAAATATGAAGGAATTATTTTGGCCGGAGCATCTCCAAGAGCTTGTATTTGGTTATACAAAATTGGAAAATTTATGGCCTTTCTAGATGGAAAAGACTTTGTCTCTCCTGAACATATTATGAAGATTGTAAAACCTGTTCTTGGTCACAGAATAATTCTTAGCTATGAAGCTTCGATAGATAACTTAAAGTCCGATCAAGTGGCCTTTGAAATAGCGGAAGGACAGATTTAATGAATATAAACGAGGTTCGAAAAACTGTAGCACGAATAAAATCGTCTCTTTTTAGAAACTCGAATTCGTATTCGATTGGAATGCTTCGTTCTCACTTTAAGGGAACGGGGCTACAGTTTAAAGAACATCAAGTTTATGTCCCAGGTGATGACGTTCGTTTCATTGACTGGAAGCTTCTTGCAAAAACAGCAGAGCCCTATATTAAAACTTTTGATGAGGAAAGAAATGTTGAGATTGTAGTTGTAATTGATGCATCTCCAACAATGTTTTTCGGAGATAGGGGAGTAACAAAAGTTCAGGCTTCAATTGAATTATGTTGCTTGCTTTATCTATTAGCTGCTGAAACGAATGATTATGTTCATGCTCTTATTGTTACAGATAGAGTTATTAACGTTCCGAAAAGAAATGGTGACGCCGGAATTGTTGCCTTAGTTTCAACTTTGGAAAAGAGCGGAATTCTGAATGAGAAAGGTGAAGTTGAGCTGGGCTATAGTGAAAAAATGGAAGAGTACGACGAAGTCGAAAGATATAATTCCATCATGAAGCACGTTGGAAGAAAGAGAGAGGTTGTGCTTCTCTCTGATTTTAACGGTTTGATTAGCATGGAACATTTGAAGAGAGTTATTTATCAAAAAAATGTTCACTGTTTTCAAATTTTATCACCAATCGATTATTCATTAAGTGTACCTTATCTCATCAAGAGCACAGGACAGGAAACTGGAAAAAGTAGAAACTATGGAGTTAATTTTAAACGAAATGATTTTCAAGGTCTTCTTGGTAAAAGAGTTAAGAGCTTAGAAGTTGGCGGACGTTATCTTGAAGATTTTATTAAAGAGATGGTGTAGATGAGAATCGTTGCAATATTGGCCTTAATCACATTTTCAATTATAAGTTTCGCCAATGAAAGCATTGGTAAACTAACATTTGAAAATAATCTTGTGAAAGTTGGTGAGAGCAATAAGGCAAAGCTTGAGATTTATCCAATTACAAAAATGGTATTTGAGGATTTGAAGACACTTGAGAATAAAACGTTTTTAGAGTTCTTCAAGGTCGCAAAGGTTGAATCCCTTAAGCAGAATGAGAACAATCCAGAAGTTTGGACAATAGATCTAGAATTAATTTCATTGAAAGAGTTTAGTGTATACGCTCCACACATTTGGAGTTGGAAAGCAATTAATATACCAGTTGAGATGACTAATGATTTAAGGATTTTAAATAATTTTCAGAATGAAAAAAAGATAATTGTTCTCGAATCAAAATCAGTTGAAAAGAAGAATTATACGTGGGTAATTGTTCTTAGCGTTTTGGCCTTGGCAATTTTTGTTGCCATAGTTATTTCAGTTAAAAGTAGAAATGCTCGTTTAATTGCTCAAAATAAATGGAAAGAAATTTTTAATAATATAAATTCTCGAGAGGATTACGAAAGAGTTTATTCTTTGCGTAAAGAATGGCTTACTAAGGTTCCTGAAGATGTACCATGCGTACAAGAGTTTTTCACTGTTATGAACAGCTGTCAGTACAAGAAAGAATGGTCAGATATTGAAAGTCATCAGGTTCAAAATGCTTTCGATGAATTAAAAATAGCGGTCGATAAGGTATGATATACGGACTAGAGTTTAGAGATCCATGGTTTTTATTAATGGGACCGATCGGTTTTTTGATCTGGGCCATAGGTTTCTATAAACCATTTAGAAAAGGGGAGCTTAGGCTACCAAGGAGATACCTAAATGAAAAAGGATTCTTTTCGAAATTTTTTATAACTGTATTGGCCTTTATTGCAATGATGTTACTAGCTGTCGCATTAGCTGTACCTCGCAAGCCTGCCGGATTTGCTAAAAATGATGCCGAATTGAATGATATTTTCTTTGTTGTAGACGTTTCACGTTCAATGTTGGCCGAAGATTTCAAACCAAATAGATTGGAAGTAGCAAAAAGAAAGATTCTTGAATTTATAAAGTTGAGGCCAACAGATAGAATCGGAATAATTATTTTTTCTGAAAAGGTCTATACTCTACTGCCACTTACTACAGACTTAACTCTTATAGAAAAGATTATTGATGAAATTGAAGTAGGTGGATTTCTTGGTGGAGGAACAAATATAGGAGATGCACTTGCTTTAGCCGTCGCTAGGGGGGCTCAATCACTTGCAAAAAATAAAACAGTTATTTTACTTACAGATGGTGTGAGTAACGTTGGGTTTATGACTCCAATGCAAGCAGCAGAAGAGGCCAAAAATCAAAACATGAAAGTTTATACGATTGCGGTTGGTGGGAGTGAGGATGCTCTTATGCCTGTTGGGCAAGTATTTGGTCGCAAGCAGTATCAGACAATCCCTGGTGGAGCAATTGATTTAGAGACATTGAAAAAAATCGCAGACCTTACAGGTGGTAAAGACTTTGTTGCATCTTCTGAGGGATCATTAAAAAATGTTCTAAGTGAAATCGAAAAACTAGAAAAGACAAAAATAGAAATTAGTGGGAAAGTCATTTATACATACAAACACTATGGCTTTTTATTCTGGGGAATTGTCCTTTTTGTCTTAACTGAATTATCAAGAAGACTCGTGTTAAGAGAGGGGGAATGATGGTATTTAATAAATTATCATGGTGGCCAATCTCGCTAGCATCACTACTTATACTGATATATGTGTTCTATAGATATAGACAAAACTTTTTTTACTTCACTAATCGTTATTTTTTTAAAAATGCTACTAGGGCGAGTAAAGTATCATTTTTCTTTCTTATTCTCTCATTATTATCACTTGGGGCAGCGTCGTTAGACCTTCGAGGAAAGCCTGAACGTGTAGAAAGTTCAATACCAGATCAGAAGACGATTATCATAATCGATGCATCAGCAAGTATGCTTGTTGAAGATGTTAGACCTAATCGATTTCAAAAATCGTTACTTATAGCGAGACACTTTATCAAAAATGCAGTTGGTCATCAAATTTCTTTGGTTCTGTTTTCAGATACACAGAGAAAGTTGGTACCGTTCACTGATGATATTGATCTGTTGGATGCAAAGGTTGCTGGTTTAGAGGGAATGGATATTTCATCTGGTGGTTCAAATATCTCAATGGCCATAAATGAATCTTTACAATACTTCAAAGAAGAATCCGGAAGCTCGGATATTACTCAAGGAAATATTCTCGTTTTTACAGATAGTGAAGAAAATGAAGATGAGGCCGCAATCAAGATTCCTGATTCCGTAAACATTGCTTTTGTTGGTGTAGGTACTCTTGGTGGGGGACCAATTCCTTTAAGAGGTCAATATGGTGGATTTCGAGGTTATAAGTCATTTAATGGTGAAAGAGTTATTTCTAAATTGAATGAAAATTATTTGCGTAGTTTAGAAGGGAAAATTAAAAACTTTAAATATTGGATTGTGCAATCGTACAATATTCCAACTGACGAAATCCTGAGTTTCTTTAAAGCAAAATTTCAGATGAGTTTGGCAAAAGGCTCCTCAATTGTACAGCCAGTTGAGATTAAATATACGCTTATTCCTTTCTATTTGTTTTTATTATTTTCAGTGCTGTTTAAGCAGGGACGCTCCTTAAAACACCTCGTACTAGTTTTTGCTATTGTCTCAATGGGGGTTAGGGAAGTACCTGCTCAGGAAGTTGCAGAGAGTAAAGAGGTTATTGCACTCAAAGAAAAAATTGCAAACGATGATGAAAATGAATCCCTTTACATGGAGTTAGCATCTCAGTATTTGAGAGAAAACAATGCTGATAAGGCCGATGTCATCTACAAAGAACGAATTGATGATCAAAGTAAATTTGGCGCAAATGATTTAATTAATTATGGTACAGCACAGCTGTTACAGGGTCGTTTCGCTGAGGCCTTGGATACATTTAAATATGTTGAAAAAAACAAGGTCATGAATGATGAACAAAAGAACGTTGTAAAAAATAACATCGTTAATGCTCAGACTGAAATTGATAAGAAGAAAAAACAAGAAAAAGAAGAGAAAGAGAAGAAAGAGAAAGAAGAAAAAGAAAAGAAAGAACAGGAAGAGAAAAAAGAAGAACAAAAAGAAGATCAGGGCGACGAAAAGAAAGAAGATCAAAAAGAACAACAAGACCAAGATGGGAAAGGTCAAAAAGATAGTAAGAACAATAAAGATCAGAAAAAACCGAATAAAAATAACTCTGATCAAGATAGTGAAGAAAATAAAAAAGAAAAAAAGAAAGAAGATAAAAAAGAAGAGAAGAAAGAGGAAAAAGAAGGGCAAGACAATAAGCCTGAACAAAAACCTCAAAGCTTAGAAGAAAAAGAGAATGATATAAAGAAAAAGAGAAAGATGGTTAAAATTCCAGCTGCGCTCCAGCAGATATTGGATGATGATAAAAATTTACAGAAAAAAATCTTAGAACGAGTCAGAAGTTCCAAGAGTTCAGATAGAGGAAGAAAGGATTGGTAATGAAAAATATACTCTTAATTTTTATCACTATGTGGTCAATCCAATCATTGGCCAATAATTTAACAATTGAAGTAAATCCTGTTCAGCCTGTTGTCGGTGAGCAGTTTTCACTACTTTTTAATATTGAAACTACAGAAAGGGATGAACCTTATATTTCATTTAATCCTGGTACAGCACGTGTCGTCGGAAGAAATAGTGAGGGGCAGTCTGTAATGACATCAATTGTTAATGGTAAGATATCAATCAAAAAAACGATATCGTTTAGATACTCGCTTGTTGCTGAGAAAAGTGGAAATCTTCGAATTTCGGATATTGTAGTTGATCTTGCTGGAACTAAATTAACCCATAAAGATCTGAGATTGACAGTCTTAAAAGAAGCACCAGAGACACCTGATATTTTTGTACTTGCTGTGCCATCTAAGACAGATGTCTTTGTTGGAGAGGGTGTTGATGTTAATTACTATCTTTATACAAGATTAAATGTAATTGCATCTCAGATTAAAGAGTATCCAAAACTTTCAGATTTCGTGAAGAGATTTCAAAACCCCGACGAGAGAACTGAAACTGTAGAATATGGTGGCCGTGTTTTTTATAGGGCCTCAAAGTATATGGCCAGAGTTTATGCTACCGCACCCGGAATTGCGAAAATAGATCCATTGAGATTAGAAGTTAATTACGCCAAGGGTGATCCAAATAGCTTTTTTGGGATGTCGGCCAGAAATATGATGAAGAGAACTCTAACAAGTAAAAAAGTGGAGTTGAATGTAAGGCCTCTGCCTACTGAGAATTTACCGACTAATTTCACTGGTCTTGTTGGAAAACATGATTTCAAGCTAAGTGTTCCAAGAACAAAATACCTTGTAAACGAAGCAGTTGAAGCGAAACTAGAAGTTACAGGAGAAGGGGCTTTAGAAAATTTTAATGCTCCAAAAATTTACAACAGTGAATTTCTTGAAGAATTTGATACAAAGAGTGAGATCGTTCCACTTAATAACCAAGTTGTGAGAAAAGATTTTGAATACACTCTGTTGGCCAGAGATCACTTGCAAATTGATACAAGAGTTGAAACATTTTATTATTTCGATCCTGATGCTGAAAGATATATTGGTGTGGATGTTGAGATTCCTGCAATAGAAGTTGGAGGAAGCGCAAGTGCTTCAGTTAATAAGAATAAACCTACGGAATCTAGAGTTACACAGGAACTTAAAAAAGAGGAAAAAAGAGAAATTAGTCTTCTTGCACCAACTTTTATTGGCTCAGAGGAAAAGGGACTAGCTGTAAATTTCTATTATTTAAACCTAGGGTTCAGTGGAGCCATTCTTTTAATTCTATTATCAATGGTTCGCTTCAGTGTCGTAAGAATTCCTGAAGAAATACAAGAACATTATCATGCTCTGAACAAAGGGCGATATACTTATACTGATATGTTTCAAGTGCTTTCTAAGTTAAACGGTGATGGTGGAGTGCTAACTAAAATTGAAACCTCTGAAATGAACGAGGAATCTAAAAAATATTTTACTCGTTTATATAAAGGTATCGAGCAGGAAGTATTCAAGAATCAAAAGAATACTGTTAATAATAAGATTAAAAGAAAACACCTCAAGGAACTTGAAAGGGTATTGAAGGTCTAATGAAAATTATTAAAAATCTTGGCTCATTAAATGAAGATGGTCATCAGTTTGCAGTTACAATTGGGAATTTTGATGGTGTTCATGTGGGACATCAAACTATATTGAAGACAATACTCGATGATTGTAAAAAAGATGGACTTGAATTAGTTGTTGTAACTTTTGAGCCGCATCCTATTCAAATTTTAAAACCTAGAAATCATTTTCTAATTAATTCATTTACTGAAAAACGCGAATTACTTAGAAATGTTGGAATTAAGTATCTTTGTGAAATTGATTTTTCTCGCGACGTTAGTACGCTAACACCGGGATCATTTTTAGATGAATATATTTTATCATGTAAGGATGTAAAACGTATTTACCTTGGACATGACTTCGCGTTTGGGGCCAACAAGTCTGGAGATCATCAATTTGTCAGAGAATACTGTCAGCCAAAAAATATTGATGTAAAACTTCTGAATGAATTTACTTTGAAAGAAAAATGCGTTTCTTCAACAAAGATAAGAGAAGCGCTATCCCTAGGTTCTGTTGAAGAAGTTTCAAAAATGCTTAATAGAAACTTTTTTATTTCAGGGATGGTTGTGAAAGGAGAAGGACGAGGTCGCAAGATTGGTTTTCCAACTGCCAATATAAGATTTCCTGCAGAACGAATTGTTCCCGCCAAGGGAGTCTATATTACTCGTACTCAGTTAGGAGATCAGGTATGGGATTCATTAACAAATATAGGCAATAATCCGACTTTTAATACTGGAAATGATATTTTTGTAGAGACTCATATCCTAGATTTTGATGGAAATATTTATGGTGATGAAATCACTGTCGAATTTATTAAAAAAATAAGAGACGAGAAAAAGTTTGAAAGTGTGAATCATCTAGTTGATCAAATTAAGAAAGATGAAGTACTAACGAGGGACTTTTTCCGTGGCCAACGATAAAATTAGACTTGGACTTCTAGGAAAAAATATTCAACATTCAAAATCTAAGGCAATGTATGAAAAACTACTGTCTAAAGAAGTTGATTATCATCTTTTTGACTATAATGAAGCCAATGAAATTCCTATGCTTGATGAGTTATTTTCTAAAGTTTCGGGCTTAAGTATAACGACCCCTTATAAAGATCATTTTTTAAGCTCTGTTCAACTTGATTCGCACACTCAAGAACTGGGGGCGATTAATTGTATTGTTAGAAAAGAAAATGGTTATCATGGCCACAATACTGATTATTTGGCGTTAAGGTCAATCGTAGGGGAAAAATTCTCTGGAGATGATACTTTTAAAGTTATTCTTGGAAATGGGGCCATGGCCAAGGTAACGATAAAAGTTTTAGAAGAGTTAGACCTTAAATATAGCCACTTTACGAGAGAAAATTCAGGTGACTTATCGAATCTTGATTTGCTTACTTTAAGAGCGCTTACAAAACCATTAGTTGTTTTTAATGCTTGTTCGAGGAGTTTTTGTTATCAGGGTAAGATATCAAAAGACTCAATCTTTTATGATTTTAACTATTCACTTGATCATCATGCTTCATTGGCCGAAAAATGTGATTATGTAGATGGTTTAGATCTTCTATTAAAACAGGCCGAGTTTGCATTAAAGCTTTGGCGTATTCCTGAGTAAATCTGTTTCCAACAATCATAGTTTGCCTACCTAAATAAGTGTTCAAAAATCCGTTAGAATAGAAGAAAGTGCACAAAAGGTAGAAACAGAAATGTTTAGAAAAGAATTTGCGGATGTTATTGGTAAAACCGGTATGGTTCCTTTAAAGGACTTGCGACCTTTAATGTTGAATAAAGATGCAACCAAAATTTCTGAACTTGATCTTTTAAGATTCGACTTTTTTGATGATGTAAAATTTGCCAAGCAGCTGTCTGAAAACTATAAACTTACATTCATTGATCTTGCCAAAGCAAAAGTACAAGATAAGTATCTTAAACTTGTAAAGAAATCCGATATTGTAAAATATCGCGCGCTACCAATTCAAAAGTCGGCAAAGGCCGTAACTCTTGCGATTTTCGATCCTTCAATTGTTGAGATGAAGGCCGATCTCATCACATTATATCAATATAATATTGAGTTTATCCTCACGAATATTTCGTCTTGGGCGAACATATTTGAGAGGGTTACCGAATCTGTTGATGAGTTATTAGAGACTGTTCGTGAAATTAAAGGTGACAACCTCGATGAACATGTTGAGGTAAAAGAAGAAGATATTGGTGACGATGTTATTCGTTACGTTAATAGAATTTTAGCGGATGCATTCATTAGAAAAGCATCAGATATTCACGTTGAACCTTATGAAAATACCTTTAGGGTAAGGTTCCGTGTTGATGGATCTTTAGCAGAAGTAATTAAACCTCCAAAGAACCTAATGCTGCCGATCATTTCAAGATTAAAGATCATGGCACAATTAGATATTTCAGAGAGAAGAAAGCCACAAGATGGTCGTATTAAGTTGTCCGTTGGTGGTAGACCAATCGATTATAGGGTTTCTTCGTTACCAACTCTTTTTGGAGAGAAGGTTGTACTGCGACTTCTTGACCAGTCGAACTTACAACTTGATATGACAAAGCTAGGGTTTGAGGCCAAACAGCTACAGGTCTTTAAAAATGGTATCCACCAACCGTATGGAATGTGTCTCGTCACAGGCCCAACTGGTTCGGGGAAGACAACGACTCTATATTCTGCACTTTCAGAACTAAACACTGTTGATACCAATATCTCTACAGCAGAAGATCCGGTTGAGTTTAACCTCGAAGGTATCAACCAAGTAAACGTTAGAAAAGAAATTGGTCTAACTTTTGCCGTAGCACTTAAGGCATTTCTTCGACAAGATCCGGATGTCATCATGGTTGGAGAGATCAGGGATTTAGAAGTTGGTGAAACGGCAGTAGAAGCTGCTCTTACTGGTCACTTGGTTCTATCAACTCTTCACACGAACGATGCACCATCTACTGTTACGCGTCTGCTTAACATGGGAATTGAACCCTTTCTTGTAACAGGGTCATTGAATGTAGTGGTTGCACAAAGGCTTTGCCGAAGAATTTGTACAAGCTGTAAAGTTGAAGATCGAGACACAAGTAAAGATGAAATCATTAGTTGTGGAGTTGCTCCATCTTCGGCCGAAAAAATGAAGGTATATAAAGGTGAAGGTTGCGAGAGATGTAATGGCTCTGGTTACAAGGGTCGTGTTGCAATTTATGAAGTAATGGATATTACTCCAGGAGTAAAAGAGTTAATTCTTAAAAATGCATCTTCTGATGAAATCAAAAAACAGGCCATTAAAGATGGTATGAAAACATTGAGAATGAGTGCTTTAACAAAAGTTGCGCTAGGTGAGACTACTTTAAGTGAAGCTATAACGAATTCTAGTGCCGATAAATTTTAACAGGATTAAATATGACTGATGAAAGCTCGTTAACCAAAACTAAGCATGATATTTCAAATGAAGCGCTAAAAGTTCAACAGCTCTTTAAGCTTATGGTTGAAAGTGGTGGTTCAGACTTGCACATTACTGTAGGTACATCACCAGGATTAAGAGTTAATGGTGAAATTGTTCGTGTTAAAATTCCACCCTTAAATGCCCACGATACGAAAAGACTTGTTTATCAAATCCTGACAGATGAGCAAAAGAATGAGTTTGAAAAAAATCTAGAACTCGATTTTTCTTTTGGAATTAAGGGGCTTGCCCGTTTTCGTGCAAATATTTTCTATTCTAAAGGTGGGGTTGCTGCTGTATTTCGTTTAATTCCAAGTGTTATTCCAGATTTTAAGCAATTAAATCTACCGAATATTATGATGTCTATGACAGATATTTCAAACGGCTTGATTCTTGTAACAGGTCCAACTGGTTCTGGTAAATCGACAACTCTTGCTGCTCTTATTGATAGATTAAATCAAATTGAGGCCGGACACATCATTACTTTAGAGGATCCTGTTGAATTTGTTCACTCTCATAAAAACTGTATCGTTAACCAGCGAGAAATCGGTAGAGATTCATTGACATTCAAAAACGCGATTAAGAGTTTACTTCGTCAAGACCCAGATATCGTTCTTGTTGGGGAGTTAAGAGATCCTGAAACAATTGAAGCTGCATTGACTATTGCTGAAACAGGTCACTTGGTTTTTGGTACACTTCACACTAACTCTGCGGTTCAAACCATTAATCGTATCATTAACGTTTTCCCTGCTGATCAGCAGGATCAAATCAGAACTCTTTTATCATTCGTTCTTCAGGGAGTCGTTTCACAGCAGCTGATTCCTAAAAGTTTCGAGCCTGGTCGTGTATGTGCACAGGAAATTTTAATTCCAAATATTGCGATTCGAAATTTGATTCGTGAAGATAAAATTCACCAAATCTATTCTCAAATGCAGGTTGGACAAGAAACTTCTGGGATGATGACAATGAACCAATCATTGAAGAAGTTTTTTGACAAAGGTCTTATTGATAGTGAAACAGCAATTCAGTATTCTACAAACCCAGAAGAGTTACAATCTCAGCTAGGTGGAGGAAGAGGATTAAAAGGTAAAAGATAATGGCAAATTGGCGTTATGAGGGATTAAGCCAAGATGGTAAAAGAGTTGATGGCACAGTTGACGCCAAAGACGAAAGAGATGCTCGAAAAAAATTGAGAGCACAGGGTGTTCGTGTAAAAAAAGTTTTACCTCCTTCATTTCTAGAATTTGATATTGGTCAATGGCTTGAAGATAAAGGTATTGGACAATCATTTGGTCTCATCGAAATTAAAAACTTCACGAAACAATTGGCCATTATGATTTCAGCTGGGGTTCCCATTCTTCAATGTATGGAAATTCTTTATAAATCTGAGAAAAATATCACCCTAAAAAATATTATCAAAGAGGTTGCTAGGGAAGTTGGAGAAGGTAAAACGATCTCTGAGGCCCTAGAAAAACAGAAGGGCTTTGATAAGCTCTATTGCTCTCTTGTAAAGGCCGGGGAAACTGGGGGGATTTTAGATACGATTCTTAATAAGCTTGCTGATCACATGGAAAAACAGCAAAAGACGAGATCACAAATAAAGTCTGCTCTTACTTATCCCGTAATTGTTTCGATTATTGGGGCCGGTGTAATTTGGGCCATGCTTGTTTTTGTTGTTCCTCAATTTACGGGAATGCTTCAAGATACAGGACAAGAGATTCCTGCAATCACTCAATTGGTAATTGATACATCAAACTTTCTTGGTGATTATGCACTAATGTCGATACCAGTTGTTATCGTGTTTGTAGCAGTTATTAAAAACTTTCTACAAACAGAATCTGGTAAAGAGCTATATGATCGCGTTTCGATGAAAGCTCCTGTTTTTGGTGGAATTGTAATTAAAGGAAATTTAGCGTCTTTTTGTAGAACTTTATCTACGATGTTAGGCGCCGGGGTTTCATTAGTAGATGCCCTTGATATCTGTATGCAAACAATTGATAACGTCATTATCAATAAAGACCTTCAGGTTGTTAAAAAAAGTGTTATTGAAGGTAAAACTTTGTCGGAACCGTTAAATAAAATCGCCTATTTTCCCGATATGGTTACCCAAATGATAAAAGTTGGTGAACAGACCGGTGCCGTCGATCAAATGCTTATGAAAGTAGCTATGGTTTTTGAGGATGAGGTTTCAGAACTAGTTGGAAATATGACCAAAATGTTCGAGCCAATTATTATTGTCGTTTTAGGGGGAATTATCGCGGCCATCCTAGTCGCCATGTACTTACCAATGTTCATGAGTGCAGGGGGTAACTAAAAGTAATTTCCATAGGTTATCTTTGCCGAGGTTACCTAAATATGTGATTAGAAATAATATAGTATTAACTCGTGTTATTATTGTCTTAACCACTTCCTAAATTCAAACTCTTAATGTTTGTATGGCGGAAGGGAAAAGCTATCTAAACTAGTTTTTTTGAAGGAGAACGTTTATGAATCACAGAAAGAACGAATCAGGTTTTACCCTGGTGGAGCTAATGGTTGTAGTTGCAATCGTAGGTATTTTATCTGCAGTTGCGATTCCAAACTTTAAGCGCTACCAAGCCAAGTCGAAAACATCGGAAGCTAAGCTTCAATTATCAGCAATCTACTCTGCTCTTACATCTTTGCAAGCAGACTATGATGCCTTTGCAACTTGTCTAGAAGATGCAGGTTATGTTGCTCCAAAAGCAAACAACTACTACTCAGTAGGTTTTGGTGCTGAAAACGCAACTGCTAACGGAATTATCGTTGCCAACGGTGGTACTTGTACTGCTGGTAAATTTCAATTCCCAAATAATAAGAAAGTCGGGGGTTGGGCAATCAATCAAGCTGCTGCTGTAGCTCAGATTACTGTTGACTCTGCATCTAATGCTGGTGGTTTTTCAAGTCCATCCGTAGATGATAACGGTTCATTCTTCCTTGCTGGTGCAATTGGTGCCGTATCTACAGATTCAACTTCAGCTGCTTCATCAGTTAGTCAGTGGACAATTGATGAAAACAAGTCTTTGACTGAAGTTGTAAAAGGTTACTAAGATTTTATTTCGATAAAAAGAAGAGGAGGGGTTAATCCCCTCCTTTTTTTATGCAAAAATTTGTCTGTCCCTGAAGACATAGTTCATTCATCTTAAATTCAATTTCTTTTATTCGATCAGAAACTCTTATGTAGAGATGATTATCTTCTTCGAGATTAAGCAGCATATTCTTTAAAAGTATATAAGAACCAAAAAGATCTCCGCCATTCTGCTTCAGTCTTGCCATAAGAATTGGAAGAAATGGTGGATAATTATTAGTTGAATAAAGTTTTTCGTAAATAGAAAGGGCTTCATCAACTTTTCCTTCTTCGTGAAAAAGATGGAAGCCAAAGTTGAGAAGGAGTTGTGAGTCATTGGGATATTTATCAAGACCTTTTTCATATAAAAGTCTTGCTCCAAGAATATCATCTTTAACAATTGAAAGATAAACTCCACCATAAAGATAAGCTTCGTAAAAGTTTGGTGTTAATTTTGTGATTGTATTGAATCTCAAAAACATCCAAGAATTAAGATCATTTTTCTTATAGTGTTCAAGATCTGAATCAAGCATTGTCTTGGTCCAAAGCAGACTTGAGATTAGTCTTTTTTGTCCAAGAGAAAAAATATTAAGGATATCATCGTTTAGGTTCACTGCCTTGTCTTGGAATGAAACGTTGAGTGATGGCTTTGTGTACTTGCTATTTATTAGGAAACAAACATAAAATAGAAAAGTAACGATGAAAATAAGTGAATAGTCTTTTAGTTTTAGGATCATATGATTAAGTTTAATAAAATTTCAAAAAGTTTTAAATCAGATTTTTGGGGAAAGAGTAATCTGATTCTAAATGATGTTTCTTTTGAAATCGAAAGTGGAAATATTATCGGTTTTCTCGGTGCTAATGGAGCTGGAAAAACGACGACTTTGAAGATTTTGATGGATTTTATTAAGCAAGACTCCGGTGAGGTTGTATTTTCAAAAGAACTTGGAGACAAAAGAACAGAAATTAACCGTTCAATCGGATATTTGCCGGAACATCCTTATTTTTATCCCGACCTTTCTGGTAGGGAATTTTTAAAGTTCTTGATTGAACTAAATGACATAAAATTTGAATCTGTTTTGCGTGAAGTTGATGAATGGACAAAAAAATTAAAAATAGATCATGCCCTAAATAGAAAAATTAGAAGCTATTCTAAAGGAATGTTGCAAAGAATAGGTTTTGTTGCTGCGATTATTCACAAACCCAAGATACTCATTCTTGATGAGCCACTATCTGGTGTTGATCCTGTCGGGCGATCTATTTTGAAGCAGGCCATGCGCGATCTTAATAAAGAAGGGACGACGATCTTTTTTAGTAGTCATATCGTAGCCGATCTTGAAGAGGTCTGTAATAGAGTCATAATTCTTGAAAAAGGTGTCGTTATTTATTCTGGTGATAAAGTTGAGTTGTTGGAAAAACACTCATCGGGTAATTATAAAGTAACCTATCGCCAAGAAGATGGTCTTTCTATTACAAAAACAGTGTTGTCGAAAGACAAAGATCAATTAATTTTAAACCTAGTTAATAATAGTGCTTCAATTGAGTCATTAATATTGGAGACGCCATCTCTAGAAGATGTTGTGTATAACTTGAAAAAATAATGAAAGCATTAACGATAGCAAAATATACATTTATTGAAGTTTTAAAAAGTCGCATCATGTACCTTTCTCTTTTTTTAGGAGCATTGGTCTTTGTCCTCTCATTTGTTGCGAGAGAATTTACATACGGTGTACCTGATCGAGTTACATTAGATGTAGGACTTGGGTTAATTTCCCTTACGGGCGCAGGTTTAGGGGTATTTTTCGGAATTAATATTGTTTCTAAAGAAATTGAAAATAGAACTCTTTATATGGTTCTATCAAGACCAGTGGGTAGGAAATCGTATTTTCTAGGTCGAGTTGTAGGCATGAGTTATGTTCTCATTTTAAATATGATGATTATATCTGCTTTTACTCTTTTAGGTTATGTCACTTTGAAGTCTAATGCTTTTGACTCGTTGATATATTGGGTGATTATAAACTCCTTAATTGAATCGTTAATTATTTTAGTTGTTGCAGTTTTATTTTCTCTAGTTACTAACATGACTATGTCGGCAGTATATTCAATTATTGTCTATGTCATCGGTTATAGCTTGGGTGAGAGTATGAAATTGCAGTATGTTGAAAATCATCCTGGTTTAGGTGTGATTATCAATGTTGCAAACACAGTATTTCCAAATTTTAATAGATTGAATTTGAAAGAATATGTACTCTATAATTCAGGTTTAGATTCAATTTATTTATCTATGAATGTCTTGTATGGCCTTGGATATTTTGTAGCAATTTTACTTTTGGGCCTATTTGTTTTTAATAAAAAAGAGTTGGTTTAAGTGAGCTTTAACATTATCAGTTTTTTCTTTTTGGTATTTGGGTTAATGATTGGAAGTTTTCTGAATGTTCTAATTTATAGAATTCCAGAAGGAAAAGATTTTGTTAAAGAAAGATCACACTGTCCAAATTGTGGGAAGCTGGTTTTTTGGTATGAAAATATCCCAGTATTGAGCTATATCTTCTTAAAGGGAAAGTGCTCAAAGTGCGGTTGGAAGATTCCTTTGATTTATCCAACTGTTGAAATTATAACAGGATTAGCTAGTTGGGCCTTGATGCCAACAATTCTAGATTCGATGAATCTAGGACTTTATCTCTTCTTCTTTTCTGTTTTTTGTTGTTTTCTCGTTCACTTTATAATCGATGTTAAGGTTCAAATATTGCCCGATGTTATAAATATCTTCTTGGGTGTTGTGTTCTTGGCCTATGCAATTAGCTTTTATAGTTATAACTTTTGGTTGTTAGGTGCTGGTGTTGGCTACTTTTTTCCTTACCTTGTTAGTTATGGTTTTAAGAAATTAAGAGGAGTCGATGGTCTGGGCCTAGGAGACGTGAAGCTCTTTGGGGTTTTAGGGATAATGCTTGGACCTTTGGGGATTGTTCAAAATATCTTCATGAGCTGTATGCTTGGAACAATTGTCTTTTTGATTTTGATTCCAGTTTTTAAGTTGAATCGTGAGACAAAAGTTCCGTTTGGACCTTTCATAATACTTGTTGCTAGTGCTCAAATATTTTTTCCAGATGCATTCGATAAGTTCTCTAGACTTTTATTTTTTTAAATAACTATCTAATTTCTTGATAATAGTTGAATCTATCAGTTATACTTTAACAAGAAGTCAATATAATTCAATAATACTGGACTAAAAAGCTTGGACATAAAAGATCAAACTATTCAAGTGATTGATAAGATCAAAGATATCGTAGGAGTTGGTTCAAAGACTCTTATCGGTATGGATATCGGACAAAGTGCGATCAAATTCGCTGAAGTTTCTTTCAATGGAAAGGAATACAAGCTTGAATCTTATAGTCACGTTCGCTTGCCTGAAGCTGCAATCATTGAAGACGAGATCAATAAAGAAGAAGAAATCATTGCTGCAATTGAAGAAGCATTCAAGGCCGGAAAATTTGGTTCAAAAAATGTCAATATTGGAATTGCCGGACCTAACACTGTTGCGAGAAAACTTCAGTTGGCCGGTGGTGATGATGAAGAGATTGAAGATCAGGTTATATGGGAAGCTGAACAGTACCTGCCGTTTTCTATAGATGATTGTAATGTTGATCATTATGTCATGGGTGAAAATGAAGGTGGTGGTATCGATGTTATGATTGCTGCCGCTAGAAAAGATGTTCTCATGAATTTCAAAAGTATAGTTGAAAAAGCGGGACTTAAAGTAAAGGTTGCAGATTTATCTCAACTAGCACTTTGTAATATTTTTGAACTATCAATGGGTGATCGTTTATTGGAAGAGTCCATGGGGACTTGGATTGTTCTAGATATTGGTGCTCAAAAGACTGAACTCCTTATATATAAAAAAGGCATGCCAACATTTTTGAAAGAATTGAATGTTGGTGGGGGGATGATTACTGAAGAGATCCAAAGACAGCTTGGTGTAAATTATAATGAAGCTGAAGATCTTAAAGTAACTGGTGATGAGCAAGGAAATCTTCCGGAAGAAATTCTCGAAATTATGGATGATGTAGTTGAGGCCATTTTTTCTGAAATTAAAAAAACAATAGATTTCTATGTGAGCTCAACTTCTGATGAAAACTTTACTGGTTGTACAATTACTGGTGGTAGTTCTCTCATTCCAGGTTTAGTTGAAGGGTTGCAAGCTCTTTTAAGTGTTGAAGTTGAAGTAATGAACCCGTTCGATGTTATGGGTTACGATACTAAATATAGTGAAGAAGAAATAAATGATATTGCTTTCAAGGGCGCTACTGTTCTTGGACTAGCTTTAAGGCGTTTAGGTTAGATGATTGAAATAAACCTTCTTGGAAGAAAGAAGAAAAGAAAAATTCCAAAGATTTTAGGCGTTGAAATTACTGAGATTAATTTCAAGATGCTTATTCTTGTGTATTTGCTTTCATTTGTTCCTGAGTTCCTAGTCTATCCTTCTATGGAAGAAGAGATCACTACTATTCAAAATGCAATTGATAACCTTTCTAGGGAAGAAAAAAATCTAACGACGTTCATCAAAAAAAATCAAAATGCTGAAGATAAACTGAAAGCGTTTAATGAACAAGTTGAGTTGTTACGAATTCGATCTGCTCAGGTAGATAAGATTATTAAATCTAAAACGAATCCTCAAAAACTTCTGGAGAAGATGGCGAGAAGTATTCCTGAGGATATGTGGTTAGACGAGTTGGAAGTTAAAGGCGATAAGAACTTTGCCATGAAAGGGGCGTCAGTCACTTATAAGAGTATTGGAGATTTTATTCGCTTAGGAAATGAAGCGAGGTTTTTCAACAATACACTGCGCTTAAAAACATCTGAAACGAAGTCCGAGAAAATTGGAGGAACTGACTATAGATTAGAACGTTTTGTTATTGAAGGTACAATTGAAACTTTTGATCCGTGGTCTGAATAGATGAAGGCGCTAATAAAAAATCTTCACATTTTTCTTTTTGCTTACTTTGCTTACCAAGGTTGGCTGAAGTACAACGAAATCGTTGAAAGAAAAGTTCAAATCCAAGAAAAAGAGCCTGTTATTAGGGCGCGTATAGGTAAACTTAAACGACAGAAAAAAGAGATTAATGATTTTCTTCTTTCAATTGCTGAAGCTAAGAAAAGAATTGAGCTGGTTGCAACTGAAGTTGAAAAGATACAAAAGAAACTACCAACAGCAATTAGTGATGCTCAAAACCTAGAGTTTATTAAGAAAGTTGCCGAAGGTTTAAATATTAAAAATATTTATCTTTCACCAAGAGATGAAAAGAATGAAGGCTTTTATATAACTAAAAAGTATGAATTCAAGGCATCTGGAACGTTTCTACAATTTCTAATTTTCTTAGAAAAAATCGGAGATGCAGAACAGTTGTTAAATATCGGTGAAGTAAAAATTGAAAAGAGTACGAACCCTCAAAAAGGTCGCTTCCAAGTTGTAAACTATACGGCAATGGTAGAGTCTTTTAGATATAATGAGAATTATAAAGAGGATCGAGGAATTGAGGCCATTGAACAAAAGTTCTCAAAACCTACAGCTCCAAAGAATCCAAGACGTAGAGGAAGAGGTAAAGGAGCAGATGATGAGTAAAATCTATTTGTCTTTTATCTTAGCTGTTCTATCTGTGAATATATTAGCAAATACGGCCGATCGTAAATCTGAAATGATTTTGCGTCAAAGTAAGACGAATATATCAAATCCTCTGGAATTGCGTGATCCATTTAAAATGCCACCAATGAAGAGAAAGAAAAGAATTGATGAAACACGTTTTGAAACTAGTCAATTCACTAACCTCAAGTCAATTGACAATATTCCTCTGGAAAATATTAGAATCGTAGGGATACTTCTTGGTAAAGAAAGAAGGGCCGTAGCGAGAATTGTTGGTACTAATGCTGGTGATCAGGCCAATGAAACTTATATTTTAAAAGAAGGGATGAATCTTGGTTTAAATAAGGCCGAGATCAAGGCGATTCTTCCAGGTGGTATTGTTTTAGTTGAGAAAATCACTAACGTATACGATGAAGAAGAATATCTAGAGACGATTATTCCTGTATCAAGTGAATAAATCTCTTTTGCGAATTTAAAATAGTGTTATAATTAGTAATAGTTACTTCTTTAAACCTTAGGATGAGGTGGTATGAAGAAAGGATTTATAATCGCCCTTGCAGCGATTTTCTTCACAAATGTTGCATATTCAGTCGAATTACAGAAAATTGATTTCACGCAAAAAGGTGAGATCAGTGAGCTAGAGTTAGTCTTTGATGGAAATGATGTTGAAGCATCTAAATTTCAAGATAAAGAATTCAAACAAATTATTATCGATGTGAAAAATGCTAAGGCCGTAGAAAAGGTTCTTAGGGGTTTTGATACATCTGAATTTTCTGGAAGTATTGTTTATGTGTCAGCATATAAAAAACCAGAAAACCCTAATGATGTACGTGTTGTTCTCCAGTTAAGAGATAACGTTCGATCACTTCTAAAAAGAAAGCCAAATAGAGTAGTACTAGAAGTAGAAAATCGATTCGGAGTTTTTTCTGAAAATACAGTTTCAAAAGGACAGTCTTTTGATGAAAAACTTGCTGAATCTGTTAACGAAGACTCAAAAATCAATGTCCCAAAGTCTGATTCAGTAGAAGATATCTTAGAGAATTTAACTCTGAGTGGAAGAAAGAAATACATTGGGAAAAAGATTACAATTGATGTTAAAAACTTAAAGATTTCAAATATCCTGAAAATGATTGCTGATGCTTCAGGGTTCAACATCATCATGACAGAATCTGTTGAAAAATTACCACCATTAACATTGAATTTGGTTAACGTTCCATGGGATCAGGCCTTAGATACAATTCTTGGTTTAGGTAAGCTGGTTGCTAAGAAGAATGGGATCATTCTTATGATCAACACTTTGGAGCAAGCGGCAAAAGAGCAAGAAAAAGAACTTGAAGCGAAAAAGCTTAAAGAAAAAGATGAGCCTCTCGTTACAAAAGTCTTTTTGATTTCTTACTCAAATACAAAAGATCTAATCAAAATCATTGAGCCATATCTTACTAAAGGTAGAGGTACAATTGCACTAGATGAGAGAACAAACTCTTTAATTGTTAAAGATACAGTAGATTCATTAGATAAGGCCAAGAAGATCATTGAGCTTCTTGATAAGCAAACACCGCAAGTTCTTATTGAATCAAAAATTGTTGAAGTGACAGAAGGGTATAAAAAAGAAATTGGACTTAAAGAAGGATTCAATTTCGGTTACGACCCAGTAGGGAATGTTGGAAGCAATATAAGTACTGTTGGTGCTGACTTAGATAGTGGTGCTGATGGTGGTCCAGGATTTACTTTAAGTTCAGCTCCGTCATCAGGAGAAGGGGCAAGAGATCTTTTTGGACTACAAATTACTAGGTTTGGTAGACTTTTAAATCTTAACTTCAAGCTTCAACTGATGGAAAGTGAGTCAAAAGGTAAGATTGTTGCTTCTCCAAAAGTAATTACTCAAAATAAGAAAAAAGCAGTAATTAAAACAGTAGATACAACAAGTTTTTCTACTACAACTGGAGCAGGAGATGCTGCAGTAACTTCTTTCCAACAAACAGATGCATCTTTAACACTAACAGTTACGCCACAAGTTACCAACGAAGGCTCTATCTCGTTGGAAATTGAACTAGCGAAAGAACAATTTGGTACGAGACCAAGTGCTCAGGCGCCACCTGACAAGCAGGCCAGATCGGTTAATACAAATGTTCTTGTTGAAAACGGTTCGACAATCGTTCTTGGTGGGGTATACAATTTTGAAAAGAGAGAGACTCACTCAGGGGTTCCATTTTTAAAAGATATTCCACTTCTTGGTTGGTTCTTTAGAACACCTTCTGGTCCAGAGATTAATAAGAACGAACTTATTATTTTCATGACTCCAAGAATTATAAATCAGGAAGAAGCTGGATTATCAAATAACGGTTAATAATGAAAGAATCTGACGTATCGACACCTTTGATTGAAAAATACACGGAGACTTTGGAATCTAATCCGAAGTCTCGAGTGTTTGCGCCTTTAGCAGAGGCCTACCGCAAGTTAGGCATGACTAAGCAGGCATTAAAGATTTTACAACAAGGTATTAGATATAATCCGGATTATATTCTAGGTCATTTAGGGATCGCTCATTGTTATTTCGATTCAGGTGAATATGTCTTGGCATACAATACATTAAAGCCTTTGATTGCAGGGAATCGAGACAATATTCTATTACAAAGACTTTATAGTGATGTGTGCTTAAAGATTGGTCACAATGAAGAGGCCCTTGAGACTTTTAAGTTCCTTCTTTTTATTAATCCGCGTGATGAATATACAGCTAAAAAAGTAAAAGAGTTAGAAGATTCGATTTATCCAGCACCAGGTGGAAGACCAGAATTTGTCATCAGTGAACAACCTGCGCAAGAAGATTATTTTAGAGTCGATAATATTAAAACTTCTCATGACATTGATGAATTTGATGAGTGGGTTGAAGTTAAATTATCACCTGAGGAAGTTGTTGTTACAAAAAATAATAACGATCAGGACTTTGATAATTGGTCTGTGCAAAAAGAAATCAAACAAGAAGAAGTACTTGTTGAAGAGCAAGAAGATGAATTCTTTGTTGATAAAGAAATAAAAACAAATGAAGATTCAAAATCTTCTTCTATGTTCACTCAAACATTGGTTAATCTCTATTGCGGCCAGGGTCACTTTGCTAAGGCCAAGGAAATTTTAGAGAAGATCATTGAATTAAACCCTAATGATGAAGCGGCAAAGCTCAAATTAGCGGAAGTTGAAGAGATTACATCTCCAAAAGAAGTTCAAAGACCAGCTCCTGCTCCAGCGCAAGTAAAAGTAATTAAAGAAGAAAATGAAGATGATGGTCGTAAGAACCTCATGAGCTTCTTTGATACAAAAATTAAAAACTTTAAAGATGAGATTGAGGCAGAGGAAAAGGCCTTATTTGAGTCCGATGAAGATGAATTTGAATATGAAGAAGAGTCTTCAGCGTTTGAATTTGATGGGGAAATGCTTGTAGAAGAGCCTGTAATCTCAATGGTTCAGGAAGAAATTACTGCAACTCCAATCGATACTTCTCATTTAGAAGAAAAGCTGTGGTCGTTTCATGCTTTATTGAAACAACGCGCAGAGCAATCTATGCGTCATCTATAGTCAACACTTTACAATTAATGCTCTTTTTTGCTATTTCTTTATGCACTGAGAAATAGAGAGAGAGCTATGGCCAATAAATTCATTGTCATCAATGGACCCAACCTAAATATGCTTGGAACAAGAGAAACTTCAATATACGGAAGTTTAACTTTGGATGAAATTGCAAAGTACACTGAAAAAAGGTTGGTCGAACTTGGACAAAAAGTCGAACTCGAGTGGTTTCAATCCAATAGCGAATCCGCGCTCATTCAAAAGATACAATCATTAGTAAATTCTGATATAAAAGCACTAATTATCAATCCTGCTGCCTACTCACATACAAGCGTGGCCATTCTTGACGCACTCAAGATGTTGCCAATGCCGATAGTGGAAGTTCACTTAAGTAACACACATCATAGAGAAAGCTTCAGGCAGGTAAAGTTGACGGCCAAAGCCTCCACAATCATAATGGAGGGCCTAGGAAAAAACGCATATTTAATGGCAATCTTAGCACAATTATATAAAGAGGAATCGTTATGAGTGAAATTCAAACAACAGATTTTAGAAAAGGTCTTAAGGTAGAAGTTGAAGGGAAACCGTATATTATCATCAAGTGTGATTTTACTAACCCTGGAAAAGGTTCAGCTTTCTATAAAGTTAAGATGAAAAATCTTGAAAACGGAAACATGCTTGAGCGTACATACAAGTCAGGTGTTGCTACAGGTGTTATGAGACCAGATCTTCTTGAGAGAGAAGTTGAGTACATGTACTCAGACACAGACGGTTTCAATTTCATGGATCAATCAAACTTCGAATCAATTCACGTAAACACTGATCAGTGTGGTGATGCAGCTTTATATCTTCAAGAAGGTATCAAATTATTTGTTCTATATTACAACGGGAAACCAATCTCAATTGAATTACCAAACTTCGTAGAATTGAGAGTTACTGAGACAGATCCAGGTTTAAAGGGCGATACTGCACAAGGTGGTATGAAGAAAGCTATTATGGAAACAGGTCTGCAAATTAACGTTCCATTGTTTATCACAGAAGGTGAAGTTCTTAGAATCGACACTCGTACAGGCGAGTACGTAGAAAGAGTTAAGGCTTAATCAAAAGAGGGAATTATGGATTTTGAAAAACTAAAAGAATTTATTTCTATCGCTAAAGATGCAGGTGCTAGCGCACTTGAATATGAATCAGGAAAAGAAAAATTTGCTGTAGAATTTCCAACAGCTTCTTCTCATGTTGCTCCAGTTATGGCCGCTCCGGTTGCTCATGCACCTGTTGCAGCTGCAGCAGCTCCTAAAGCGAAAGCTGCTTCTGGACTTATCGAAGTGACTTCTCCATTTGTTGGAACGTTTTATGCTTCACCATCTCCAGATTCTCCTATTTATGCAAAAGTTGGAGACAGAGTTAGTCCAGGCAAAGTTCTTTGTATCGTTGAAGCAATGAAGATCATGAACGAAATTGAATCAGAAGTTTCTGGTGAGATCGTTGAACTTTGTGTTGAAAACGAAACGTACGTTGAATTTGGACAAGTTCTTTTTAGAATTAAGCCTTAAAAAAAAGAGGGCCTTATGAAGTTCAAAAAAGTACTCATTGCCAACCGTGGTGAAATTGCTGTGCGTATTCTACGTACATGCCGCGAGCTTGGTATTGAAACAGTTTGTGTTCATTCGACAGCTGATGAAAACTCATTGCACGTTAAACTTGCTGATGAGTCGGTATGTATTGGGCCAGCAAAGTCTGCTCTTTCTTACCTAAATATTCCTTCAATTTTATCTGCTGCAGAAATTACTGGAGCAGATGCTGTTCACCCTGGATTTGGTTTCCTTTCAGAAAATAAAGAGTTCGCAACTCTTTGTAAGAAGTGGGGACTAGAGTTCATTGGACCAAACGTAGATTGTATCGATAAAATGGGAAGTAAAATTCTATCAAAAGAACTTGCTGAAGAAGCAGGTCTTCCTATTTTGAAGCCAATTAAAGTTAATGGTCGTACGGATAGCGAAATTGTAGAAGATGCAAGAACTATGGGATACCCTGTTCTTATTAAAGCTTCTGCCGGCGGTGGTGGTCGTGGTATGCAGAAAATTGATCAAGAAAAAGATCTATTGCCTGCAATTACAAGACTAAAGTCTGAGGCCAAAGCTGGATTTGGTGATGATACACTTTTCATCGAAAAGTATATTATGAATCCAAGACACGTAGAAGTGCAGATTCTTGCAGATAAACATGGAAATGTTGTTCACCTAGGTGAAAGAGATTGTACTGTTCAAAGAAGATTTCAAAAAGTTGTTGAGGAATCTCCATGTCCAGTATTAACTCCAGAAATTAGAGAGAGTATTTGTCAGTCTGCCGTAAACTTGGCTAAATTTGTTGGTTATGATTCGGTTGGTACTGTTGAATATCTATACGATCAAGACGAGCAAAAGTTCTACTTCATGGAAATGAATACTCGTATCCAAGTAGAACACCCAGTTACTGAACAAAGAACAGGAATTGACCTAATTGCTCAACAAATTAAAGTTGCTGCTGGAGAGAAGCTTTCGTATAAGCAAGAGGATATTACATTTAAAGGACATTCAATTGAGTGTCGTATTAATGCAGAAGATCCTAAGACGAATATGCCATCTCCGGGTGAAATTGTTTACTATCACAGACCAGCAGGTATTGGTGTTAGAGTAGATGATTTTATCTATTCTGGTTATAAAGTTCCTCCTTTTTACGATTCAATGATCGCAAAAGTGATCGTGAGTGGTAATTCAAGAGAAGAGTGCATCAACAGAATGATTCGCGCCCTAAATGAAACTTTCATTGAGGGAATTAAGACGAATAAAGAGCTCCACCTTTCAATTTTGAAAGACAAAGATTTTAGGGGCAATAATTACGCTACAAATTTCTTGGCCTTGAAAATGAAGTAAAATAAGGGAGTTAGAAAGTTGTTTTAAAGACTGACTTTTTAACTCCTTTTTTTATTTTGGAGGTCATGTGGATCTAGAATATTTAGATTCATTAATTTCATCTGGACGATTCCACGATGCACTTTTTTATTTGAAAAGTGTTTCTCAAAATAATTCTTTATCAAAAGAAGATCTTGTATTTTTATTTTCAAAAAAAATTGAAATCAAAAAAATGTTAAGAAAAGAATTTTTTGATGAGCAGAAAAAATTATTAATTAATTTGTATGAAATGAAACAATCTTTAGAGATTGCTAAATATTTCGAAGAAAATGAGAACGCACAATTTTCATTAACCGAGTATGAAATCATCTGTCATTCTCTGATTGATATTGGAGAGCTCGCTTCTGCTAAAAATATTGCACATAGATGTGTCTCAGAATTAATAGAGGAACACTTATATTTTAAACTTCATAATTTTCTAAGAGAAATTTCTAATCGAGGATTAGAAATAGATAATATTGCACAGATAGAATGTAAAATTGCCATGGGCCTTGGAAGAACAGCTGAGTTGCTAGAAATTGAAGAGGATGTCGTTCTTGATGAATTAGAGCTACACAAGAGAAGAGAATCTTTGATTAGAAGACATGAGGTGAAAAGGATTTGGAATAAAAGAGAAAAGTCCGATGAGAAATACTTTAGCAATGCTCTACAAATGCTTTTATATGAACCTTTTGACAAAGATGTATTAAATGGATTGGTTCGAAAATTTTTTCTAATGAAAAGAAAGGAAGCATGCGAAGTTCTTACAGCTATCTTACTGAATGATGAAAATTTTAATCTTACTCAATATGAACAAGAGGAGCTAATTGAGATTCAATTAGAGATTAAAAATTTCCCAGATTTTATATATGGTGAAGAAGTGGATCTTGGAACTGATTTATTTTTTTCAGAAGATTTGGATGTTGCCTCTGAGTTAGAGAATAAAATTTCACTATTACTCAAAATGAATGATAAAGAATCAGCACGTCAGTTAATTGAAGATCTAAAAGTTAATGAACCAGAAAATCCGCTCGTTGAAAAATTGGAAAAGAAGTATTTTGATGTGACAGGTACTCGTTATATATACGAACCGGCACAAAACAACAGCGGTGAGCTAACTCGCTTATTGGAAGAGTTTCAAATATCATCTTCCCGAGGTTTCGAAGAAGATAAAGTATTTTTTAAGAAAAATATTGAAGTTATGAGCGAAGACGAACTTAATTCTGTCTACTATGATTTATGTGTCGCTCTTATGATGATGGATTTTCCTGATTTAGTAGTTTTTATCCTGGATTTAATTGGCCAGAGTGAAAAGGATGAGGAAAATATAAAACGTCAGTATTTAGTTATCTGTGCTCATATGCAATTAAAAAATTATTCAAAAGCACTAAATGAAGCCGAGGGATCATTAGAATATTTACCGCTAATGGAAACGGAGAGGATAGATTTTTATTATTTAATTGCTGAGTGTTATAGAAAGATTGGTAGAAAAATTGATGCTTTGAAGTACTATGCTAGAGTCTTTCAAATGGATCAAAATTATAGGTTAGTGAAACAAAGAATTAATGAAAGGTATTAGAATAAATAGAATTTTATTTTTGTTCTTTTTCTTGGTCGCCGCAATGCTTGTGGGGGCGAGATTATTTGTGCAAAGTGAATTTCTTGGTAAGTACCTATCGAATCAAGTTCATGAATTAGTAAAAAATAAAATCGGTGCGGATGTTAAGTTTAGCAATATCGAAATCGGTTTCTTTCCTCCTGCGACTTATCTTAGAAATACAGAGTTTAAAATGAATACGAGTTCTGATAGCTGGGTTGATTTAAGGGCCGAGCTATTAGGGGTAAGTTTTAGTATCGTTGACTTACTTAAGAAAGAATTGAGCATTAATGAGATTTCTCTTGATGAGGCTGAAATTTTTGCGAAGGTAAGCGGACAATCAGAGAAATCTGAAGAGAGGAAAAACTTAGACGTAAAATATTTGTTCTCAGAAATTAAAGGCGAAGTTTTAGAGAAATTGCCGATCACTGTTAGAAGTGTAATGGTGACAAATACGCTTCTTTTTTTGAATGATGCAACTGTATCAATTGAAGAGCTATATGCTGCTAATTTGAGAAAGAGTTTAAGATTCAGCGGACATTTAAAAAGTATTAAGAGTGGTCGATCGAAAATTGATCAGTTTTTAAAAAGAGATTCTATCATTTTTGATTTAGAAATGACTGAGGATAAGCTTAGGCTCGTTAACGTTGAAATTACCGACAAGTTAAATAAGCTGAGAGCACATGGTGAAATATCTGACAACCTCGAGAGTGGGAATATAAAGCTTAACTTGGATTATACAGGTGGTGTTGAGGATATTATTTCAGAACTAACAACAGATCATATTGGTGTATCTGGATATGTTGAACTTAAAATTGGCCTTTCAAATAAGATAAAAAATCCAATAGCAAATATTAAAGTGCATGGAACATCCATAAAAAGTCCATACATCAATGCTGATGAAGTTATGGCGGAAGCAGAATTGGACGACAAAAAAATTACTATTAAAAAAGGATTCGCAAAAAAAGAGCGAGGAGAAGTTCGAAATAGAGAACCAATAGTTCTTGAATTGCCAAATGTTGATGTCATTAACTTACCGCTTACATTAAAAAATGTGAATACGAACGATGCCTTATACGCTGTGCCGGATCTTGTTGGTTTGAAGGGATATCTTTCAGGTGATGTAAATATAAATATAACAAAAGAATCTTTGACCTTCCAAGTTGCGAAGGACAGTAAGATAATAAGTCCAAAATATATTGTTGAAGATTCTTCTGCACCTATAATAACTCCAAAAGATATAACCTTTGAAGCTTCAACTGTCGTTGTCGATTTGATTCAAGAAATTGTTTTTTTGAATTTAAAAGGAAAAAGTGGTGAAGTAACTCAACTTAATATCAATGGTAAAATTCAAGGTAAAAAAATAGATATTCGTGTTGATAAAGGTGAATTTGATTTTCAAGAATTCGGGCCAATTGTTGGTTTTCCTATAATTGGAAAAGGTATTGTTGGCCTAGAAGTACTAGGCAGTGATGATGGCGATGTTGAATTTATCGCTGATATGGACCTTGAAGAATTTTCAGTTCTAAATTTTAGAGCTAGAAAAATTAAAGGAATCGCAGACTTTAATCTTAATAAAGTATTCTTGAAATTGAGAGATATAGTTTTCGATTTTGATAACACTTATGGTGTAGCAGAGGGATTCATCAACTTTAATTCAAAAGCAATTGACTTAGGTTTTAATTTTGAAAAAACAAGCTATAGAGACATCTTCTATATTGTTGAACCATTCTTTAAAGAGAAAAAAATATATCTTCCTGAAAATGTCCGATCAAATGTAAAAGCAAAGCTTCAACTTTCAAATACATTAGATAATTTAATTGTGATAGGACAAACAGAGACCTTAGATATGGATATTGGGGGTGAAACTTTTGAAAATGGTTTTGCTCGACTTAAGATTACAGATAAAGAAATCTTTGTTGATGATATAAAGGTACAAAAAGGACAAGGGACTCTATCAGGAAATATTCACTTATATGAAGGTGAAATAGACGATGTGGTAATTAGGGCAAACGACTATCGCCTAAGGGATATTGATCTTTATAGAATTTCGGGAATAGGTCTAGATGGCCAGATAAATGGAAAAATTGAAATACGTAAGCTGTTTGGCGAACAAGTCGCTAATGGAGATATTCTTTTAAAAAACTCAAATATCGCAAATGTTCAAGTCGATGATTCAGTTCTTCAATTCAATTTAAAAGATAAGGTTTTAAACTTTAATTCACAGTTTATTGGCGACAGTATGAGCGCTGAAGGTAGTGTTAATCTTTCTAAAGAATTAGAGTCAAAAGTTAATCTTAAATATGATTTTACAAATTTAAGAGAATTGTTTGGGATTATTTCAGAACATAATATTTCGGACCAGAGTTTAAGCGGAAGAATAAAGGGGGAGACCTCTGCGCAGTTTAAAATTGGCAATATTGAAGATATGGACTTAGATGTACGAGTTGATGAATTAAGTCTCAAAAGAGGAGCATCACGAATAACGTTGAATCAGCCTTTTGGAATGAAAATGAATAAAGGTGTAGTTGAGAATTCTTCATTTCGCCTGAATCAGAATAATAAAAATATTACGACACGTTTTAGTGGAAATATGAAAAGTGGTGTTCGTATAGAACAGAATTTAAATATTGATGGGGATTGGTTAGAGCTTATTTCGCCAAAGGTTTATAAAGTGGCCGGCGATATTTCTGGAAGAGGAGTGATCACTGCTTCGACAACAAAATTTGAAAATTTCTATGAATTAGAAATAAAAAACGGCTCACTAAGAATTGCGAATATTCCAAACGTATTTTCCGATCTTGAAGGTAAAGTCACAATTGATGGAACTAGGGTACTAATTCAGGATATCAGTGCAAATTACGGTGGAGGAGCTGTTCTTGGTGATGGTGTTGTTAATATTGATGTTCCTTTTCCTGAGGTACAGTTAAATTATCAAATTCAGGATTCATTTTTACCACTTTTCAAAAAATCTGGGGCATTAATTTCTGCAGAAGGATCTCTAAGTGGAAAAAGAATTCCATATATTCTTGATGGTCGAGTGAGTATTAAGGGTGGAAGTTTTAAAGATGAATTTTCTGAATTCACAAAAAGTGAAATTATACCATCTAGTGTCTATCAGTTTATTCCAGAGAAACGAAGTCTAGAGACAAAAAACTTGATCGACTTGAATCTACAGTTAGGTGTTTCAAGTCCTGTTTATATTGAAAATAGTCTCTCAGAGCTCCAGTTTAGTGGGAACGCTAGAGTCAGCGGTGATTTATCGAGACCTTTAGTTGATGGAGACTTTGTATTTATTCAAGCATTAAGTAAATTTAAATTCAAAGGACATGAGTTTGTTTTGCAAGAAGGGCGAGTTAGTTTTGAATCAAAAGATCAATCTGTTACGCCAGACTTATTCTTTGTTGCCTCAAGTCAGGTCAATCAATATGATATCAAGCTTGAAGTCAGAGGAAAGGCCAATAACTTAGATATTAACTTAACTTCTGAACCATATCTGGTTCAAGAGGATATTCTTTCTTTATTAACTCTTGGTGTAACATCTGATATCTCACAAGGCCTACAGTCTCGTGAAAGAGAGAACGTTACAACGCTGGGGTTGAGTACTCTACTAGTAGATCAGCTAAAAATTAATGAAGGACTAAATTCGTCTCTAGGTCTAAGGCTAAGTGTACTTCCTGAATTTGGTGAAAACGAGCAAACACTATTACAGGGAAAATCTGGTGTTAGTGATGGTGAAGTTAGCCGTTATAAGAGTGCCACAAAAGTGAAAATTCAGAAGAATATAAGCGAAAAAGTAGACTTATCATTGTCGAGTACAATTGGTGGGTCATTAGAACAAAAGCAAGAAATGAACTTGAACTTTAATATCAATAAAAACCTTTCCGTTGAAGGGGTTTATGAATTAAAGTCTAGTAGTGAAGAAACAATAGATACACCTGATTCGGTCGGGGCGGATATAAAATATAAATGGTCGTTTTAGTTACGTTAATTCTTACATTTTTGACTGCATTTAATTGCTTTGCGAGCGATAAGATAACTCATATTACTGTTAATTGCGATATTGAAGATATTTGCGAGGAATACCAAGAAAAGTTTGAGGACTTAGTTGGAGTTGAAGTTTCAAATCTTAGGGAGAAAATTAATTTTAAACTCCTAGATAATTCAATCCAAAATTTTTCATACCTCGTTCAAAAAAACAACCACTCGCTAGATCTTGTTTTAGATGTTGGTGTGAAAAGAAAGGTTGCCGAGATTACGTTCACTTTTGATGAAGAAGTAGACCTAAAAGAAATAAAGCAGAAGATCTCTCTAAAAGAGGATGAGTTCTACTCTGATCAACTTCTTGCTAAAACATATGATGAAATTCAAAAGTTTCTAAAAGAGCATGGCTTTTATAACTCAGTCTCGTCATTAAATATTAATGAAAAGGGTGAGTTTATAAGTTTAAATTTCGATATTAAACTCGGTGAGTACTCGAAAATTTCAGATATCCAAATTTCATCGGGTCTTTCTTGGTTAAATAATTTTGTATTTCAAAGGTTGAAAGAAAACAAAGGAAAGATTTGGGACAAATCAATGTTCCAGTTAAAAGTTGATAGAGTTCATGAGGAAATGTTCAATCTCGGCTTTTATGAGATTAAAACAAATTTAAAAGAAGTCTCTTTCGATAATAATAAAGATGCAACAGTTCTCGTTGATATCATACCGGGGAAGAGATATGCCTTTTCATTTTCTGGCCTTAGTGTTTTTTCGAAGCAAGAAATAATTGCTGAATTGAAAACAACGATTAAGAGTCAGGGACAAAAATTTAATGAGAATGATATTCGTGAAGTACTTTTACAATTGTATCAATCAAAGGGTGTCTATAATACCAAAATTAATTTCGATATTCGTCGTGGGATAGATATAAATGAAATTCCTTATGTGAATTTCTATGTTGAAATTAAGGAAGGAAATAAAATACGTATCAATAAAATTGACTATGAAGGAATAAAAAACTTCGACGTGAATTTCGTGAATAAGCTCTATGCTAAAAAAGCTACTCCAATCGCTAGTAGTGGTTATTTAGACGAAGAATATTTGAAAACGTTTGTTGAATTGTTGAAAAGAGAATATTTACAACAAGGCTATCTATTCTCTGAAATTGTAAATCCTACAATTCGTTTTGATGAAAGAAGAGAAAATGCTGATGTTTCGTTTTTAATTATAGAGAGACAGCAAACAGTTTTGAAGGAAGTTATTGTTGATGGTGTAAATAAAGATTTAAATCTAATTGTTGTAAATGGTCTAAAAAATAAAGAAAATCAGCCGTTGAATGTCATTGCATTAGAAAAAGATCTTGAAGAAGCATTGTCCCTTGTTCGTGAAAACGGTTATTACTTCGCAGAGTATGCCAATCGTGACCCGAAAAAAGTTGTGAGCTATACAAATAATTTTAGAGAAGCAACCTTGAAACTCTCTCTTAATACAGGGAAAGTGACTTTGTTTGATAGTCTAGTCGTGACAGGACTTATTAAGACAAAATACGAAGTAATTGAAAGAGAAGTTCAATTAAAGCGACTTGAGAAAATTACTCCAAAGTTAATTCAAGGAATTCAAAATAGAATCTCACAACTTGGTTTATTCTCTGTTGTTCGAGTTACACCCTATGTTTCAACGTCATCTGGAGCAACAGATAAAACACAAGTAAATCTCTTAATCCAAGTTAAGGAGAAAGATTTCGGACAAGCTGAGTTGGCCCCAGGTTATAGAACTGATCTAGGTATTAAGTTCTCTGGTGGTGTTTCGATGAACAATATTAATGGTCTCAATAGATCATTGAGTATGAAGGTTTTAGCTAACTGGAGACTAAGTTTTAGTGGTCTAGATGATAGAAGAAGGCAGGAAGAGAAGAGATTGTTGGAAGGTGTCGCAAGGTTTTCATTTGTTGAGCCTTATCTTGGCTATAGACTTTTAGGGACTAAGCTTGAGGGGGAACTCGCAGCATCTATGCAAAGAAAGAGGTTTTCATCTTTTGATGCCGACATTATAAGATTTTCACCGCAGCTATCAAAAACTTTCAATGATGTTTTTTCCGCAACTTTACGATATCAGCTCGAGTATATCGATCAATTTGATGCAACAAGAGAGATCGACGACGATTCATTTCGTATTGGCTCGATCATACCTTCTATCACGCTTGATTTTAGGGACAATGCACTTAATCCAAGAAAAGGGGCCCACTTTGCTTTATCTTGGGAGTTTGCAAACAAATACTTCTATTCGATGCAAGATGACGACTTAATGATCAACTTCAATAAACTTGTTTCAAGAAATCGTTTTTACTATCCGTTTAGTGACAGTGTTGTTCTGGCGGCATCAGTTGCTGGTGGAGTTGAGAAAAACTTTTCACGAGGATTTAGAAAAGATAGCTCTGGAATAATTCTAAAAGATGAAGACGGAAATGCTATCCCAGTAGGATATATTCCAAGTTTAAAGGTATTTCGTTTAGATGGTATTGATCAAGTTAGAGGTTTTTACTCTGATGAGATTAATAGACTTGTGGATGGACGCGAAATTGGGCAAGTTGTCATTTCTGATAAGGCCTATTTTGTGAATATAAAGATAGAGCCTCGCTATTACGTTAATGACAATGTTGTTCTGGGGCTATTCTTTGACGCTGGTCGCCTTTATACAACATCAGTTAACGTTATGAAATTACGTACTTCTGCAGGGACAACTTTCAAATTTGTGACCCCTGTTGGTTCTCTCGATTTCGATTATGGTATAAAGATGCAAAGACAAACTAATATCGAGAATAGAAGAGAGTCTTTTGGACGCTTTCAGCTCTCGATTGGATTTTTCTAGGCCTGCATCATTATTACATTATACCCATTGACTATAGGCCCCAAAGCGATTATAAGGGATTACCCATTACATTTTCGCCTTTCGTTTTTATTAATTTTTTTGCATTGAATAGGTTGAAGGTTATTTTATGTATACACAGAAAACATTCGTTTTGAAGCCAGCTGAAGCTGACAAAAAATGGTACCTAGTGGATGCAACTGACAAAGTTGTAGGTCGTCTAGCTACTGAAATCGCAAACATTCTTAGAGGGAAAAACAGCCCTAAGTTTACTCCATACACTGATTCTGGTGATTATGTAATCGTAGTAAACGCTGAGAAAATTAAATTCACTGGTAATAAGTTAAATGACAAGAAATACCACTGGCATACAAACTACGTTGGTGGACTTAAGACTAGAACTGCTAAGGAACAACTTGCAAGACATCCTGAACTAATCATCATGGATGCTGTAAAAGGTATGCTTCCAAAGAACACTCTAGGACGTAAACAATTAACTAAGCTTAAAGTTTTCGCTGGTGAATCTCATGATCACGAAGCTCAAAAACCAGAAGTTTATAATTTCTAATTAAAGCGACGAGGAATTTAATATGGCCACTAAAGGTAAAACATACGATACACACGCTGTAGGTAGAAGAAAAACTTCTGTTGCTAGAGTTTATGTTGCTCAAGGTAACGGAAGCATTACAGTTAACAAAAGAGATATTAAAGATTATTTCCCGAAGGGAACTGACAGATACGTTGTTAATCAACCTCTTAAACTTTTAAAAGTTGCTGAGAAGTTTGATCTAAACATCAACGTACGTGGTGGTGGTACTTCTGGACAAGCTGGTGCAGTAAGACTTGGTATTGCTAGAGCGATCCTAAAAATCGATCCATCTGCAAGACCTGAGCTTAAAGCTGCTGGTTTCTTAACTCGTGACCCAAGAAAAGTAGAAAGAAAGAAATACGGTATGAAGGGTGCGAGAGCAAGATACCAATTCTCGAAAAGATAATCTCATTCAGATTGTTTTTATATGGAAGGCCTGCTTATGCAGGCCTTTTTTTTCGTCTAAGAAGTTTCTGGCCTTATTTTATGTTTTCCATGGTGTAATTTATCACCATGAAAAAATATGATCACATTGAAGTACGAGGAGCTCGTACTCACAATCTTCAAAATATAGATATCGACTTTAAAATTAATAAGATTACATGCTTGTGTGGACCGTCTGGTTCAGGGAAATCTTCATTGGCCTTTCATACGATTCTCACTGAGTCAAAGCGCCGTTTTATGAATTCCTATCCAACGAGCGTAAAGTTCTTTTGGGATTTACCAAATACTGTAGATGTTGATCATATCGCACCCGTATTACCTGTTTGGGGACTAGCTCAATACAACCCCATCATAGGTTCAAGACCAGTTGTTTGTGATGTTATTGGCCTTACAGAGCACCTGCAAAGAATGTTTTATTTATTAGGGACAAATCACTGTTCTATTCATGATATTCCCTATGAAGAGAGATCTTTAAAAGAGAGAATTGAAAAGGAATTAAGTAAGGCACAAGCGAGTGTTTACCATGTCTTTGTTGCTAAAAGTGATTATCAGAATTTAACATCATCTAAGGTATTGCCGTCGCGAAGCATGGACTCTGAGATAACTCAGATCACATCTTTCGATTCGTCTCATTATTATTTTGAGTTATTTCGCTTTAAAAAAGACAAGCTTGCGTCCATCGATCGCGCATTAGCGGATTTTAAAATTTCAGAGTTTCAAGGAAGTCTTCTTATTGTGTCGGACGATCTAACTCATTCTTTCTATATCGGGACGAGAGCAAAGAGATCTTGCCCAACTTGCAATGAAGAAGAAGTTGATATCGCTTCGATGGAATTCTTCTCTCCTTACAATGCTCTTGGAGCCTGTGGCCGATGCCAAGGTCATGGGATGAATTTAGAGTACGATATTAATAAATTAATTAAAGATCCCAAAAAAAGTATTAATGAAGATGGGATCAACTTTTTGAATTATAAAACATTTTCATATGAAAAAAGTTATTTTGAAAAAGAGGCTAAAAAGCTAGGTTTCAAATTAGATATTCCACTTGAAAAGCAGCCGAAGTCATTTATGAAGTTCTTATATGATGGAGGTGGAAGTTATTGCGGATTTAATGAATTATTTCGTTATTTGGAATCTAAGCGATATAAAAGAAATGTTCGCATTTACATGAGAAGTATTCAAACAGAAGTTCTTTGCCCAGTTTGTGAAGGTGCGAGAGTTAATGAAAAAGTTCTTAAAGTTAAACTTGGTACAGAGACTTTTGGTTCTATTCTTAGAATGAATATTGAACAATTAACAGAATTCTTTAAAACAACTAAAAAGTTGATAAAGTCTCATGGTATGTGGAAAAAAGTTAAAAATAATCTCGAATCAATCGAAGGAATTTTAACAACTGCAACAAAGTTAGGTTTATCTTATTTGCCATTAATGCAAAAAGCACGTGGCCTATCAACTGGTGAGTATCAGCGATTATTGCTTGTAAAATATCTTTCTTATCAAGGAAGTGGGTCTCTTTTTGTATTTGATGAACCAAGTCTTGGATTGAATCAAAAAGAACTTGCAATGTTTGTGGAGTGTTTGAAAACTCTACAGGATTCGGGGAATACAATTCTTTTGGTAGACCACTCTGAATTTTTACAAAAGAACAGTGATGAAGTCGTTGTTATGGGTCCAGGAGCTGGGAATGAAGGTGGACAAATAGTCTATCAAGGAAAGTATAAAGAAGAAAAATTATCGTATTCACCTACAGATCTTTTTAAGAAGAAAAAGAATGGGCAAATAACATTTAAAAATGTTTCTTTAGATACTCTTGCACCTCAGAATATTTCATTTGAAGTTAATCAATTGAATCTGATAAAAGGTGAGGGGAGATCACAAAAATCTAAATATATCATTGATGCTGCAGCAAATTTACTCAATGAAAAAATTGCTGGTGAAAAATTAGTTATAAATAGTGCAAAGTGCGAAGAGATGCATTATCCCCATGAACTTTCAGAAGTCATCGTATTTGGTACTAATCCAATTCGTTCTTCTGCAAGATCTAGTGTTGGAACAATGATTGGAATTGCTCCTGTTTTAAGAAAGCACTTTGCTTCGTTAGCTGTATCAAAAAATTTAGGACTTACAGATGGACATTTTTCTTCTAACTCAGAACTAGGAAGATGTTCAACTTGTGAAGGGAAAGGAACTAAAGTTGTCGACATGCAGTTTCTCGAAGATCTAGAGTTTACTTGCGAAGATTGTGGGGGAAAGAAATTAAAACCATTATATGCAGGAATTTCTGATGGGAATTTTACAGTTTATGAAGCGTTTAATTCTCCAATGAAGAAAGTCATGGGCAAGATAAAGCTTACTCCTAAAATGAAGAGGCTTTGGGATTTTGTTCAGGTCCTTAATTTAGATTATCTAGCACTTGATCGCTCTCTTGATTCTCTGTCTGGTGGAGAGAAGCAGAGATTAAAATTGCTCGCGGCACTTCAGAAAGAAATCTCTAATTCACTTCTTATTTTTGAGAACCTTTCATTTGGTCTATCCAAACGTGAAATGGCCAAAATTATAGAGCTATTACACAAGCTTTTGGCCCAGAATAATACGATAGTTCTTATTGATGAGAACGATTATTTTCAAGAATATGCCCATACAGTGAAGAATCTTTAGCATAAGTGACTGATTTTTCGATTTTACATGGATACCTGATAAAATTGGTAAAGAATTTGACAGTAAAAACCGATGAGATTGCTGTCAAACCTTTGCTTCAGGAATTCTATGATGAAGAGACTACTGGCCGCCTTATTTTTTATATCAAACTTGGCCTTTGCAACGACATTTAAGCCGACATCTGCTGAAAGACTTGTTTATGAATCTCAAGCAGTTGTTCACGCCGTTTTTCAAGGCGAGAGCTATAAAATGCTACCAAGTGGTCAAGTTGTAACTGAGGGAACTTTCTCAGTTATTCGTTCTGCAGGTTTGAATCCAAATGAAATTTTAAATAAAAACTCATTCAAAGTTTTATATCCAGGTGGAATGTGGCACGGGATTGTTTATAAAGTCTATGGTTCTCCTCGTTTTAATGCTGGAGAGGAAGTTGTATTACTTTTATCTAAAAGTGCTTTTGGTTATTCTGTTCATTCTCTCACGGCCGGAAAATATAAAGTTATAAGAGAAAGAGGAAATACTCCAAAATTGATTTCATCAGCATTTCCAAATCATGACAAATTTGGAGAACTCGAGTTTGCCAAATTTAATGCGATATTAGCGAATAGATTTGGTTCAGGCTTTGATGAAGGTCATAGCGATAAGTATATTCACACGAAACAAGTTGTTATCAATCCATCTAATGAATATGAAGAAGAAGCACAGAGAAGAAAGCCGGCCAGTGAGGAAGAGAAAGGTCCATTTAATAGCAACTCTACTATTTGGTTGGCGATTATTTTCGGTGTCATGGGTGCAATCTTCTTAAGACTTGTGAAAAGGGAAAAGAAGAGTTGATAACTAGATTTCTCAAGTTCACATTATTCTCTCTATTTGTAGGCCATCAATTGGCCTACGCTTATACTTTAAATCACCAAAGCCCAGAAAGTGTCGTCAAGTGGTTTAGCACTAATACAAATGTATTTATCAATCCATCAAATTCTAGAATTAGTGATACAGATGCAGCGACAATAATTCAAAACTCAATTGCGAACTGGAATACTTCTTCTAATTTTAAAATTACAAATTCTATTGATTATAGCGGTATCAGCAATGGTCGAAATGATATTTATTTTAACTCTGAAAATCCATTTTACACAGGAAGTGCAGTTGTTGGTGTTACTTCTATGAATTTTAATACAACGACTGGAGAGATTGTTGAAGCTGATATAATTATCAATGATGAACAGTACAATATTTCAAATGATACAGAGAGCACTTATTATTTAGGTGATGTGATTACCCATGAGCTTGGTCACTTTATTGGTTTGGCCCACTCTGCTGTTCACGGCTCAACAATGTATTATAAATTAACAAATGGTCAAGATGGGCTTCATACAGATGATATCGCTGGAGCACGTGATCTTTATGGCCCTCAGAAAAATGTCATCCATGGTAGAGTTATGGGTGGTAACAGTGTTGAAGTTTTTGGTGCACATATTCAAGCCATCTCTACGAAAACAGGAAAAGTTGTTGCTTCAGGTATTAGTGATGAAGATGGAACATTCTATATTAGAGGTTTGGATGACGATGATTATCACCTTTATACGGCCCCTTTAGAAGGGCTGGCCGTACTTCCTTCATACTATGAAACGAGAAAGAAAAATTTTTGCGCCGGAAATAATAACTATCGTGGTAGTTATTTTCAATCTTGTCGAGGTTCGGATGAAGGTTATCCACAATTATTAAAGACTGAAAACTCGGCCACCGACTTAGATGTTGGAGTCGTTAGTATTCGTTGTAACCTAGATGTTCCTCCAAGTTATATAAGTGATAAAACAAATTTCATGTTTGATGATTTTGTTCAAAATATCTTTGGAGAAACAAAGGTTGGTAGAACCTTCACTGGATTTTTCACTAAGAATGAAGTGTTGGCCTCAATCGCTGATGATATCTCTATAGATTTCTCAGACGTTGATTTTTCGGATTTGGGCCTGAGCTTATCAGACAATGTTTATATGGAAATTAAGGTAAGCAATCAGCAGCTATACTCGCTTATGAGAAATGTAGTTACTGTTACGCGCGGTGATGGCTTAAATCTTTCCTACCCATCAAGTGGTCTTTTCTATGATCTTCCTGAGAATAGTGAGGGGAGTCCAGATGTTGATGCTGTTATTAGATTACCTGTTGATATGACTGTAGATAATCGTAAGGCCTTTACTGTGAGTGTTACTCCTTACAGAATTGAAACAGTCGGTCTAGTCGTTCCAGATGCGAAAGAAAAGGTTTTTCCAGGTTATGACTACAATGCGGATTCATTGTACTTCTACAGTATGCAGGCGTATCTCGTTAAAAAACTATCTAATGGGAGTTATGTAAAAGTAAGCCCTCCACGTTTAGAAACTGATAGTAATGCGAGCTGTCTAGATGCAAGCAGTACTTATAAAATTACCAGTGTATCTCAGAATGTAGATACGACATCGAGTGTGAAAGCAAAGAAAAATAATGATTTTAATATCGCTGCCTGTGGTAGTGTGGCCTTCATGAATAACAACGATGGCGGAGGTTCTGGTCCTCGAACCATGCTTTTTGGTCTTTGTGCTCTCATAATGCTTACTTATATGAGATTTAAGCGTCTAAATTCCTAAAAAGACTTTCAATCCAAGCAAAAAAATTTCATAATAGTATGGAGAACTATTGGATGGTTTTAATTGTCATTGGAAGGCCTTTTTATGAAATTATTAATCTCTTTCATTTTATTATCATGTCTCAGTCAACTTGCTTATTCGCAAGATTTAATGGCCGAGAGAATTCGTCAAATTTCTGGTAAGAAAAGATCTGTATATTTTGATAGCGGAATTTTTCATAACGGTGGACCGAAATTAAGTTCAAAAGTAAAAGCGATGAGACACTCATATAGCGAGAGCTTGGGTTATGAGAGAATCGTAATTGATTTTACGACGAATGAAATTCCTCGTGTCTATGGTTACATTTCAAATCAACACAAGAAAATTTTCTTAGATTTGTTTAATACAGAAGTACCAGCTTCAGTTGGTTCATTTGGAAGTTCTAAATTTGTACAAAAAGTTGATTTTTTTCCAATTGAAGCCGATAGCGTATCTCTAGAAATGAAATTTAAATCAAATGTTAATGTCGATATATTCTACCTAGAAAAACCAGGTAGATTAGTTATTGATATCAAAAGCTAACAATAGGTGGATTACAAATGGGTGATATTGACAACACTTATGAAGTTCAAATCGAAGCAGTGGATGCTGATAAAATGAAGCAGGATTTCCCAGAAGAAGTCGTAATTATTCCAATCATGAATAGCCCTATTTTCCCAGGAATGATTGCACCAATCATTTTGTCTGAGGATAAGTTCACTCAAGAGTTGGATGATTATTTATTAAAGTCAGGCTATGTGGCCTTAAACTTGGTTAAGCAAGATCTAAAAGATGATGAAGGAGCTTTTGTTCCAGAAGAAGAACTTGATATTGAAAATAGAGAAATCAAGGTTGGTGACATTTATAAAGTAGGTGTACTTTGTAAAGTTGTTAAAAAGTTAAAACTTCCTGATGGCTCAGTTAATATTCTAGTTCATGGGATTAAAAGATATAGAGCAGACGGTTATACTCAAGAGTCACCGTTAATTAGAACAAAGATTGATGTCTTTGAAGATATTATTGAAGCTGATGAGGAACTGGACGCATATACAAGATCAGTGATCAATCAAGTTAAGAAATTAAGTGAAATCAATCCTTACTTCAATGAGGAAATGAAACTTGTTATTCTAAACTCACCATCTCCAGGTGCTCTTGCTGACCTTGTTGCTTTTGCATTATCACTTGATATTCCTGAAGCACAAGATTTCTTAGAAACTCTTGTTGTTAAGAAAAGATTTGCAAAACTACTAGTTTATTTAAAACGTGAAAAAGATGTTGCTGATATTCAGAAAAAAATCTCTGACGAAGTTAATGATAAAGTTAACAAGTACCAAAGAGAGTACTTCTTAAGAGAGCAATTAAAAGTTATCCGCTCTGAACTTGGAATGGATGAAGATGACAAGTCTCGCGATATTAATAAATTTACTCTTGATATCGAAAGTGCAGGTCTTCCTGAGCCAGTACTTAAGTCTGTACAAGAAGAGCTTAAAAAACTGGAAATGATTCCTGATAGTTCTCCAGAATACAACGTAACAAGAACTTACTTGCAGTGGATTTTAGATCTACCATGGTCAAAGTCGACAAATGATGCAGTTGATATGGCGAAGGCCACAAAAATTCTCGAGAAAGATCACTATGGTTTAGAAAAGGCCAAAGAAAGAATTCTTGAATTCTTGGCCGTGAGAAAACTTAAGCCACAGTACGATGGTACGATTTTATGCCTGGCAGGTCCTCCGGGTGTTGGTAAGACATCTCTAGGTAGAAGTATTGCAGAATCATTAGGACGTAAGTTTTATCGCTTCAGTCTTGGTGGTATGAGAGATGAGGCCGAAATTAAAGGTCACAGAAGAACATACGTTGGAGCAATGCCTGGTCGTATCATTCAAGCTCTTAAGAGGGTTGAAGTTAACAATCCAGTAATCATGCTTGATGAGATTGATAAGCTTGGACAATCGTTCCAAGGAGATCCCGCTTCTGCGCTTCTAGAAGTTCTAGATCCAGAGCAAAACTCAACTTTTATCGATCATTACCTAGATGTTCCTTTTGATTTATCAAAAGTTCTTTTCATCGCAACTGCAAACTATATCAACGATATACCTGAGCCGTTGTTAGATCGTATGGAAGTCATTGAGCTAAGTGGATATACAATAGAAGAGAAAGTAAATATCGCTACAAAATGGGTTATTCCTAAGCAAATGAAGAAGCATGGACTTGAGAAAAAGGACATGTCTCTTGGTGCACCGGTGATTAAGAAACTTATCTCTGATTACGCTCGTGAACCTGGTGTTCGTATCATGGAGCAGTATGTAGCAAAACTCTGTAGAAAAGCAGCTCTTTTAAAAGTTAGTAGCAAAAGAGCGAAGAAATTTACTCCTAAGCCAACTGAACTTGAAGCATTGGTAGGTGGAGCTCGTTACCAAACTGAAATGGCCGGAAAAAATATGGCCCCAGGTGTAGTAACTGGTCTTGCATGGACTGGTTACGGTGGGGATATTCTTTTCATAGAAACACTTCCTCTAAAAGGAAAAGGCTTCAAGCTTACAGGCCAACTAGGTGATGTAATGCACGAGTCAGCTAATCTTGCTTACAGTTATGTGAAAAAAATTCTTCAAAGTGAAATTGAAAATACACCTAAACCTAAGAAGAAAGTTAAGGCCAAAAAGATCAGTGAAGAAAAAGTGGAGGCTGAAAAAACTGAGGAAGAAGATTTCTTAGAGAGCCATGAAATCCACCTTCATTTACCGGCCGGTGCAACTCCAAAAGATGGCCCATCTGCAGGTATAACTATGGCACTTGCCCTTTATTCTCTTGCTACAAACAAGAAAGTAATTGCAGGCCTTGCAATGACTGGTGAGCTAAGCTTAACTGGTAAAGTTCTTCCGGTTGGTGGTATTAAAGAAAAAGTTTTAGCGGCCAAGAGAGCTGGTATTAAGACAATCATTCTTCCTAAGGAAAACGAAAAAGATCTTAAAGAAGTTCCAGAAAGACATAGAAAGGGAATTAAGTTCTATCCAGTGGCGCACTTTGATGAAGTTTTAAAAATCGCAATGCCTAAGAAATAAAAAAGGGTCCGAAAGGACCCTTTTTTTATATGAATTTTTTTAAAATTAAAATTCGTCTGAATCGTATTCACTAGCTGGAGCGTGCTTAATTTTTCCAGCAGCAATCTCTCTAAGAGCAGTAACAACATCTTTGTTTTTACTCTTAACTAGAGCGTCAGCACCTTCTCTTAGTTGCTTAACTCTTTTAGTTGCTAGGTGAACTAATTCGTAGCGATTTTCAACTTTTTCAAGACAATCTTCGATTGTAATTCTTGCCATATGAAGGTCTCCGTATTTATTAAAATAAGTCTAAGTTACTTATATATTGCATAACGCTAATAAAGTCAAAGGTTGGCCACTATTGATACATCGCATCTATTTCATTAGAGAATTTTTTCAGTATCTCTTTTTTGCGTAGCTTCAAAGATGGAGTGATCAAACCATTTTCAATAGAAAACGATATCGGCGAAATATAAAAAGTCTTTATCGTCTCATATTGGGCCAGATTTAAGTTAACTACTTGAATTTGTGCATCAATAAGTTGCTTTACAGCAGGGTGACTCGCAATTTCTGCAAGGTCACAGCTGCGAGATAATCCAAATTCATCCAACTTATCTAGGAAATCATTTTTATCGATGGCCACGATGGCACTAAGAAATTTTCGTTTATCCCCAATAACCATAAAGTCTGAAATAAATGGCCTTGTCTTCATCATATTTTCAATTTTTTGCGGGGCCACGTTCTTACCACCCGAAGTGATGATGATATCTTTCTTGCGGTCTGTGATCTTTAAATAGCCCTCTGGTGTAAGTTCTCCAATGTCTCCAGATCTAAACCATTGGCCATCAAATGATTCTTTTGTGGCATCTGCATTCTTATAATACTCGCTAAATAGAGCGTCTGTTTTAATAAGAATTTCACCATCATTAGCAAAACCAATTTGTACATCACCAAGGGGAGTACCAACAGTTCCTGGAATTTGTTTGCTAAGTGGATTAAGCATACAAGGAGCAATTGTCTCTGTGAGACCATAGCCTTCAAGAATTGTGAGATTGGCATTTTGAAGAAATGTAATAATCTCTGGCGCTAGAGGTGCTCCACCTGAGACGAAGAACATAATTTCGCCACCAAACTTCTTATAAATTTTTGAGAAAACTAACTTGTACGCGAGTTTTCTTTCAATAATTTCTCTAGTTGAAGGAGATTTGTCGTTTTGAATTTTTTCGAAATAGGCATCTGATACTTCTTTTGCCCAAGCGAATAGTTTCTTAGTTACAGGACCACTTTTTTCAATTGTTTCTAAGATTCCGGCGTAAACTTTTTCAAAAATTCTAGGAACAGCAATCATGATATTAGGTTTTACTAGAGCAAGATTGCTTACTATTTTATCAATTGATTCAGCATAAACATTAGTCGTACCCATCGCAAGCGGCAGAAGAGAATCACATCTTCCAAGTACGTGAGATAGTGGTAGAAATGTTAGCAACTTTGCATTTGTAATAACACTGCCAAGTCTTTGATGAATATTCAGTAGCATTTGCGTAAAAGCAAGATGAGTGATCACAGCACCCTTAGGAACACCAGTTGTTCCCGAAGTATAGATGATCGAAGCGAGATCTTTTTCATTTATTCGCTCCATAGCATCTTCAAATAAGTTTCCGTGCTCTTTTCTAAAATCTTTTCCATAAGAAGAAAGATCTTCAAATGAAATGGTTCTAACACCATCTTTCACTTCATCCAATAAATCACTATCAGGAGAATTGAAATACACAATTGTTTTGATTAACGGAAGTTCATCTTGAACTTCAATATACTTTTTAAATTGATATGAGTTTTCTACAAAAAGAATCTTCGCCTCTGAATGATCTAGGATGAACTTCACTTCTTCAGAGGTATAAGTGTGATAAATCGGAACAACAACTGCACCAGATAACAGTAGGCTTAGATCACTTAAGTGCCACTCAACTGATGTTTGAGCAAGGATTGCAACTTTGTCCTGAAATTCAAGACCAAGTGAAAAAAGGCCATTAGCAAGAGTTGAGATTTTTTCATTATATGATTCGAATGAGAGATAGCGAACATTAGTACTGTTTTCGATCCAACCGATTGCATCTTGATTAGGAGACTTTTTAAGTCTTTTTTTATACAGGTTTGAGATCGTTTTTTTATCTAGATTCATAATAACCTTATTTAAGTTAATTGCTTACGTAATTTATCTGATCAAAACTCATTGTAATACTCTTTCTTCTTAATAAAAAGAGGAGGAGAAAATGAGTGAAAAATGCATCATTGCGATAGGAAAATGTGTTAATATCAACCTGAATTATTTACAAATTCATTTTAAAGGATATTATTTGGGTCATTACATTAAATGTATCCAAGTGCATTTTCCTGAGCATAATGGTGAACTAAAAATTGGTAAAGAATATATCCTTTATCTTCAGAAGATTAGGCTTGAGAAATCTGAGCTTCATGGTGAACTAATATATTCTAAGGAAATAAATGACCCTATTTAACATCAATTAAATTATTGTAATAATAGAAAAAATTAAACTGGTGAGATTATAGATGGAAATGACAGTAGAACAAATGGCATTAGATGAAAGAAAATTTCTTCACGACCTAAGCAATCAACTTGTTGTTGCACAAGGTATGGGTGCTATTGTTATGAGAAGTCTAAGCGAGCTTGAAGAAGGTTCAATTGATCCAAAAATTATTGAAAGACTCGATAAAGGAAATAAGGCCATCGATAAAATGATAGCCTTAATCAAAGAAAGAAGAGTTACTCTTCATTCTCATTCAAAGTAATTATTTAACTTTTACATCAACAAGATCGCCAATCATAACGTTGTTAATCTCTTTTAGAGGGGCCTTTTCGCCGTCTTCAAGTTTAGACATAATGGCGATTGCTGAATCTTTCTCACTGTGAACGACTTCAAGTTCACCAACCTTAACTTTATAGTTATAGCGAGTTTTAGTCTCGTAAGGATCATTTCTCGATTCTACTCTAAAAACTTCTAATGTATTTCCAGGGAATACACCCTGTTGATTTCCAACGTTAATATAGAAATTTTTCTTTGGTGAGTGTCCTTTATACATTGGAACTTCTTGCACAATACTATAGATGATGAAATCGCGTGCAAATCCCGCTGTAGCGGTAAAAATGAAGACACAAATCATGATGGTATGCAGACCAATTCGTTTAAACATGTCGAACTCCAAGTCGAGTTATGGGCAGGAAGAACCCAATAACTTAATCGGACATGTCTAATGTGGAGATGAGCTATAGATTATGAGAGGCAAAAAATGCCGCCTCATATGAGGCGGACAAGCTTATTGATCTTCTAATCTTAGGTATTTAACTTGATTATAGATAATATCAGAGTGTCTGAAATTCTTAAGTCTTTCATGAGAAACAATATAGTTTCTAGAGTAGAAAAGCATAACCCAAGGAAGATCAGCATTTACAGTTTTTTCAATTTCTACCATAAGATCAAATTTCTCTTTTCCATTAGGTAGTGATTTCAACTTTTCAAACAATCTATCAATTTTCTCATTTGAGTAGAAAGTAGAGTTTGGACCAAAAGGAGATTGGTTTTTAGAGATAAGAAGTTGTAGAACGTTCTCAGCATCCGGGTAATCTAGCGCCCAACCATCAAACCAAAATTGTAATTTTCCTTTCTTGGCCTTATCTAAAAAGTTTGGAAAGTTATTCATGTGAATATCAATTTTGATTCCAATTTTCTCAAGTGATGCCTTTACAAATTCAGCACGCTGACGATTTGTTGTACTTGCACCTCTTGTATCATATTTCAAAACAGGGAGACCTTTCCCATCAGGATAGCCAGCAAGTTTTAAATACTCTTTGGCCTTTTCGACATTAAATTCATAAGGCAAAATATTCGATGGGTCATAACCAGGAATTCCTGGCGGGTAAATTGAGTTCGTTCTTTGACCAATATTATTTGTAAATGTCGTAATATAACGATCATAATCTAGTGCATGTGCAATTGCTTTTCTAAGATTTAGATTCTTCCCAACAATTGGGTCATTCATATTAAAAGACAACCACCAGTAAGTTAAGCTTGGGAAAATTTGAAGCTTAATCTTTTTATTTTTAAGCTCACTTGTTAGTTCACCAGAAGCAGTAAGAGTTGAATTATAATTATCTTTTGGCAGAGAAAGATAATCAATATTTCCATTAAGGAAGTTTAACCATCTTGTTTGTGCCTCTTTCATGATTTTGAAATTTACCTTTTCAATAAAAGGCAGCACTTTCCCAGAATCTTCAAGAAGGGATCTGCTATTTGCTAATCTATCACCTTGTGCTGGATAGAAAACTTTATGATAGTTTTCAAATTTCTTTAGAGAGATCTGTGAGTTTCTAGTCCAGCTGTCAAATTGATAGGGACCTGTTCCAATGATGTGTGAGCTTAGATCGTTGTTATAGGCCTCGATAGCTTCCATAGGCATCGGTGCAGTGAAAGTCATTGTTAGAGCATACAACATTTGAGGATATGGTTCAGTGAGTTCAATAATTAAAGTCGAATCATCTGGTGCTTGAATTCCTGAGATAGAGAGTTCTTTGAATTTTTGAAAATCAGATCCTGCTTTTTCTCTGAATTCATTAATACCTTTAATTTTTCCATCAAAAAGCCACCAACCATTGCTGTTTGTCGGTTGCCAAGCAAGTCGTTTAATTTGATTTATAAAGTCTGCTGCTTTTACAAATCTTGGCTGACCTTTGAAAATAGGATCGTCATGGTAGCGGATATTACTCTTTATTTTGATAATGTACTTGGTTGCATCATTTTCAATCTTTGGCATACTTTCGGCCAAAAGAGGTTGCACTTGATAAGGTCTTTTCAAATAGTGATATTCGAAAAGTGGCTCATAGCTTTGATAAATAACAGATGCTGAAACAGTATCAAATGATTGAGCTGGATCAAGAGTACTTACCTGATCGGCCAGCGGGATATTAAGAACATTTTGTCCTTTGTCGTCTTTTTTAAAACAAGAAAACAGAGTCAAACAACTTAGGATGACGAATAATTTCTTCATGAAAACTCCTCCAGAGGAATTTAGGCTAGCATAAATGATTAATTAAGTCTCATTTTCCCACTCATCAAATAAGCGAGAAGCGACTGATGTGCTGTGACCTTTGCTCATCACAAAGCGTATGACTTTGCCTTTGAGCTTATAACGCTCCTCACGATCATCTGGTATTCCAGTTTTCGGGATTTTTTTACGCATGAGTTGTTTGATTTGATCGTCGTGGTCAACACGGTATTCATCGAAATATTCTTGGATATATTCTTGCTCAATCTTTAGTCCTTCAAAATCAAGGGCCATTTTAATTGAGTGAGTGGAATTTCCCTTAAACATCAATGTTTTAATTTTTGCATTAATGTAATTTTCTTCTCTAAAATAACCTTTATTCTGGGCCATGGCGATGGCCTCTTCTATATGAGAAGAATCGAAGCCTTTTTGTTTTAGCTTTGCTGTTAACTTATTAAAGCTATAGTCTCGTTTGGCCAATAATCTGAGTATGGCGTTGTAGGCTTCTTTTGTGGATGATTCTTTTATCTTATATTTGGATTGGAACATAGAAAAAGGAGAAACATGGGGAAAATGACGGCCTACTATTCAGTAGAGACTCACTTACACCCATGTTTAAAAATTATTGAACTGTCTTTTTACTTTTCTTTTCTTTCTTAGGAGCAATTTCCTCATCAAGAATTTCTCCAGTTTCAATATTCACTGAGTCTGTCATTGAAACTGCGTCCTTGTTTCCAAGTCCGTGTAGAGCAAGTATTTTTTGCTTAATTTCTTCAAGAGTCGCAGGATTTTCTTCAAGGTAGCGCTTAGAATTCTCGCGTCCTTGTCCAATTTTTGCGTCTTGATATGAGAACCATGCACCGGCCTTTTCAACAATTTTATTTTCAACTGCAAGATCAAGGATGTCACCACTTTGTGAAATACCTGTTCCATACATAATATCAAACTCATGTGTCTTGAATGGTGGCGCAACTTTATTTTTAACAACTTTAATTTTTGTTCTACTACCAATTACGTTCTCACCGTCTTTTATTGCAGCAGTTCTTCTAATATCAAGTCTAACTGAAGCATAAAATTTAAGAGCGTTACCACCAGTAGTTGTTTCTGGGTTTCCAAACATTACACCAATTTTCATTCTTAGTTGGTTAATGAAGATTACAGTAGTGTTTGATCTTGAAATTGAACCTGTCAGTTTACGTAGGGCCTGTGACATCAATCTTGCTTGAAGACCCATGTGGCTATCTCCCATATCTCCTTCAAGTTCAGCTCTTGGAGTAAGGGCGGCAACAGAGTCAACAATAAGTAGATCGACAGCACCAGAGCGTACAAGCATGTCAGTAATTTCTAGCGCCTGCTCACCACTATCAGGTTGAGAGATAAGTGTGTTTGGAATATCAACACCTAGTCTTGAAGCGTAAGCTGTATCAAGGGCGTGCTCAGCATCAACAAATGCAACAGTTCCACCAGCTTTTTGACATTCTGCTGCAATGTGGAGTGTAAGTGTTGTTTTACCAGAAGATTCAGGACCATATATCTCGATGATTCTACCTTTAGGTACACCACCAACACCAAGGGCAAGATCAATTCCTAAACAACCAGTAGAAACAGCTGGAATTTTTTCAGGAGTTTTTCCATCTTGATCCAACTTCATGATCGCACCTTTACCGAATTGCTTTTCAATTGCAGCAAGGGCCAGGTCTAGCGCCTTTGTTTTGTTTGCATCTGGTGCAGTAGTCTTTGTCGTTGCCATTGTTACCTCTTATTGATCGTAAATTTGATAGACAATATGTGTTGTACGCTATCATGTATGAGTTAATCTTTCACTTTCTAAAATTGCAAAAAGCTCTTCTTAGCTTATTTTCAATGTCTTGATATTGTGCGACAGAAAATAAGACGTGGTTAGTTTTTAACTACTCTTGTAGAAATATTTTGTGCGTAAGTTTTGCGTAAGTCAAGCGTAAAATTTTTCTTTTTAATTTAGGATGAATTTACTCACTGCAAAATAGAGGAGACCAGCGTAGAGACCACTGATAACATCATCTAAGATAGTCCCAATACCGTTTTTGATATTTTTATCAACGTAATTTGCTGGCCAAATTTTCACAATATCAAAGAAGCGAAAGAGACCAAAGAGGATCGCATAGTCGAGAATGTGATGATTTTGTATAAACAAAAAACAAATCAACATTCCGAGAACTTCATCAATAACAATCCAAGATGGGTCTTCGACACCTAAACGCTTTTGGACAATATTTGTAATGAAGCAAGAAATAACAAAAGTAATAAGAATAAATGGAATGAGAAATAGTGTAGGAGCTCCTGTGCTACCATAAAGGTACAAGAACGGAACTGTGGCAAGGGAGCCAAATGTACCGGGAGCAAAAGGAATGTGGCCAACTCCAAAGAAAGAGAGAAAAATACTCTCTAGACTGAGTGGATCAAGTCTATTTTTGTCATTCATGGATTATATGGTATCTTAAATGCACAATTTTCTAAAGGGTAAAGATAATGGGAAGACCAGAATATCTTTCAAAATATATATTTGATTGGGACAGTTTTAAAGTTGTCGTAGGGGGGAAGTCTGCCCTCGATACGAGATTTTTGGGAAATCGTAAATTTACACCAGATTCTGTTGTAAGTTTTCTTAAGGCCTATGGTCTTGATCCAAATGATCCTATTAATAAAGCTGAACTTTTTGGTAACTTCCAAGAGGCCCTACAATTTGTAAAACGCTACTTTCTTAAAGAGGGGACAGAAGATGGACTTGATCTAAAGATTCCAAACTCTCTTTATATGATGACTGATATCACTGAGCTTTTTTTAATGGCCACGGGATCACAGTCTGATAAGACAATTGAAGAAAAGCTTTGGGCCGAGATTTTACTAAAAGTCATGCACACAATTTTGCATACTGATAAGGATCTACGTTCTAGTTACTTTAATGTCATTCAAACTCAAGTATTCGATAAATTTTATAAGTATCTTCATCGCGATGCTGACCAAAATCTTTTTCTTGGAAGAGGTGCGAATAAGTATCAAATTCAATTAGAAGATTTTGAAACAAAATCGAAAAAAACTAGAGATAGCGTCATTATCAAGCTTTTGCACAAGGCTGAAAACGTTGCAGAAGAGTTGTTTGACAGAATTGGTGTGCGCATTATCACTAAGAATAGAATTGATGCCCTGTTGGCCGTTAAGTTTTTGGTTGAGAATAACGTAATTATTCCTCACAATGTTAAGCCAAGCCGCTCTGTAAACTCTCTTGTTGATATGGAAGCGTTTCGTAAAAAGCATCTTGATTTAATTAAGATGGCCATTCGAAATGATCTTTCTGAAGAAAGATTTGTCCAGGCATTAAATCGCGAGTTGTTGGATTGTGTTCCAGGGCAAAAAGATAGTTCACGCAATCAGCATTCATCAAAAGAATATTTATCTATTCAGTTCACATGTAGACAGTTGATTAAATATAGAAATCCTTTTTTAACAGAATTCGCGCAGTTGAGAAAAATCGCAAAAGCAGATGAAACTGAAAGTGAATTATCTAAAAAGATTTTAGGAATGGATGTTGGGCTAATTGCCAGAGATGTTCGCTTTTTCTACCCGTTTGAAGTTCAGGTTGTGGACATTGAGTCGCACAAGCAGAACACAGAGGGGCAGGCCTCTCACTTAGAATATAAAAAGAATCAAAGATTATCAGCAATGAAGAGAGTCTTTAGAGACCTTTTAAAGCATAAAGGAATGAGCGTTTAATCTATAAAACGCTCAATTCTTTCATTAATGCTCTCCGGGAAATCAACTTGAGGAACGTGAGAGCCATCCTTCACAATATAAAGTTCAGAGTTTTCAAGATAGTGATAAAGAATTTTTTGAAGATAATTCGGGATAACTTTGTCTTTATCTCCGCCGATAATGAGAGTTGGTGTTTTGATTGATTCTAAATGTGCGATAATATCGTGCTCTTTCATGTGATCTAAAAGATGAAAAAATAAATCACTAGGTAGCTCACCGATTTTTTTCATATAAATTTGAACAAATTCATCATTCGTTTTCTTTGGATTGAAACCACCATTTAAAATGGCCCTTCTCGCAATTGGATTTTTATATGAGTTTTTCCAAATTTGTTCGAATAAAGATGAAAATTGATCCGCAGTTGTTTTGATATAAGGTGAAACAATATCAACAATATTGGAATCAAACATTATGTCTTGTGGTGGAATTACTGTTCCGGAAATTACGACAATTGAATTCAAATATTCTGGATGAAGTTTGGCATACTCTAAAGTGACATTAACACCCATACTATGGCCAAGCATATGAATGTTTCTGGCCCCGAATGATTCGAGAACAAAATGTAGATCACGAGTCATATTTTCAAAAGTACAACTATCAAGCCCATCACTAGTCGTTGAGTTGAAATGGCAACGATAATCGTGGATTAAAATTTGAAAATTTCTCTCTTCAAAAAAAGGAAGTTGATACATCCAATGATAATTACTGCAAACGAGTCCATAGTTAAAGACAAGTAATGGCCTAGTATTATCATACTCAGAGAGTTTGAAGTTTGTGCTAAAGAAGATTCGCGTATGGATATCTGTTTGGAGATAATGAGAATGATTATTCTTTAGCATTTGTCCCTTCTGTCGCAATAATAATTTCTCTTTCGAGTATTTCGTAGAGTCTTTTAAAGTTAGGCTCTTTTGAATAGACCCCTCTCAAATATTCGTCAAGGTCTTCTCTTTCTTGCGACCATGATTTTTGAAAAGATTCCAGTATCATCTGAGTGGCACCGATCTTAAAATGATCACCATTTTTAAGTAGCTTCGAACCAGAGATTTTTTTACCATTTACGTAATAAAAGAAATCGGAATTATTGTTTTTGATAATTACACCATTAGGGGCAACTTCTAATTCTAAAACGAGTTTTCCAATTTCGACATCTTTGAGATAAATATCACAACGTTTTTTTGAGCCAATGGTTATTGAGTCAAACTCAAACTGGAATTGAGTGATTTTATTTTCGTCTGGACCTTGAATTACTTTAATTGTGATCATAGTGGTATTTTAGGCCTATTTGAAAAACTTAAATAGTGGAAAAAATCCTCACATCTTCGCTGAAATTCTTTATGAGATGCTCAATCTTAGGCGTTAGCAAATTTTCATGGGCCATTTTGAGGTAGTCTTCTCTTGCCATCACTAGGTATTGTGAGTGGTAGATTATATCTGCTATTTTTTTGCTTGTCTGAATACCTGATTGGTTTGTTCCAAAGAGGTCGCCACTACCGCGAATTTTCAGGTCTTCTTCTGCTATTTTGAACCCATCTGTATATTTCTCTATAACTTGGAGGCGGTTTAGAGTTTCGCCATTGATTTGTCGGTCGTTAACGAGAAAGCAAAATCCAGGCTTGTCACCTCTGCCAACTCTACCACGCATTTGGTGTAACGATGATAATCCAAATCTTTCAGGATTCATTATGGCCATAATCGTAGCATTAATAACGTTGATTCCAACTTCGATAACACTTGTCGCAACTAGAATATCAATTTTATGATCATTGAAATCTTGTAAAATAGAGGCCTTCTCATCTGATTTAAGCTGACCATGGAGGCCTGCAATTCTATATTCTGGAAAAAAATCTTTAAATCGATTATAGACTTTTTCCAAGTGAAGAATTTCTTGATCAACAGATTCATTTATAGCAGGAACTATTATATAAACCTGCTCTTTCATCTCGAGTCTTGTTTTCATGAATGATAAAAACTTATCAAAATTAAGTGGCGTAACAATGCGAGTTTGGCACCCTTTTCGACCTTGTGGCATTGTTTTAATGACAGAAATTTCTAAATCGCCATATTGTGTAAGACACAGTGAGCGTGGAATAGGTGTCGCAGTCATAATAAGACTATGGGAGCCTGCTGTTTTAGAAGTCAATTTTAACCTTTGATCTACTCCAAACTTATGTTGTTCATCAATAATTGAAAGGCCAAGGTGTTTAAATTCGATATTGTCTTGAATTAAGGCATGAGTCCCTATGATAAGATCAATTTCACCAGCTTTAAGTGCTTCTCTGATTTTTTTCTTTTGTGCCTCAGTAGTACTTCCAATGATTAATTCTATTTTAAAATTCTCGTTACTAAATATATGAGTAGCTTCTTTAAAGTGCTGTAGTGCCAATGACTCTGTAGGGCACATAAAAGCAACTTGATGACCATTTTTAATAACCATTAAAGAGCTAATTAAAGCGACAGAAGTCTTTCCACAACCTACATCACCTTGAATTAATCTCATCATAGGTTTCCCTGAAGTGAAATCGCTACGAATATTATCAAGAGCACTCTTTTGATCAGGCGTCAGATCATAGGGAAATATACTGCAATACTTTTGATAGTTATCATCATTCGTCGTGATAATTATCCCATTCGCCGCAGTAATCTTATTTTTTCGAATGGATATTTTTATTTGTTCAAGAAAAAATTCTTCATAAATAAGTCTTTCTTTGGCACGAGTAAATTTCTCTTCGCTCCAAGAATCGGCATCAACTTTTGCATGAATGATCTTAAAGGTTTCATTCAATGAGAGTAAATTACGCTCTTCAAGTAATTGAGTTGGAAGAGATTCTTCGATTTGATCCCATAAAAAAAGGGGGATCTTATCAATAATCTTTTTGATATTTGCAGTATTAACACCATTTACAGTTGGGTATTGAATTTTTAGACCTGACTGGGATTGATTTTCATTCTCTACATTTTTTTCAGAAATTTCAGGATTAAGAATTTGTTTTGATCCTTGAAACTCTGTTACGATACCTATGAATTGAATCAAATCAATTTTTTTAATTTTATCATATATTGATTGATAGCAATTAAACCATTTGAGAGTGATGATTCCGTCTGAGAAATCATCCTTGATAATGGCCGTCACATTGAGTAGAGGTGCTCTACCTTTGCCTTTCGCCTTAAAATTTGGTCTTGATTGAAGAGATATTACTTTCCCTTGCCCTCTAAAATATTCGCCTTCTTTCGCTGTGGAAAAATTTTGAACCAGTGGAATTTTATGAATTTTAAGAGGGATGAGCCAGAGAAGATCTTCAAGGATATTAAGGCCTGTGGCCTGAAGAGATTCTAACGATTTTCCCCCATTGATACCAGGTAAGGAATCAATGGGAGAATACCAATTATAATCTTTAGATAAATTCGATCGTTTCGACCTCATATTCAATATCGCCTTTCGGGGCCTTCACTATAACAGTGTCACCTTCTTCTTTACCAAGTAGAGCCTTTCCAAGCGGACTACTGAAAGAAATTCTTCCTTTATTCATGTCAGACTCATGCTCACCAACGATTTGATATTTCACACTTTCGTCTTTTTCAACATTTAAAAGAGTAACAGTAGCACCAAATACGATAGTTTCGCTATCAATTGATTTTACATCTATAACTTTTGAATTCGCAACTATACCTTGAAGTTGGGCAATGCGACCTTCTACGATACCTTGTTTTTCCTTGGCTGCATGGTACTCAGCGTTCTCTTTAAGATCTCCAAGCTCTCTAGCTTCAGAAATCGTAATACGTAATTCTTCTCGTACAATTTTTACTAGGTGATCAAGTTCTTTTTGAACTTTCTCATATCCTTCTTTTGTTATCGGTGTTCCATTTAAACTCATTATTTACTCCAATTAAAATTTAAAAAGGGCATTTGCTTTGGCAAGAAGGTCTTCCTTATCATTTCCTTCATTACCGCCCTTAAGAACAAAATAGTCGCAGAAGTTTGACTTCTCTTTTTCAACTATTCTGTCAGCACTAGGCTCTTTGCACTCGTTATATGCTGAAACATCATAAAAAGTACACATCTTGCAGCAGTGAATCGCGCTTGAGCAATGAGGACATTCATCACCTCTAAAAACTTTTGCGCCTGCGCTATAACCTGTTTCCTTATTACAGTGAAAGCATAAGACTTTTGTGCTGGCCTCTGTTGTCATTAAAAACTCCATTCTTTATTTAAAAAGAACTTATATCCCTCTCCATCTGAATTCCTTTGATTTTCGACCTCTGGTCCAAAGTAAATCCTTGGGAGATTTCTCTTATTGTATTCCTCAATGGCGCGGGCCAAATTTTTCTCATTTGATCTTTCATAAGTTTTTGCCATGAGAAAGTTGACTACGATAAGAGCAACACCTCCAATGGCAAGAGAATTTTTAGTAAAGCCTTCATTCTTGTTAACCAAGCCTCCGATGAGCATTGTTGTTCCCAGTGTCCCAAGAGCAGCGTTTTGCCATCGCGTTTTAGTTCCATCTTGATATTGATCAAGATATTTTTTAGCAACTTCATCTTTCTCGAGATGAAAGCGTAGGCCTTCACCTTTTTGAGTCGAGTTAGTGTCAACTAAGACTTCTTGGTAATTAACGATCGCGACACGACTACAAGTTTCTTGAGCAAAACTAGTAAAAGGTAGAAGTGCGATAAATAAATAACCAATAAATTTTCTCAACAATAACTCCGAAAGATTGAATCTTATATTTACCACTTTTGGCCCGTTTTTACTATGGGAATAAGATAATCGAGGGGAACGACATTACCACACTTGTTATTTGGTGTTCACAAACTAAAATATAACTATCCGAAATGTCTTAAAATGGAATTCTTATGGGCGTATTGCGTACAGGTTTGCAGTTAACAAAAACAATTAGAAATGTTGGAAGATTGAAAGAGATCGTTTCAGTGTTTATGAGAAATGGATTTGATAGTTTAGTTCTTAGAACTGCTGTGTCAAAAATCCCAGGAATCAACCTCCCTGAAAAAAAACAAGGCGTCGTTTTAATTGAAGACCATATTCATAGGGCTGAAGGTGATGAGTTTTATCAAGACCTTGGAAGACGTTTACGTTCATGTTTTGAAGAACTTGGTCCGGCCTTTATTAAATTTGGACAATTGTTAAGTTCTAGAGAAGATATTTTTCCTGCTGAATTTATAGAAGAGATGAAAATCCTTCGCGATAAAGTTAAGCCAGTTCCTTTTGCTGAAATTGAAGGAGTTCTCAATGAATCATTGGGGAAAAAGTGGCAGGATGTTTTTTCTGAAATACAAAAAGAAGCAATTGGCACGGCCTCAATTGGTGTTGTTTTTAAGGCAAAGCTACATTCAGGCGAGGATGTTGTCGTTAAGGTTAAAAGACCTGGGATCGAAAAAGATATTAAGACTGACTTATCAATTGTAATCTTTCTTGCCAGTCAATTAGAGAAGGCGAGCTCTGATATCCGCTATCTTGGAATATCAAGAGTGCTAAAAGACTTTTCGTTATCACTACAAAATGAGTTGAACTTCAATATTGAGGCCATGAGCTGTGAAAGATTCGCAATCAATATTGAGAAATATGACACAGAAAAAATATTTCATATTCCGAAGATATTTAGACAGCATTGTTCAACAGATGTTCTTGTGATGGAGTTTTTGCCTGGTTTTCCATTTAGCGATTCCGAAAAAGTGAATACAAAGATTCAAGATATCCAACATAAAATTGAAAACAGTGTTGGGATCATTATAAAAACTTTCCTACTTGATGGTTTTTTTCATGCAGATCTTCACGGAGGAAATTTCTTTTATCTCCCAGATGGAAAGATTGGATTAATTGATTATGGTCTAATGGGGACTTTAAGCAAGAAAAGTAGATTAAGTTTTGTGGCCATTCTTTATGCTCTTATTAGTAACGATTTTGAAAATTTGGTGTATGAATTTTTAGATGTCGCTGAATTTGATGCAATTCCAGATGTGGAAGTGTTGATTAAAGATGTTAGGGATTCGTTATCACCATTTATCGGATTAACTGTTCAGCAAACTGATTTCACTTTAGTTTTAAAAACATTATCAGATACTCTTCGAACACACAGAATTTATCTCCCGAGAGATTGGTTTATTGTATTTCGAGCATTGATGACTTTAGATGGTGTTGGCAAGTCATTGGACATGGATATTGATCTATTTAATCTTTTTACTAAAGACATAGGCGATATTGTAAAAAATAACTTTAAAAAAGAAGAGCTACTTGAAGATGCTGCTTGGTCTGCAAGAGATATTATTTCTTCATCTAGAGTTGTGCCAAGGCACTTGAGATGGTTTTTAAAAGAATGGTCAAAGAATGGTTACGCTTTTGAAATTATCCATAAGGGACATGAGAAACAGCTTTCAGCACTTAGTGCTTCGCTCATTTTTTTGGGCAACTCTATATTGAGTGGAATTGTTTTTATATCTGGTGTTTTTCTCATTAGAAATGAACAGATAACTTCATTGTCTTCAATACCAACCGTATCGTGGTTGTTTTGGGGGATTGCTGTTGTAATTATTTTAAACTCTTGGCGAATCGTTCGTAAGAACTAAATACTATCAACGCCTCCGATAAAAAGGGGGCGTAGTTTAGAAAGCTCCTGTGCTCTTCCTGGACCAAAAACCACTTGAATAAAATTCGCAGTGCTAAGTTCAAGCGTTCCACCTTCAAATGAAAATGTAACTTTGTTTTGCTCTATTTTCAGTATTTCGATGGCTTCATTCGTATAAGAGAAGATAAGATCTTTAAATAGTTCGTGAGAACCAATTTTCATAAAGCACGTATAAAGATTTTTAATACCTGGATACTTGTTGTACTTATGTTCTGGAATCCATATCTGATATTCTTTTAATCGATCTAGATAGTATTCAGCATTGTCTCTAAAAGCAATTTCATGAATGATCCCACTTAAGTCTTCTCCCTTATCTTTAAAGAAATACCCTTCAGTGATTTGTGCTCTTTTAATTAAGTAGAGCTCTGTAGATTTTATTTCATGTATTTCATTCCAGTGAGATTCGCTTCTCACTAAGCATAGACATTTATCTTGTATGCCAGCTTTATAAATCGATTTAACTTCATCAAAAGTTTCTTTGTCATCAAGAGATCCTTTTGCAATGAATTCTGGAGCTGATTTAAAATCAAATATATTATTTCCCATTTGATTAATGCTACCAGCTTGATAGAAGCCAAACTTCTCATAGAGAATACTTTGATCTGACCATAAAAGAATAAGTGCATTTTTTTCAATATAGCTTTGTAAACATTCTTCAAAAAAAACTTTAAAAAGACCTTGCCCTCTAAGTGATTCATCGACACAGATGCCACCAACGAGTACGACTGGGAAAGTTTTCTTTTCTATTATGAGTTCACGTTCTTTGAAGCCTATATGTGCAATAACTTTTTTTTCATTGTTAATAAGAATGTGATTGTTTCTAAAATTATTCGGATTCATTAGAGGATAGAAATCTATTTCGAAATGATTTTTATCATTATAGTGAAGAGAAGTTTCGATTAATCGAAGCGTATCTTTATAGTACTCTGGATGTTTGGCCAGACTTGAATGAGAAAAATTCATTAATTTAGATTTCATTGCTTAAATTTTAATCAATATTCGACTTTTTTTGTGAGAAATATTGTCTAAATTTCTTAAAAATGTCTGACTGATTGAGTCTGGTTAGTGGGTTAAGTTGTTGTATTTATATGGTTTTTAGTGTTTAAGTTTTTTTCAAAAAAAATGTTCATTTTTTTTACATTTTTTCTAAAGTTATTTTTCAGCCCGTCGATATGAAACATGAGAACTTTTTGTGGGACGGAACTCACAGAATTTAAAAGTCTCTCAGTAGGAAGGATTCTTACTGGACCCAATCAAGGAGGATGTGATGGGACTTCGTATTAACACAAACGTAGCGTCGCTAAATGCTCAGAGGAATTTGAGTGGGACGCGTCTATCGATGAACAAATCTTTAGAGAAATTGTCATCGGGTCAAAGAATTAACCGTGCAGGGGATGACGCTGCTGGTTTAGCAATCTCGGAAAACCTTAAAGCTCAAATTAGAGGTCTAGGCCAAGCGGAAAGAAACGCTGAAGACGGTATCTCTCTAGTTCAGATCGCTGAAGGTGCCCTAGGTGAAGTATCAAACATTTTAATTCGTCTAAGAGAGCTTTCTGTACAAGCTGCTTCTGATACTATCGGAGCAACTGAAAGAAAATTCCTTAACGTTGAATTTGAACAGTTAACATCAGAGATCGACCGTATCGCTAACTCAACTGAGTTCAACAGAGTACCTCTATTAAATGGTACTGGTGCGGTATTTGATATCCAAATCGGAACGAGAAATGACCCTATAAGTGACCGTCTAACTTTCGATGCATCAAGTGCAGACGTAAACGTAGCGGCCCTAGGTCTAAACCTTGCCTCAGTTGCTGATAAGATTTCTGCCCAGAACTCTCTATCTTCAATTGACCAAGCGATTGTTTCTGTTTCAGGTATCAGAGCTGACTTTGGTGCTCTTCAGAACAGACTTCAGTCAACAATTAACAACATTGCAACGAGTGTAGAGAACCTCTCAGCAGCAAATTCTCGTGTTAGAGACACAGACGTAGCAGCTGAAACAGCGGAACTAACTAAGCAAAACATTCTAATGCAAGCTGGTACTTCAGTGTTGTCACAAGCAAACACAAGTACAAAGAGTGCATTGAATCTAATCCAGGCGGCTTCTCAAGGATAATTGAGATAGCCCCACAGGATTAAATTGACTTAGTAATTAGTAAAGCTTTGAGGTGATTATGACTAGTACAACAGGATAATTCCTGAAAGGCAGTCGTCCATCCTGCAAGTAGATGACGGCCTCGAAATACAAAAAAAGAAGAAGAAAAGAAAGACTAGTTAAATTTAAAAAAGCTTAAAGTAGAAAATAAAAAATTAACAATTATAGGAGAGCATGATGCTCTCGACACTAAACAGGAGGTTTGAGATGTTTGAAGGAGATTAATCATGGGTTTAAGAATAAATACAAACGTATCTTCGCTATCTGCGCAAAGAACGTTAAGTGTAACAAATAGAAATTTGAACGATAACTTAAGAAAGCTCTCAAGTGGTGAGCGTATCACGAGAGCAGGCGACGACGCCGCTGGTTTAGCAATTAGTGAAAACTTAAGAGCACAAATCAGAGGTTTAGGACAGGCCAAGAGAAACGCGAACGATGCAATTTCTCTTATCCAGACGGCCGAAGGAGGATTGAGTGAGATATCTAACATCATTATCAGACTTAGAGAGCTCTCTGTTCAATCTGCCAACGACACGCTTGGAAATGACGAGAGAAGATTCGCAGACATCGAGTTTCAAAATCTCAAAGAGGAGATTGATCGAATCGCAAGATCAAGTGAGTTTAACGGACTCAAACTTCTCGATGGGACAAGTGGACGCATGGAATTCCAAGTTGGAATTAACAATGATCCAATCCTCGACAGATTGTCGTACGATGGAACAGGGTCAGATGCAACACTTGCTTCACTTGGATTGTCAGCCGAAACTATCGGATCTAAAGAAGGCTCACAAGCTTCACTTAAGAAACTTGACGATGCCCTTGTTCAGGTCAACGGTGTTAGGGCAAACCTTGGTGCGCTTCAAAACAGAATGCAATCTACGGTTAACAACCTAGGTGTAAGTGAAGAAAACTTAAGTGCTGCGAAGTCGCGAATTAGAGATGTAGATGTTGCTTCAGAGTCAGCTGAAATGACGAAGAACAATATTTTGATGCAAGCTGGTGCATCTGTGCTTGGACAAGCAAATCAGACACCAAACATTGCTTTAAGTTTATTAAAATAATTAGTCTTTCTTTGAGCTCTTGGCCTTGAATGAGGCAAGAGCTCCTTCTTTATTTTGCAAAAACGCAAATTCTTCCTCATTATCTAAAGTTCCAAATACCATTAAAATAGACAAATGAACGATGTAACGACAATTGTTCCAAAAAGAAAAAAAACAATACTTATTTTTGGAATATCATCATTTCTTGGGTCTAATCTTGCTGAGTTTTTGAAAAAAGACTTTCGTATTATTGGTACCTTTAACAAAACGCCAGTACACATACCTGGTGTGTTGACCATTCCTTGTGATGTCCTTCAAAAAGATGAAGTCCAGCTTGTGCTTTTCGCGTTTAAGCCAGACATTGCTATATACGCAGTAGGGATGTCTTCTCTTGTTGATTGTGCTCTAAGGGAAGATATGGCCGATGCCTTGAATACATCAGGACTCTTTAATGTTGTAGACTATTGCGCTCGTTATAAAACTCAAATTTGCTATATTTCTTCAGGTTTTGTTTTTTCAGGAGAGAAGAAGAAGTATTTAGAGATGGATATACCTGACCCAAATACTTCATATGGTAAAACTCAAGCATCTGCAGAATTCTACGTTCAAAAAACATCACTGAACTATGTTCTTTTTAGATGTTGCAAACTCTATGGGCGCTCAATTACACCAAAGCGACATACTTGGTTTGAACTCATCCAAAGAGGATTAAATAAAAAAGACCACGTGATGCTAGATGATTATGTGAACACAGGATTTTTGGATGTTTACTATCTTGCAATGATTCTAAAAATTTGTTTTGAAAAAGAAGTAAAAAATAGATTATTTCAAATATCCTCTACAGATCAGATGTCTATGTATTCTTTTGCTAAAAAGTATGCGGAGACCTTTTCTGATAATCCTACATTTATTGATAAGGGTAAGTGGACCTTTCCAATTCTTGCAAGTCAGGCCGCTACTCACGTCGCGGAGAACTTCTACTATGATATGGATGTTTCCAATATTGAAGGGTTTTTAAATATTAAAATGCCTACAATTGAAGAATCAATTCAATATTCTTTTGGCCGATTTAAAGGTGTCAAAAAGACTGCCTCAGGTCAGAAAAAAAGTGATGGAGTCAATTTTATCTAGCAGAGTTTTTGATGAACTCTGTTAGGTAATGACGAACTAGTGCATCCACATCAACAATCTCACCAGCAAATCTCCAAGTGATTTTATTAAATGGACCAACGTGTGCTCTGATTTCGTGTAGACTAGGGGCTCCATGATCTTCTTCATGTGATAGTCTAGCAGAAAAGAGATCTTTCCCATTAGCAAGAAAGCCAATAGTAATAAGGTCGTGGGCCTTGCGAGCAAATATTAGGCGTAGTGAATTTCTAAAGAGCATAAAGTCATTCACTGTATTTGAAATTTTAAAAATTTTAATGCCACCATTTTGAACACCACGGTATTCATTAAATCTCGAAACGTAGATTTCAAAACGATCTCTCAATTGATTCATGAAATCAATTGACGATTCTTCTAGCAAAAATGCTGGATTGAGATGATTGTTGAAACTGATAATTCCTGACTCTTCCATGTTGAGTTCTTCAAGGGCCAGGTTTTCAATCCATTTTGTCGAGATATGTTCAGGTGAAATAAAGTTTTCCATAAACTTAATAATGAAGCTTCAGCATTTGACTGTCAATAACAGGGTTAGTGATCACGAAGGTTTATGACGGGTCCAGTAGGTGATCTTTCGGTTCCGCCCGTCATATGACAGGTGGCAGCAGTTGTTAATTACTTTAGGCTTCTCACTGAACTCAATACATGAATTATGAGCTTGCTCACCGTAATCAGGGACCGCTCCGAATAAACTATTTGTAGGGCGAAACTCGTATTTGCCAACTACCGGACCCAATTCACATTATACAGCTTTTTAAATTGGCCGACTATCAAATCTGTAATGGACCTGTCATTTCTATAGGTTATGGCGAAAATAAGTTATTTTTCAACAAAAACACTGATTTTATTGCCTCTTGCGTTATAATAATTGTTAAGAGAGCTTCTTAGTTAAAAAAATCCTCAACTTTTTTGGAGGGGTTTACGATAAGACTAGTAGTTCTTAAGAGGAGTGAATATGGAGAAGTTTAAAGAATTTCTCAGAAACGAAGATGGACAGACCTCAACAGAGTATATTCTGTTAGTGGCCGTAGTTGCATTGATCGTTTTCAGATTTAAGAAAAGTGCTGAAGGTCAGTTAACGAAATTGACTGAAGGTATTTTTGGTAAAGCTAATGAAGAAATCATGAGTGGGTTCGACGAAATCTAAGATCAATTTGTATCTTAAGTTTTTCGAACTCACATTTCTATAGCTTAGGGAGGGAATAAGATTCCTTCTCTTTGTCGTTTATTTGATATTCAATTAAAATTAATCCATGAAAAAGCAAAAGGGGCAGGCCCTCATTGAATATCTTATTATCTTTGGATTTTTAGCCGTCATTTCAGTGAATATGGTTAAGATCATCAGTACTTCATTTGGGACATATATTGGCGGACTGGCCTATCAATTAACTCAGCAGCTATCTGTTGGAGCCTGTAATCGTAACTGTTTTCATAATGGTTACATCAATAAAAGGTTCTAATGATTTTTACAACTCTGTTCATATTCATGATTATTGAACTTTTAATAGTGTCCTATGTTGATTTGAAGGTTCGTAAAGTCGCAAATATCTGGAGTGTATTCCACATTTTAATTTTTGGATTAATCACTTCATATAATGCCATGAATGGAATATTTGATTGGAAGGCCTTAGTCATACCAGTTTGTTTTGTAACAGTAGGGTTTATTCTTTTTGTATTTAACGTTGCTGGTGCAGGGGACGTAAAGTTCATTTCTAGCTTTTTACTCATATTAAGTGAGCGCCAACAGATTGAGTTTTTATACTATTTAACTTGGATAACAGTAATTGTAGGTGGAACCCTCGCCATTAAAAATATTATTTTAAATAGAGAAAAAATTTTGGTTTACTTGGGTATAAAAGAGAAGAAAATAATTGCAGGTGTGTTTGGAAAAAAATTTCCTTATACTCCATTAGTGTTGTTAGCTTGGATAGTATTTGGATGCAAAGAACTAAATCTGATTTAAGAAAAAAACAGGCAGGACAAAGTACCGTAGAGTATATTTTATTACTCTCAGTTCTTGTTACCTTAGGAATGACTATATTTAGAAGTCAGCCCTTCTTGAAACTATTTGGACCAAATTCTCAGGTTTTTGATATACTAAGAAGGAAAGTTGAATATTCTTACCGTCATGGAGTTGATGGGGTTAACTTAAATGTTAATGGCTATGCAGGAGCGCATGATACATATGATCTTGAAAGCGGCGAAAAGAGATTCTTTACACCGATCAAAACATACCCAGATTAGTGAAGCTGGGCAATCGACGATTGAATTTCTAACGACATTTATTTTTGCAGCTGGATTTATTTTCTTATTTGTAAGATTGTCTCTTTCCTATACCAATGGCTACCTTGTTCATTATGCCAACTATATGGCCAGTCGCACATATCTCGTGTTTGACGATAATTTATCAAATCCAATTGGAACAGATGCAATTGCATTTAATGAAGCAAAGAAAACTTTCTTGAGTTATAGAGTTGGTCTTTTTATTCCTGGTATTGATGACAAAATCTCAGTTAATGATCCCCAGACAGTAGGGAAAAAATATTATGTAGGTACTGTCGTTAATTTTACACAACGATTTCCTTCTCCAATGCTTATCGGTGCAGGAAAAGAGATGAATCTAGTTTCAGAATCTTTTCTTGGTAGGGAGCCAAGTCGTTTTGAGTGTCTGACCCAAGTTTGTAGTGCAATAACTAGTGTCATCGGATCTTGTGAAACCCATGCCACATTCTTTGATAACGGATGCTAGCAATGAGAGAGCGTAGAGATGATTTAAATCCAAAGGAAAGTGGTCAAGCTCTATTTGAGTTCATTATTTTTTTACCTCTATTAATGTATCTCGTAACAGTACTTATTAACTCGGGTAATGCGATTAATGCATCTATTAATCAACAAAAAGCAACTCGGGGTTATGCTTATACAAATCTACTGTTAAGTAATTCAACATTTCCAACAGCAGAGGATTTAAGAATTTACACTCAAGCTGGAGCAACTCAGTCAGCTGTTTTTGTTGTCGGCTATGGTGCATTCAAAAGTGCGGGCTCCGGTAATGATCAATACGGGGGCTCTTGTTATAAATATAATAGAATTCCTGGTGCTCAAATACCTCAAGAAGAATGTGAGGATCAAAATGTAGAGGTCATCACAGACTTTGTTAGAGTATTTACTTTCTATGGCCTGTGTGGAGAAACCTATAAAATAGATAACAATATTTATACTCGAAGCTACTTCCAAAGAGGCTTTGGGAGCTGCATCATCAAGTAAGAGCATTTATTGCCGCCTTCTTTAGAAATCCTTAGATGTTAAAATTTAATTAAAACGAGGATTTAGGTAAAGAGGCCCTATGAATACACGTTCATTCACATTAGCTTTGGTTATTTCGTTATTTGCCATGTTCATGGTTTATACATACGTAGAAGATCAAAAAACACATTTTACAAAACTCTATGGAACAATGAGTTCAGTTGTCGTTGCAAAAACAGATATTAAAGAGTTTGAGCTTATTGATGATTCAAAAGTTACAGTTAAAAACGTTCCGCAAAACTTTTTAGCGCCCGGACACTTTAAAACAATGAGAGAAGTTGAAAATACGGTTGCGACAGTTCCGATTTTGAAAGGTGAACAAATTACAAAACCGAGATTAACTTTTCCTGGTGAGAAAACGGGTCTTTCTCGAGAAGTTTCAGTTGGGAAAAGAGCGATTGCGATTAGTTTAAATGATCAACAGGCCGTAAGTAAGCTTATTAAGCCAGGTGATAGAGTCGATGTAATTGCAGCTCTTGATTATTCATCAGGGCAAAAAGATAAGCAGGCGGCAAAGACAATTTTACAAGACGTTCGCGTTCTTTCTACTGGTATGAGTGTATCGAATAACCTACCTATCATTGGTGTTGAAACACCAACAGTAATTAAGAAAATGCATTTAAATACATATTCAAGTTACAACACTGTAACGCTTGAGCTTGATCCATTTCAAGTGCAAAAAGTCTTTTTCCTATTAACTTATGGGTCATTCAAACCAATTCTAAGTTTAAGGAACGTAAACGATAAGCAAAAAGTAAATATTGGTGACACAAGACTTTATGATGTTCTTGGAGAAGATGCTGCACTTAAAGCAAAACAATTTTTCTCTGACAAATATAAGCAATAAATATGAAAAAATACCTATTTGTAATTCTAGCATTGATAACAATAAATACTTTCTCGCAGGAAGCTCAAGAGGTTCCTGAGAAGATCGTTGATATTGTTTTGGGGATTGATCACATTGAAAAATTAGACTTTGCCCCTTCGACGAAAGTTCAAATTGGTAATGAATCAATTCTAAACTATCAGCTTATTCCTCAGAAAAGAGAGATTACTTTTAAAGGAAGAAAGCCTGGTAAGACTTCTTTAACAATTAGAAATACAGTTGGTGATATTAAAGCAAAATATCTTATTAATATTACGGCAAATGATCAGTCTACTGTTGTACAAAAACTTAAAGATTTCCTCGGTGACGTTGAAGGTCTTGAGATTGGTGTAAAAGGTGATCTGGTTTACATTGGTGGAAACATAGTTGTTCCCAATGATATTGGACGCGTTGTTACTATCTTGGAAAAATATCCTGATGTCCTATCACTAGTTGAGCTTTCACCACAAACTCAAAGAGTTATTGCTAAAAAAATGCAGGAAGAAATTCAAAAAAGTGCCATGAGAGATGTAACTGTAAGAGTTGTTAATGGTGCCTACTGGTTAGAGGGTATTGTAACAAATGCAAATGATAAAGTTCGTGCCGAGCAAATTGCTGTTGCATATATCCCAGACAGAATTGAAAGTTTGGCCAGAAGAAAAGATGCGGTCCAAACTTCGAGTCAGAAGGCGATTATAAATAACTTTATTGTTGTTAATGAAAAAAGTCAGCCACAGCCGCCGCCAAAATTGATTAAAATTACAGCTCAATTTGTAGAATTAACAAAATCATACAATAAGCTTTTTGGTTTCAAATGGACTCCAACTCTAAGTGACGGTGGTGGAAGTGTTAGTTTCGGTAAAACAACGGATGGTGGTGTGACTACAAAATCTGATGGGACACTTACTGGAACGATTTCAAACCTATTTCCGAAGTTGTCATCAGCCAAGGCCGCTGGATATGCAAGAGTTATCCAATCTGGGATTATCGTTACTAAAAACCAAACAAGAGGAACTCTGAAGAAAAGTTCGACAAAAACTTTTGGTGTAGGAACTCAAGAATTTACGAGAGCAGAAAGTGTTGAGGCCGGATTTAATTTAAACGTGACACCAACTATTCTAGCAGGGGAAAGTATTGATCTTGCTCTAGGGATTTCGGTCAGCTCGACTCAAGGTAATCCGCCAGAAAAATTTGCGAACGATATTAGTACATCAGTTGTTGTTAAATCTAAAGAATCAGCTGTCGTTGGTGGAGTTGTCGTAAGTTCTAGTACAACTTCTTATGATAAAGATTCACCTAATGGTGTTGATCAAGTTGAAAATGGTACAGGCTTTCTCTCTTTCATCAGGTCTAAAGGATATACAACTGCCAAAAGTCAGTTTGTTGTCTTCGTCACTCCTGAGATCATTCAGTCGGCCTCACAGGGTACTGAAGAAATACAAAGAAAGTTTAGAAGGAGAACAAGATAATGGCCAAAGGTCACATTATCACAGTAATTGGAGCTAAGGGCGGACAAGGGAAATCTCAATTTGCTGCCAACTTAGCTTTTGCATATGCCACAGAAGCACGCATGAAAGTTCTTTTTATGGACTTTGATCAACGAGCTAGTGGGGATCAAAACTTTATTACAGGTATCAAACCTAAAAAAACAGTACGCGATATTGCTTCTTTTGGTGGAGCAATTGATCCAAAAAGTATTATTCAATTCATAACTCCGCATCCAAGTGGCGTCAATTATATCAGTATGCCAACTGATCCTAATGAAAGTGACTCTATTGATTCAGAAGGAATGGGGAAAACACTTAAGGCCGCGACTGGTTTGTTTCCTATAACGATCATTGATGGTGGATCTGAGCTGACACCATTAACACTAAAGGCATTAGAGTTTTCTACAATGATCTTTATGGTTGTGACTCCAGATATTCTTGCTTTGAATCAGACTAAGAGAATGTACTCAGATCTTGTAACGATGCTTTTTCCTAAAGATATGATTCAAGTCATTGTGAATCAAAATCAAAAGGGACATCCTGTTACAACTGAGGTTATTGGGAAAACGATCGGAAAACCAGTTTTTGCTGCAGTTCCAAAAGACGAACAAACATGTGTCCTTGCTCTAAACCAAAAAAAGCCTGCCGTACTTGTTGCAAAAGGAAGTGCTTTTTCTCGCGGTGTTATTGAGTGTGTAAGTAAAATTCAACAAAAGAATATTCTTAGAACTCTAGAAGCGATTGCTCGTCCCAAAGATATGGGGCAAGCGGCAGATTCTGGAGGAGGAGCGTCTGGTGGTCCAGTCGATCCAAAATCTAAAAACGTTTGGACTGATTTAAAGTCCAGAATTCACAAAGCGCTTGTTGATGAAATGGATCTTAAAAAAACTGATGATTCAGATCCTAAGGCGCAAGTTATTTTACGTGAACAAACGAAGAAAAAAGTCGTAGAAATTCTTGGTAAAGAAGATACGAAGTCAATTCTGAAAAGTCGTGAAGATATGAACAGAATTGTAAAAGAAGTTCTAGATGAAGCACTAGGGCTTGGACCACTAGAAGATCTTCTGGCCGATAAAGAGTGTTCAGAGATCATGGTTGTTGGACCTAATAAAATCTACTATGAACATGGTGGTAAGATTAAAAAGTCTGATATTACCTTCACAAATGATAGGCAAGTTCTAAACGTAATTGAAAGAATTGTTGCTCCAATTGGTCGTCGTATTGATGAGAAAACTCCTTATGTAGATGCTCGTCTTAAAGATGGATCACGTGTACACGCTATTATCCCACCTTCAGCAATTGATGGTTGTGTAATTACAATCAGAAAATTCCCAGAGCACCGACTGACATACAAAGATTTTGTTAAATTTGGTACTCTAACTCAGAATATGGCCGACTTTATGAGAATTGCAGTTGAGGCCCATAGAAATATTATCGTAAGTGGTGGTACTGGTTCCGGTAAAACGACTCTTGTAAATATCTTGGGTGGTTTCATTCAGGCCAATGAACGTATCATTACGTGCGAAGACTCTGCCGAGCTTAACTTTCCTCAAGATCATATTGTTCGATTAGAAACACGTCCGCCATCTTTAGAAGGCGATGGGGAAATTGATATCCGCTGTCTTGTAAAACAAACCCTAAGGATGAGACCAGATAGAATTGTCGTTGGTGAGTGTCGTGGTGGTGAAACTCTTGATATGCTTCAGGCCATGGGAACTGGTCACGACGGCTCTATGACAACAGTTCACTCAAATAATCCTAGAGAGTGTATTGGTCGTATTGAGACTCTTGTTCAGTATGCTGGTGCTGGTTTAACTCCTAAGGCCATTCGTGAAATGATTGCAGCTGCTGTTCATATTATTATTCAGCAAAAACGTCTTGATGATGGATCGAGAAAGATCACTCACATTACAGAAATTGGTGGAATGCAAGGTGATGTCGTTACATTGCAGGATATTTATACTTTCAACCAAAAAGACATGGATAAAAACGGGAAGATTATCGGTGAATTTCAAGCGAGTGGTTTCATTCCTAAATTCATCGAGATCCTCGAAAAGAAAGGTTACAACATTCCTCGTGGGCTATTTAGTAATACGCCTTCGGCGCCTGTTGCACAAACTCCACAGTCGGGCCCTGGAAATCAAGGGGCTCCAAGACCAGGTGGACCAGCGCCAGGCGGAAAGGTACCACCTAAAAAGCCGATTAAGAAGTAGGTAAGAGATGTCTGTATTTTTAGAATTGTTAGGACAAAAAGGTATGATTGGTCTCGTTGGGATCATGATTTTTGCATTCAGTTTTAAGTATGCAGTAAATATTTTTGAATTCATTGAAAGGCAAACGCTTGGAACGAGAACGTATATTCTCGAAAAACTAGAGTTGTTATTCATTGAGATTGATCCAAATAAAATCACTTATGCTCTGTTGGCCCTATCTGTTGGTTCGGGTGCAATCACTATTCTTTTGTTTGGAGCTATTGGAAAGTGGATTCTTGGTCTAATCATGGGCCTAATTATGACATTTCTAGGCTTTAAAATTCCTAAGCCTTTTATGGATTATTTAGTTGAGAAAAGAATTAAAAAATATGCCGCACAAATGGTCGATGCCATGACCCTTCTTTCGAACGGAATTAGGGCCGGTTTATCACTACCACAGGCGGTAGGGATGGTTGTAGATGAGATGCCAGCACCCATATCTCAAGAATATAATCTGATTTTACAACAAAATAGAATTGGTGTGCCATTAGAAGAGTGCTTTGAAAACCTCGCCAAAAGAGTGCCGACAGAAGATAACGATATGTTTGTATCGAGTGTTAATATCTTGAGGGAGACAGGGGGTAACCTTGCTGAAGTTTTTGACACTATTGTTGATGTAATTCGAGAGCGTGTTCGTTTACAGCAGAAGGTTGATACCTATACGGCACAAGGGAAATTTCAAGGGTTTACAATTGCATCGATGCCGTTTGCAATAGGTATTATTTATTACTTTTCGGACCCGCGATCTATGGAAAGGATGTTTGAAAAGCCACTTGGTATTATAATAATGATCGGTGCTTTACTCCTAACAATAGCGGGACTTACCGTAATTATGAAGATTGTGAAGATTAAAATTTAATATATTCCTAAAGTGTTTTTTTATAATTACCGAACAGAAACTAGAGAAGATGAACTCTGTGTTGGAAATAAGGATTAGACAATGAAGTTTTTAACAAAATTACTGCTTCTACTTTTAATGCCACTTACGGCGCTTGCTGGTGTGAACCTGAAAAACGGAAACTTTTTCATTTCGTATTCAGATATTATCGTACCGGGTGGCGGTCATGATTTAGAGATCTCAAGAACGTATAACTCGAAATCAACTGAAAAAGGTTGGTTTGGATTTGGTTGGGGTTCTGATTATGAGACATCTCTAACGGTATCAGCTGATGGTTCAGTTGTCGTACATGAGTATGGTGCAGGAGCTTTAACAAGATTTACTCCTAAAGAGGCCGTAGATCCAAAAAGAGCAGCTCAGAAAATTGTTGAGGCAATGAGAAAGAAAACTTCTCTGGCCCAAAACGTTGCTGACAAGCTAGTTGAAAAACTAACTAACGATGCAGACCTAAGACAAGCTTATGCTAAGAGATATAAAGTGAAGTCTGAAATTGCTGCAGGAACAATGCTTTATTCTAACGTTAGAGGTCTTCAAACTGTAGAAAAAGTTAAAAACGGTTTCAAAAGAGCATATAACGACGGAAAGTCGCAACTATTTGATGAAGATGGAAATCTTACAGAAATCAAAGATAAGAACGGATACATTGTTAATCTAGATTGGAAAGGTGGAAAGCTTAAATCAATCAAAGATTCTCAAGGTAAGCAACTTTTCTTTGACTGGTACGAAGACGGAAAAGTTAAGTCAATCAGCTCTACAGGTGGAAAGAAAACACTATATAAGTACAATGGTGATGATTTAACTGAATCAACTGACGTTGCTGGAAACGTGTTCAAGTATTCATACGATACAAATCACAATATGATCAAGATTGGTTATAAAGATGGTTCTTCAATGGATATCGCTTATACTCCAAAGACTCAGTTCGTAGCTTCTGTTAAAGAAAAAAATGGTGAGATTACTTCTTATGACTATGGTTCAAATCCTAAGAATCCAGAATTTCATTACTGGACAGTTGTAGGGAAAAAGTCACCAGGTGGAAGAGAGGTTTCTAATCGTTATGAGTATGAAATTAAAACGAAACCAGATGGTTCACACTATACTTACAGAATCTTAACTGACATTAATGGTCTTAAAACTGAAACAATTTATTCTGAATGTTGTTCTCTTCCACTTAAAATTACGAGAGGAAAAGAAGTTACAACTTTTGAATATAACAGCAAAGGTTTATTAACTAAGAAGTCTTCTTCTCGCGGTGATTACGTTGAACTTGCTTACCATGACAAGTTTAACAAGATTACAAGAGTCGTAGATAACAAAGGTTGGACAAACTTTGAGTATGACAAAACAGGTAACCTTAAAAAAGCATTCAATAAGGAAAAAGCTGTTCTTCTAATTTACGATTCAAAAGGTCGTATTCAGAAGATGGTAGATCAGGACATGGCTTCGAAGTCTAAGAGAACACTGTCATTCAAGTACAATGCTCTTGGAAAGCCTGTTGAGATCGCAATGGATCAAGTTGGTAAAATTAACGTAGCTTACGATAATTATGGAGAGATTAAAAAAGTCGAGTCTAAGGCAGGACATAAGATGGCACTTCAAGTAACTAAGGCATTCCAATCACTTCTATCGATTGTTAAGCCTGCTGGGGTTAGCTTAAATATGTAGTGGCAATTAATATTGCCACTGTTTTGGCCCAAAAGGCCCAAATTTTGAAAAACTGGAAACTCGATTATAATAGGAAATGTGAGGTATTTATGAAAAAAGCAATTGCACTTTCTCTCTTCATTGGAATGTTTACACTTATTGGTAATACTCATGCCGATAACTCTTCTGGAGTTACAGCTGGCGGTGCTGTAGATGAAACTTGTGAAGCTGTAATGGATACGCTTAGAGCAGGTGGAAAATCTGTTCCAAATCCACAACAAGGCTCTTCTGATACTAGTGTTCAAGATGCCGCTGGTCGTCCAGGAACTCAAGGTTCAGGCAACTAAAATCTAATCTCATTTAGTGTTTTTATATTAAGGCCACCTTTCAAGGTGGCCTTTTTTTGTTCAAATTTTAGTCATATGACTGTCTACTAAACAATCACCTATATAGTCCTTGTCGCTAAGTCGTTGTAACTGCAACAAATAGTTTTGGCACGTTGTTCGCATATATAAATGCATAACAAATGAATAACTGCTTGGGAGGCAATTATGAAAAAGGTAACAATTATTTTAGGACTATTATTAGGAACTGTTTCTTTTGCTGGTGAAGTTGGACAAATTACAACTGAAGAGTGTTCAAGAATCGATCAAGCTTCTGTTCGCTCATCTAAGCCAACTGAAAAAGTTGAAGTTAGACAAGAAGTGAAAAACGTTAAATCTGCTGGTGAAGCCAGAGATTAATCCCCCCCTATATAGTTGGAAGAACACCATTACCTTCCCCCCCCAATATGTGAATGGTGTTCTTCCGATTATTTTTCGTCTAATTTATCGACATTGTTTGCAATTTATACAATCCCTTCTTTTTAAATCACTGAAATCACAAAACAAAATTTGGCACATATCATGCTTATAGTATTGGTATAGAAATAAGAAAATTGGGGAGGACCAAATGAAAAAACTTATCTTAACTCTAGCTATCGTATCTTCTTTTTCAACTCTAGCTGTTGGTGAAATGGCAACAGATGATTGCGCTAGAACAATGGCAAACCTAGATTCAAGAGTAGCATCTTCTGAAGCTAAAAATAGCTCACCAGACGCTGTTAAGCCTAAGACTGAGGCTAAGAGTTCTTCAGAAGTTAGGGATTAAATTTGATGGCTTAGAGGCCTTGTGATTCAAAGATCTTCTTTAAGGCCTCTTTCTCTTCGTCTGTGTAGCTCTCAGCATGAGAATCTATCTCATCAGAAGCTGATGCACTTAGGCTAAGGGAATCTTCTTCTAAAGATTCTGGACTTGAGTTTGAATAGCTTTTTTTCATTACGGCCGAAACATCAACATAAATAGTGTTGAATGTTTCTTCACTAAAAGTAATGATTTTTTGAGTGTAGGGTTTCGTTACATCATAAATATGTGAGAAAACGGGCTTATTCTTGACTGGAATAGACAGAAGAATAAAGCTCAAAGAAAAGTTAAATATAAATTTAAATAAAAACATTACTTATCCCTGTCGAATTCTCTTTCAATTTTTTCAACCGAATTAATCAGTGTTTCTTCTGTAAATGGCTTCGTTAAAAAATCAATGGCCCCATTAGAAATTGATTCAATCACAACACTTTCCATATCGAGAGAAGAAGTCATGATAATATATACACCAGTTCTCAATTCCATCAATCTTTTGGCGAACTCTATACCACTCACTTTAGGCATGACGACATCAACTATATAGAGATTTGCTCTAGTACTTTGCGCAAGAAGAAGACCTTTTTCAGCACTACTGGCGTTTCCTACAACATTAAAACCGTGCCTTTCTAGAATTTCCACAGTGGTCTTCCTAGAAAAGTCCGAATCGTCGACTACTAATACTTTAAAATTCTGATTTCTTTGCTCGGCCATAAAAATCCCAAATAATTTGTATGTTTAAATTCTAAACAATGTTTGAGATTTTTAAAGAAGTTAAAAAGTGCCACTTGTTGAAAAAAAAAGCCCCGACTGGCGGGGCTTTTTATTATGCAGCTACCGGAGGTAGGTCTGAATCTTTTTCTTTTGGAACAGCATTTGGAGATCCAACTTTCTTTCTGAAAAGTTTCTTTTTCTCTGCCCAATCGATTAGAGCGATATCAAGAACTTCATCAATCGTTTTTACTGGAACGAAGTTGATTTTTTCTCTGTATTCTTCTGGGATATCAACAAGGTCTTTCTTGTTTTTCCATGGGATGATTACAGTTCCAATATTCATTCTCATTGCAGCTAGGGCCTTCTCTTTTAAACCACCGATTGGAAGTACTTTTCCTGTTAGAGTAATTTCTCCAGTCATCGCAACGTCTTTACTAACAGGTGTTCCTGTAAATAAAGAGACAAGAGTCGTCGCTAAAGTGATACCTGCGCTTGGTCCATCCTTAGGAATTGCTCCTGCTGGAAGGTGGATATGCACTTCATTTTTCTCAAATAATTCGTCGTCAATTCCAAGATAAGCTGCACGTGATCTGATATAACCGATCGCTGTCTGTGCAGATTCTCTCATGACTTCGCCAAGTTGACCTGTCATCGTGAGACCTTTACCTCTCATCATAGTTGATTCGATGTAAAGAATTTCTCCACCATGAGCTGTCCACGCGAGTCCTGTACATACACCGACTTCGTCGCGATCTTGGTGATCTTCTTGAGTATATAGAGGTGGCCCTAAGAATTTTTCTACAGTGTCACCAATAATGTGAGTTTTACCAACTTCACCTTTTGCGATTTTCATGGCCACTTTTCTACAAAGTGCACCGATTCTTCTCTCAAGGTTACGAAGTCCAGCTTCTGACGTGTATTGCTTAATTACGCTTGCAATACCTTCATCTTCAAATTTTACATGTTCATCTGTAATACCGTTTTCATCCATTTGCTTAGGGATAAGGTATTTCTTCGAAATCTGTAGTTTTTCTTCTTGCGAGTATCCTGAAAGATTAATGACTTCCATTCTGTCTCTAAGAGGTCCTGGAATATTTTCAAGAACGTTAGAAGTCGCAATGAACATACAGTTAGAAAGATCAAAGTCTACGTTTAGATAATGATCTCTAAAAGTTTTATTTTGTTCAGGGTCTAGAATTTCTAGTAGAGCACTTGATGGATCACCTTTATAGTCTCCACCTAATTTATCAACCTCGTCTAGCATGATTACTGGGTTATTCGTCCCGGCCTGCTTAAGAGCTTGAATGAATCTACCAGGCATTGAACCAACGTAAGTTCTTCTGTGACCACGCATTTCTGCTTCATCTTTCACACCACCTAGAGCAATTCTTACGAACTCTCTACCCGTGGCCTTAGCAATTGATTTTCCAAGAGATGTTTTACCAACACCTGGAGGACCGGAGAAACAAAGGATTGGCCCTTTCATATCTTTTCCTTTAAGTCTTCTGACCGCTAGGAATTCAAGGATTCTTTCTTTGATTTGCTTAAGATCAAAGTGATCTTCATCTAAAATTTCAAGAGCTGCATCTAGATCGTAGTGTTCTTCAGAGCTTCTGCTCCATGGAAGATCAGTCAACCACTCAAGATAAGTTCTTGTGATTGTTGATTCTGAACTATCTGGATGCATCTTCTCAAGCCTAAGCAGTTGCTTAAGAGCTTCTTTTTCGGCTTCATCAGGCATTCCAGATTTAAGAATTTTTTCTCTAAATTCAGAGATCTCATCTTCTGGTTCTGGAGCGGCGTTTTCGCCAAGTTCACTTTTGATAGCTTTGATTTGCTCTCTAAGGAAATACTCTTTTTGATTTCTATTGATTTCATCTTTTGCAACACTTCTAATCTTTTGTTGCATAGCTAGGATTTCAAGTTCTCTAGAGAGGATTTCACTAATTTTGTGTAGTCTCTCAACAGGATCAAGAATTTCTAGGATGATTTGTGCTTCACCAACGTGGAGGTTAAGGTTTGAAGCCACAAGATCGGCCAGTCTTCCTGGATCTTGGATATCTTCTAATACCATTAGGATGTCAGGAGAAAGAACTTTTCCTAACGTGATAACCTTTTCAAGTTGCTCTTTAATATTTCTCATTAAAGCATTAACGGCAACCATGTCTTCTGTACAAGCAACATCTTCTACTTTTTGAATCTTAGTAATAAAGAATGGCTCAGTTTGTTCGAAGCTCATAATGCGTGCTTTAGAAAGACCTTGAACGAGAATCTTAATACGACCATCAGGAAGTTTTCTCATTCTCATAATCATAGCAACTGTTCCAAGCTCATATATTTCAGATGGCGCTGGAGTTTCTGCAACAATATCTTTTTGCGAAGCTAAAAGGATTAGTCTTTCAGAATTATTTAAAGCGTGTTCAACGGCTTTGATCGAGGAGTCCCTTCCGACGAATAAAGGGAGGATCATGAATGGGTAGACAACGAGATCTCTTATAGGTAAGAGGGGTAGCTTGTCTTTGAATTCAATGTTGTCGCCCTCATAGTTAGTCACCATATTTTTCCTCCACTAATGGCATTGCAATCACAACTGCATTCAGTAGTACCAATCGGGAAAAAAAGCGAAGTCTTTAAACTTTTTGTCATAATTATTGAAGTTTTTTTAAGATATTAAACTGACAAAATTGGTTTTCGTTCGCAAATCCTTCCTTTTATTTGTATTATATTCCCTTGTAGACGCTGTTTGAAAAATTGGACTAAAAAGCACGGTCATTAAAACGAAAGGAAAAGCTATGTCACTAGAATATGGGGTGGTAGTTCTTGCCGCAGGAATGGGAACAAGACTTAAACTAGATGTTCCAAAACCATTAGCTCCATTTATGGGCAAAAAATTAATTGATTATGCTCTTTCTCCAGTGTGGGGATATTTTAACAATTCAAAAAGTGCAAGCGTAACTCTAGTTACAGGCCATAAAAGAGAATTGTTAGAAAGTTATATTCAAAGTGGTTATCCAGAGAAAAAAATATCTTTTGCATTTCAAGAAAAGCAACTTGGTACGGCAGATGCTTTAAAAACATATTTCGACAAAACGGAAAATTCGAAAAGCACAGAATATACAATCGTGCTTTGCGCAGATACTCCTCTGTTAAGTGTGGATGTCCTATCAAAACTAATGGACGTAATAAAAACTAAAAATTTGGACGCAGTAGCAGCAACCTTCAAAGAAGAAAATCCGTTTGGGTATGGACGTATCGTTCGTAAAGAAAAGGGTTTTAACATCGTTGAACAGAAAGATGGTAGTGAAGAAATTTTAAAAATTAATGAAGTTAATTCTGGTGTCTATATCTTAAAAACGAAATTTGTTCTCGAAAATATTTATGATATAGGATCAAATAATAAGGCGAGTGAGTTTTATTTAACAGATCTTTTCAAAGAGAATTACGCTGTTGAAGCCGTTTGTTTCGAAGATAAATCATGCTTTCTCGGTGTGAATGATTTATTCCAACTTTCGGTGGCCGAGGAATTATTCAGAAAAGGTATCGCAAAAAAGTTAATGTTAGAAAATGGTGTTATCCTTAAGAATCCTTCTCTAATCAATATTGAAACAACTGAAATTGGGAAAGGAACAATAATTGAGGCCAACGTTTCCATCGATGCAACTTCGAAAATTGGGGAAAACGTTAAAATTGAGCAAGGTGCAGTAATCAAAAATTCTCAAATTTTGGATGGTGCCCATATTAAGGCTTACTCATATTTAGATGGTGCCGTTGTTCATGGTAAAGCAAGTATCGGTCCTTTTGCGCATTTGCGTCCAGGAGCAGATATTGGTGAAGAGTCTAAGATTGGAAACTTTGTAGAGATTAAAAAATCTAAGCTTGAAAAAGGGGTTAAGGTCTCTCATTTAAGCTATGTGGGAGATGCTTTTATTGGTGATGAGGTAAATATCGGTTGTGGTTTCATTACATGTAACTACGATGGGGCCAATAAGCACGTAACTAAAATAGGTAAAGGATCATTTATTGGTTCTGATTCTCAAACAATTGCTCCCGTGGAAATTGGTGAAGATTGTTTTGTGGCCAGTGGAACTACAGTGACCCACTCTATGGCCAATGGAGCCTTTGCCATCTCGCGCACTAAGCAAGTGACAAAAGATGGTATGGCCCATCGTTTCATCAAAAAGAAATAATATTTAAAAGTGTGGGTCCTTCGGGACCCTTTTTTGTTTTTTGACTCATTCCACAAACTTGGAATTCCTTAGTAATAGTGCTATTTTTGATAGTCTAATACTATTCGCATTGTGCGTAGCAAGGAAGTCGTTATGTGTGGAATTGTTGGCCATCTTGGTCCTCAAAATTCTGTTGAATCTGTTATTGAAGGATTGAAAAGACTTGAATACCGCGGATATGATTCAGCAGGCGTTAGCTTTGTTGATGAAACGAATCATTTAAAAGTATTTAAAAAAACTGGAAAGATTGAAAATTTACAAAAAATTCTAGAAGAACAAAATATATCGGCCCGCTCTTGTATTGGTCACACTCGTTGGGCCACACACGGAGAGGTTAACGATACGAACTCTCACCCTCACTCAAAAAATGAATTATCACTCGTGCACAATGGTATTATTGAAAATGCTAGTGAGCTTCGTGATGGTCTTTTGAAAAAAGGTTATGAGTTTAATTCAAAAACAGACTCTGAAGTATTTTTGGCCCTAGTTGTTGATCATGTTGAAAATGGTTTTGAACTAATCGATGCAATCATCGCTACATATAAAATTGTAAAAGGTCACTCGGCATTTGTTATTCTAAATGGAAAAACAGGCGAAATCTTTGCAATTAAAAGCGGAGCGCCACTAGTATGTGGGATTAACACAGTAAGTTCAGAAGTCCTTGTGTCATCTGACCCTTATGCTCTTGCTGGAATGGTTGATAAAATCTATTTCCCTGAAGACAAAGTTCTTTGTCACTTGAGTGTAGGAAATACAAATCTTCTAAACTTCTATGAACTAGATAAAGAAAAATCAAAACGCTACCTTTCTAAAAAGCAAGACATGGTTCATGATCCTGCTGATAAAGGGGATTTTGAGCATTTCATGCTTAAAGAAATTCATGAGCAACCAGAGCTAATTCGCTCTCTTACTCAATTTTACTTTCAAGGTGAAGGTCGTGATTCTCTAGAGAAAGCGAGACAAATGGATTTTTCTAAAGTTCATATTACAGCATGCGGGACAGCTTACTATGCAGGTCTTGTGGTTAGGGATTATCTAGAAAAATTTAATAAAATTTCTTGTTCACCTGAGTTAGCAAGCGAATTCCGATATAGAGAACCACTTATCAAGCCAAATGAACTGGGATTGTTCATCAGTCAATCTGGTGAAACAGCAGATACATTAGCAGCTCAAGCTCTTTGCAAAGAAGCTGGGTTGAAAACTCTGTCACTTGTTAATGTTGAAGGCTCAACTCTTTTTCGCGACTGTACTGAAAATCTTTTAATTAGAGCAGGTGTTGAGATTGGTGTTGCAAGTACAAAGGCCTTTACTCAACAAGTTCTAACAGGAAGAATTTTTAGTGCTTCGTTAAATGAAGAATTTCAAAATGAATCATTTAAAGTTGAAATGACTAAGAAATTTGCTCTTCTCGCTCAAAGAGTTGATGAGCTTCTTGCTCGCTCTGAGGAGATCAAAGAAGTTGCTGAATCAATTTATAACTATGAAGGTTTCTTTTTTACTGGAAGAGGGGTTTATTTCCCCGTCGCTCTAGAAGGAGCTTTAAAGCTAAAAGAAATCGCGTACGTTCATGCTGAAGGATATGCTGCTGGAGAATTAAAGCACGGTCCAATTGCTTTGATCGACGAGCAAAAAGTAAATATTGCAATTGTTGGTCCTGAGTTATTCGAGAAGGCCCTTTCAAACGTTCAAGAAATTAAAGCGAGAAAGGGTGTTATCGTAACGATAGGTCCAAGAGGAAATAAAGAAGCCGAGGAATTAAGTGATTATTACATTCCTCTAGATTTTGAAGGACTAGATGAACTTTCACCTTTATATGTGAACGTAGTAAATCAACTTCTTTCATACTATATGGCCAAGTTTAAAGGTACGGATATCGATAAACCTAGAAACTTAGCGAAGTCAGTAACTGTAGAGTAATCAATGAATATAAATGGATTAAATGAAGCTCAAAAACAGGCCGTTCTAAATACGGAAGGGCCTGTAATGATTCTAGCTGGTGCAGGATCGGGAAAGACAAGAACACTTGTAACAAGAATTTCTTATCTTTTGGAAGAGCTTCATATTAGTCCATATCAAGTACTTGCACTTACATTTTCAAATAAGGCCGCAAAAGAAATGAGAGAGAGGGTTTCTACCCTTGTTCAAAGTGACATCGGTGCTTTGCAAGTCACTACGTTTCACGCTTTTTGTGCAAGAGTACTACGAAGCGAAGCAAATTATTTAGGACTAAGTCGTAACTTTACGATCTATGATACTTCAGAGTCAAAGGCCATCGCTAAAACTTTACTTGCTCGAAGAGGTATTAGTACAAAAGAAATTAATCCATTTGAAATTCTTTACTACATCGACGATTTAAAAAATCACGGTCACTATCCCGGGCGTGACGAGGAGAATCTAGAGTACGAAGTTGACAAAGGTGACCCATTTTTTGGTTATTATACAGAGTATGAAGCTGAACTACATAAGGCCAACGCTACAGACTTTGGTGGTTTAATTACAGGTGTAATCCAATTATTTGAAAAATATCCTGACGTATTAAAGCGTTATCAAGAAAGATTTAAATATATTTTAGTCGATGAGTATCAGGATACTAACAGGGCTCAATTTGATTTAATTAAAATGCTTAGCGAAACTCACCACAATATTTGTGTTGTTGGTGATGAAGATCAATCGATCTATTCATGGCGTGGTGCTGATATTAGGAATATCTTAGATTTTGAGAAAACTTTTAAAAGCGCAACGTTACTAAAGCTTGAACAGAACTACAGATCTTCTAAAAATATTATTGAAGCAGCTTCTTGTGTAATTTCAAGAAACACACAGCGAAAAGGAAAAAGCATGTGGACAGACAACCCAGAAGGGGAGTCTATCGAAATCATCGAATGCCACAGCGATAAAGATGAAGCTGAATTTATTGCAAATCAAGTTTCAGAATTAATTAAAAATAAAGTTCCTTGTCGTGAGATTGCTGTTTTTTATAGAACAAATTCTCAATCTCGTATTATTGAAGATTATCTAAGAAGAGCAAATCTTCCTTACCGTGTTGTAGGTGGAGTAAAGTTCTACGATAGAAAAGAGATTAAAGATCTTCTTTCATACTTACGTTTAATCGTAAATGGTAAGGACTCTCTCGCTCTGAGTAGAATTATTAATGTACCGACTCGCGGAATCGGGGCAACAAGTTTAAGAAAGCTCGAAGAAGAAGCTGTTCGAAATAACGCTTCTTTGTGGGAAGTCATCTCTGGAATTGTTGATAACGTGGAAGAATATTCTCATTTAAAAATGAGTGCGAAGGTGAAATCGTCACTTTCTCAATTTGCGACTTTAATTAACGAAGTCAAAGTTCTCGAAACTCAGGAAGTATCTCCTAGTGTTCTGTATGAGAAGGTTCTTCATGAATCAGGTTATTATGATTTCTTAAAATCGAGTTCTGAAAGATATGAAGCTCAAGCGAGAATTGAAAACCTTGAAGAATTAACTAACGCTATTAAGCAATACGAAGAAACGACAAAAAATCCATCTTTAACTGGCTTTTTAGAAACAATAACTCTGGATTCAAATATAGAAGAAGCCGATTCAAACAGCGGTGAAATCTCATTGATGACGATTCACGGAGCAAAAGGTCTGGAATTTTATTATGTATTCCTGGCCGGAGCAGAGGAAAATGTATTTCCAAGCTTTAGAAGTCTCGAAGATGGAGAAAATGGAATAGAAGAAGAGCGTAGACTTTTCTATGTTGCAATGACTCGAGCGATGAAGAGACTTTATATTATGTTTGCTCAAGGGCGAATGTTATTTGGTCAGTTAAAATTTAACGGGCCAAGTCGCTTTATTAATGAAATACCTGATAAATACTATCTTTGGAGAAAACCAAACGGTGCCACATCTGCAAGAGGAAGAACTTTTGAAAGAGAGTGGGAAGACGACTATTCCCAAGAAGGTCATTACGATGATGAACCTGTATATCAAGTTCAGTCTACTCCTTCAGATATGCCAAAGCCTAAATTCCCTAAGGGGACCAAAGTTGCCCATGGCCTTTATGGTCAAGGTATAATCTTAGAAACAGAAGGTCTTGGGAATGATGAAAAAGTTGTTATCAAGTTTTCTGATGGAGCGAAGAAGAAATTTATGGTGAAATTTGCTCCACTAACGCTTCTTTAAGAATATATAAGAGAGGGCTTCATGAGGAAGTTACTTAAAGTTTTAGGATTAATCTTCGTTCTTTTATCGTTTCTTGCTGCTGGAGGGATATTCTATGCCAGCAAGAAGCTCAATCCTGAAAAAATACATTCTCTTGTAGTTGAAAAAATTCAAGAAGTATTTCCTTCAGCTAATGTTCAACTGAAAAAAGTTGATTATTCTCTCGGATTAACTATAACAGTTGATTTTTTAGATCTTGATTTAAAATTGAAAAAAGATCAATCACCACTACTTCATTTTTCTAAAGCGGAAGCAAAAATTGCTCTTATCCCATTCTTACTTGGAACAGGAAAGGCGACTGTTAGAATTGAAGAACCCCAAATCAATGTTCATGATGTGAACAAAATCAATAATTGGACCCTCGCCTTAAAAAATTCTGAAATAAAGGCACAGGGCCCTAAATCTTCTTCGAAGAATCAGGATGTAGAAGAAGATATTGGTCTAGAATTTGGTCCATTTGCTACTTTTCTTGTTGATGTAGGTGTCTACAATGCAGTTGTGAAGTATGTTAAAGATAAAGAAGAAACACTTTTAAAAGTTGATAAGGTCAAAGTAAACGATCTCGGCTTTTCGAGAATTGCCTCATTCGAAGTTATAACGGCCTTTGAGAAAAAGGATAGTGTTTCATTAAATGCCATGATTATTGGAGAGCTCGATGTATCACATCTCATTAAAGAAAAAGAGATACAATTAACTCTAAACAATCAACTTACAAATATATCTTTTTCAAAAATTGGAAATATTCCAAACATAAGTGCAGAAGCTAAGTTAAAAATTACAAGTGATAAAACTATAAATACCACGGTGAAGGGAACAATAGGGGATGATAGCCTTTTTTCAACAACCGTAATAATTGAAAAAAAGAGAACTAGTTTTAATGATGTGAAATTTTCACTACATTTACCTTCAATTCTAAGAGATCTAACAGTAAAAGATCATTTAAATGAGATTGATTATTCAAAGGCCGTTTTAAACTTGGAAGGCTCTTTAGCTCTAGATGAAAATAAAGTGATTCCTGATCTTAAGGGGAGATTAGGTCCTGATCTCGTAATCATAAGAAATAAAATCAAATCAAAAAGTGCCGTAGAATTTAGTTGGACTAAAGAGAAAGCACAAATTCATGTTGTGACAAATGCTTTTGATGGTCAGATTGATTCAGATTTTTCATTAAAATTTGACCCTCTTGATTTTGATATTAAAAAGCTGGCACCAATAGATGTAGCTGTTCATTTTCAAAACGTTAAATACATTGAGAAAATTAGAACGAAGAGCGCAAGTAGTGAAGAGATATTAAAAAAAGAATCAGAGGAAAAAGCAAAAGAGAAAGATTCTTTATTTATCTTACCGATGGTCCTTTCTGCAACTTTCCAAAATTGTATGATTGGTCAAGCTCCTGTTAATGGGAATTTAGATTTAATTGTTACAAATAAAAGTATGAAACTTACTGATATGAATCTAAATATTGGCGATGGAATTTTAAAGGGACAATTTCTTGCAGTTTTTGGGAATCATATAAAAGGTGATTTTTCCGTAAATATTAATCGTCTAAACCTTTCCGCATTCAATGGATTATATTCATTCGATGACTTCAAGGAAGCGACAGGTCTAGTAGATTTTGATTCTAAAGGCGAATTTGAAATAAATTCAAAAATTTCTTATAAAGCAAAAGGAAAGATGGCCGCTCAAAGTTTTGGTGTTGCCGGTTTTGATGGGGGAAAATATTTAACTCAATATGTAAAAAATATTCCGGCCTTAGCTCCTTTTATTGATAAAGAATTTAAGCTGGAAAGTGCTCCCCATATCGATTCGATCTCGAGCAATTATGACCTCAATGATGAAAGAATTAAATTAATCGGACTTAAATCTGTCATTGGTAAGAAAGTAGCTGATTTATCAGGAAAAGGTGAAATTAGCTTAGTTGAAAAGGGTAGTTATTTACAATTTGAATTACGAGATCGCTCTGGAAAATTATCGAAAACAATTGAAAAAGATTTTGGAATGAAAACTATTCCTGTGAGGATTGAAGGGAAAGGATTTTCATTATTACCAAATTATGATTACACAGTAAAAAAAATGGGGAAAAAGGCCGTAAAGGCACAAAGTAAAAAAATAATTAATAAACAAATAGATAAATTTTTAAAGGGTAAGTCTAAAGAAGACGCCAAAAAGCTTTTGAAAGGATTATTTGAATGACAGAAATATTGAAGCCATTAGTTTGGAAAAATGAAAAACTATATCTTTTAGACCAAAGAAAGTTACCACTTGAAGAGATTGTAATTGAAGTTGATTCTGTTCAAGGAGTTTTTGATGCCATTAAAGATATGGTTGTTAGAGGGGCGCCTCTAATAGGTTTTACTGGAATTTGGGGACAGGTGATTGCCCTTCAAAATGATATAAATCTAGAAAAGTTTATTGAAGTTTCTAACTATATTAATTCATCACGCCCAACTGCTGTTAATTTAGAATTTGAATTAAATGTTTGTGTTGATAAGGCGAAAAAATATTTTAATGAACATGGCTCTTTGAAAGGTTTAAAAGAAATTTTAGAGAAACATGCTCACCTACAGATGGAAGAGTTACATAATAAAAATTATAAAATGGCCCAACTTGCAGAAGAAGAATTAAAGCGTTCAACAGGTCATGAAGGCCCTTATACCTTAATGACGATTTGTAATACTGGATACCTTGCTTGTGGACCAATGGGAACAGCTCTTGGAGTAATTAGCTATCTTCATAAGAAAGGTAAAATCAAGCATGTTTTTGCATCTGAGACTAGACCATACATGCAAGGGATTAGATTAACGGCCTATGAGTTATCTAAAGAAGGAATTCCACATCAAGTTACTGTAGAGGGAGCAAGTTCATATCTTCTAAAAGAAAAGGGTGTGGATGCTATTTTTGCAGGTGCAGATAGAATCGTAGCAAATGGAGATACTGCAAATAAAGTTGGTACTTCAACACTTAGTATTGTTGCGAATCACTATAATGTTCCTTTTTATATCGTAGCTCCAATAACTTCATTCGATCTAAATATGAAAACGGGTAACGAAATTCCTATTGAAATGAGAGATGAATTAGAAATCTTAGAATTTAGAGGAATACGTGTTGCTCCAGAAAAATCAAGAGCTCTAAATCCTAGTTTTGATGTTACAGACCATAAAACTATTACAGGAATTTTTTGTGAGAATGGTTTAATAAAGCCAGTTCTTCCTGAAAATGTTTCTAAAGTTGTAGGAAAGTAAAATGTTAAGAGCAAGTATTGATATTGGTTCAAATAGTGTTCTACTTCTTGTTTTAGATTATGAGAGCGATTCTTCCTTTAGAGAATTGGAGGATTGTTCTCATATTACAAGTCTTGGAAGAGAGCTTGATAAAACAGGTGTTTTTCACAAAGAATCAATGGCAGATACTCTTATTGCTCTTAATGAGTATAAAGATATTTTAAACAAACATAATCTTAGAGCGCAAGATTGCCTTGTTACTGCAACTGAAGCTTCACGTGTCGCTAAAAATGCCAAAGAGTTCTTTAAAAAAATTAAAAATGAAATTGGCTTTGAAATTAAAATAATTTCTGGTGAAGGGGAAGCATATTACACGGCCAAGGGCGCTAGTCTTGGGGCAAAATCTGAAGAATACGTCATTATGGACATTGGTGGTGCTTCAACTGAGTTTATTAAAGTAAAGCACACTCCCTTTGAAATAAAAAAATCAATTAGTATTCCAATTGGTGCTGTTCGCGCACAAGAGTGGCTTAGCGAGGGAATTTTTGAAGAGAAGACAAATCTCCCTTTTAGTGAAGATATCAAAGCTCAGTACAAAACAGATGAACTTGTTTGTGTTGCAGGTTGCATGACTTCAATTGGTGCCATGTTTAAAGGTTTAAAAGTTTTTGACCCAAGTGTTGTTAATAATTTAGAATTAACAACAGCAGAATTTGAAAATTTCATTCATAAATATATCGGCCGTAATGCTCAGGAAATTCTTGAAGAATTTCCGTTTTTGGGAAAAAGAGCAAAGGTTATGAATGGTGGAGAAGCAAGTGCTAGCTTATTTGTTAAAGGTCTTGGAGTTAAAAAGTTAATTATGAGTACATACGGTCTACGTTACGGAACGGCCGTTTCTGGAGAAATAGATGAACGATTTCTTAAATAATGAAGGGCCAAAGCCTATAAAGTTTAAAAAAGGCCAGGTTTTATATGTTGAAGGAGAACCTTCAAATTACGTTTATCTAATTAAATCGGGTATCGTTAAGCTGATAAAAGAAGATGCTGGTCGCTTAGTAGCGATTGCGAGACTAAAAGATAAAGAGTTTATTGGATTGGAATCATTCTTTTCCGATTCATCAAGAAAAGAATCGGCCGTTGCAGTTGAAGAAACAAATGCTTTTATGATTAAGAGAAACGATCTTAAAGGTGCTATGAAAACATGTCCTGAATGGATGAATGATCTTATATCATTAATGAGCGGTCGTTTAGAAAATACAATGGATATATTACGTGCTCATAGGATTTCTGATGATCTTGAACAAGGCTTTGGTTTCGGGCAAGATGAGGAAGTGAAGATTAAAAAATCGTTAGAAGAATATAAAAAGAAAAAAGGCCTCTAGAGAGGCCTTTTTTATTGAAGTTTGATTACGTTTTTCTTTGAAAGACTAATAAGAGTGGCAACAATTCTTTCTTGGGCCCTTTGCACATCTTTGGCCGAATAGTTTTGAGCAGAAACCATAACATTATATGCAGTCTCCGCATATGGTCTTTGAGCTAGTGAAAGTAGTCTTCTTTGAAGACTCTGTGGTACGCCTCTTAGGGCCATTCCAAGAACTTGTGGGTTAGTATATCCAAGTACTCTTTGAATATCATCATTTGAAAGGCTTGAAATACTTTCGAATTTTAAGCTCTTTTCAAAAAGTTCATTAGCAAGTTGCGGATTGCGATGATAAATGTTCTTAACAAGTTTCATCTTTTCCTCTTCAGTCATATACTGAAGCATCTCGATAATCTGGGCCTTGCCATTGATAAAAATTGATCCTTGGTTTTCCATTTATTCCCCTAACTAGATTTAGCTCTCAAGTTTCATTTTTTCGCGTTTAAACTTTTCTTGGGCGTTGTCTAGAGTGTTCTTATGAGATGAAAGCATCTCTTCAATTTGATTGTCCTGACTTTCTTTAAGTTCAGAAACTCTGTCTTGATGCGATTTTTTTAGATTATCGATTTCTTCTTGTAGTCTTCTTTTTTCTGTAACAAGTGTATCTTTTTGTTTCTCTCGAATTTCTACGAGTCTTTGCTCAAGTTCACTTTCAAGATTGGTTACTTCTGTTGAAAAGTCTTTACCAAGTCTATCCATTGTTTTGTCGTGCTTTTTTACTTCTTGAGCGTATTCTGATTGGTGAGTCTTTCTTAGTTTACGTAGTTCAAGATCGTAGCGCTTGTTTTCGCTTTCCTGATATTTCGCTGCTCTGATTTGTGCTATTTCTGACATAAACTTATTCCAAATGTTTGCTTCAAATAAAGAAGCGTCCTAATATATTGTAGAGAAGAATAACGATGGCCCTCAAGGGAGGAAAATATGTCCTTAAATCATGGTAAGAAAGTATATTTAGTCGCAGGAAAGAGAACTCCATTTGGAAAGTTTGGAGGCTCTTTAGCAGATATTACTCCTGTAGATTTAGCTGTTTATGCGGGAAAGGCCCTCCTTGAGGAAACAAAAATCAATCCAGATAAAATTGATCAGGTAATTCTGGGTAATGTAATAACTTCTTCAACTGATGCCATGTATGGCGGAAGACACCTTGCTTTAAAACTAGGATGTCAGGAAAAAACACCAGGACTTGTAGTTAACAGACTATGTGGCTCAGGTATTCAATCAATTTTAGATGCGACAAGACTTATTAAACTTGGTGAAGCTGAACTTGTTCTTGCCGGTGGAACTGAGAATATGTCTATGACTCCACACCTAACTTATGGTGGGAGATTTGGAACGAAGTATGGAAGTTTAAAAAGTGTAGATATGCTTTTAGATGCGCTTACAGATAAATTTGCTGGCACTCCAATGGGTATTACAGCTGAAAATTTGTCAAAACAATTCTCTGTAACTCGTGAGTCTTGCGATGTCTATTCATACGAGTCACATGCAAAAGCATTAAAAGCTTATAAAGATAATTTACTTCAAGGCGAGATTGCATCGATTCAATTAAAGAAATCTATCTGCTCTAATGATGAACATTTAAGAGAGGATGCAAGCGTTGATTCTATGGCAAAACTTCGTGCTTCTTTTGTAGAAAATGGAGTTGTTACTCCGGGTTCTGCATCAGGAATTGTTGATGGTGCAGCAGTTGTGCTTGTTGCCTCTGAAGAATTTTGTCAAAAAAATAATGTTACACCTATCGCTGAAATTGTTGATGGACATGTTGTTGGAGTGGATCCAAAGATTATGGGTATTGGACCATCTCCGGCCATTAAAGAACTATTAGAAAGAAATAATATGACACTTTCTAAAATGGATTTAGTTGAGATTAATGAAGCTTTTGCTGGTCAGACATTATCTTGTATGAAGGATCTGGATCTTCCTGCTGATAAAATTAATATTTGGGGTGGGGCGATTGCACTAGGACATCCACTTGCTGCATCTGGTACAAGAATTTCTCTAACTCTTGCAAGACAACTTAAGCATCATAAATTAAATTATGGTGTTGCTTCTGCATGTATTGGAGGCGGACAAGGGATAGCGCTCTTGTTGAAATCTTGCTAAAGTCAGTAGATGGAAAAAAAGATGGAATTAATTTTTGGCGATGGAGACTTTCAGGACTTTAGGCGTTGGCTAAAGCTCAATATTGAAAGTGTCACATGGCAAGGACGTTATAAAGCTCAGTTTGAAGAGTTTTGGTCTGTCTTTTTTTCTGCTAATTTGACCTTAGATCAAATTATTGATCGTTTTAATTATGCGAGAGAATCTTTAAAAGTTGGACCATTGATTTCATGGTTCAACTGGCTCAAAGAAAGATTCATTTGCTTTTGTTTTATTGAGAAGGGTCTATCTATTTATGAACTCTCAAAACTATCAAAGCTTTCACCTTCGCACATTGCAGTTATATTAAGAAATTACTTTGTAGATATTGCACCCCATAAAGAAGAGTTTTTCAGCGAAATTTTTCAAGTTGGGAACCTTGGAAGTGAAAATCTTGATGTTAGATTTGCGACAATTTTAAATTCAGTCACATTTGAAAATTATGATATCTCGGCCTATGTCGAAGAGATTATGCCATCTTTAGAAGTTACACTTTATGAAGATTGGATGAGATTTTTAGAAAAATTAAAAAAAGATTTTTCAAGTGAAAGCCAAGATTTAAAGTTGATAAAGAGAAAAGAAAAATTCTCAAATAAAGTAAAGATTCTTCAAGAGGCCATCATCCTTTTGATTGCTACAGTTGCGATTATTTGGGGTGTTACTCACATCAACCATTGGTATGAGGATTATCTCGCGGATAAAATCAGTATTTATGAACCCCAATTTAAGTGGCTAGATAAAACTTTATCCTTCAAGGCCGCAGATGAAGATGAAGTTTCTAAAGATTTCAAATTAGATATCTCTGATATTGAAAACGTTGAGAATTTCGGGAATCAACTTGGGGAAAGTTTAGAAGAACAAGAAAGGCAAGATGTTGAATCGGAAGTTGTTTTGACTTCATGGGATTCTTTACCCAAAGATATTAATGCCGCTGATCTTGAGCAATCTGCTTATGAAGAGGATAAGGCCGGTTATCGTGATACGAGTTACGGAAATACTAAAGTTTACCGTGTAATGATGAGAAGCTCGGATGCCGATTTAGCCAAGGTCAAAATCTCACAACTTCTTGATAAGTACGGTGTTACTCAAGTTGATAATGTTAAACCTGGTCTCGATGTTCCTGGCGGTCTTTATTACAATCTATATGTTCCACGTACCTATCTTAAAGAATTTATGGCCCAGGTAATGGAAGTAAACGAAGCAATTATCTATGAAAGTAGAACAACTGCTGGACGTAATCCTCCAGGAAAAAACAAGGTATTTATTTGGATCAAGAGGATGTAGTTGATCTACATACTTCCGTCTGGAATTTCAAAAAGGCCTTTAACTTTTCTTAAGAGAATGTGGGCCTTCCCAAGAAACCACCACTGTCTAAAAAAACCAATAAGCATGGCCGCAATAAATCCATAAACAACACCAGAGTGAGTTGTTTTTTGAACCAGATTTGTATCGTGGGCACCACCTAATAAAAAGGCAATCATTCCAAGAATTAGCATCAGCATTGTCCATGGAATCGTTTGGCGTTTTGCAAGATCTGCTTCGTGAACAAATCTTTCAACTTTCTTAGTATAAGGAGCAAGATCCGCAGGAGGAGCCTCAAATAATTCGTGAAGATTTTTTTCAGAGTGAAGAATGAGGTGAATATTGTTGACCAGACGCGATACGCCAATGAAATAAAACATGACGAAGGCCTGTGCGAAAATTGTATAAATGAACGTTGGAATGGCCACCTGAATATGGTTCAAAGGAAGGTGGATAAAGCCAATCGCTAGTCCTGCAGTGAGTAGAACACCTGCTACCATAAGTAAAATAAGTCCACGAAGTAAATACGCCATATAATCACTCTTTGTTTAAATCAGTTTCCATTGGAATTTATGACAATTAATTGGATTGTCATAGTAATGTAGATTTGTTAAATCTGACACCACTTCATATAAAACAGATCCTTAATTTTGAAAAGCATTGAGATGCCTATGACTGAGAATAAGCAGAGTCCTATCGACAAGAAAATAATGGAAAACTCTTTTGTGGGAAGTCTTGTGGTCCCTATAGCTATCGTATTAATCGGTGCTTTGGTGATTTTTGGCGTAACAAAGATGATTTCAACTGATCAATCGTACAAGGATCTTGTGCGAGAAATGCAGTCGAAAACTTTTGGAAATAAGTGGGTTGCGGCCCTTGAGCTTTCAAAAGTGATCAGCGCAGGCAAAATTCCTGAAGAGGATGTGCCATGGTTAGTAGAAAATTTAGAGTCAGTTTACAGAAATACTATTGATACAAGAACAAAAGATTTTGTTGTTGTTGCTCTTGGTGCGCTGCGCACTCCTCTTTCATTAAGTTTACTTAAAGACTCGATCTCAGAAACAGATAAAAATATTGTTTTCCATTCAATCGTAGCAATTGGAAATATTCCTCACATTGAAACTTTTGATTGGTCGAAATTGATGGAATATCTAAATAATGAGGATCACGCTCTTGTTCAAGCGACAGTTTTGGCGCTGGGAACTCATAGAGTTGTTGAAGCGCAAGCTCAGATTGAAGCCCTGTTAAATAATGAGGGTAGCGGTATTAAGTTTGCTGCAGCGACTTCACTAATTTACTTTAGAAGTGACAAGGCCCTTCCAGTATTGGAAGAGGTGTTAAGATTAAAATATGTTCCATCTGAAGAAGCAGGGAAATCTCCTTTATTTACAGTTGATCAAATTGCTGCGCTGAAGCTTAATGTGATTAACGCTGCTGTAAAGGTTGAGTGGGGCGCACTGCTTCAAAAAATCGGGGAAATCTCGGTTAACGATGAGGATGTAAAGATTGTATCTAAGGCCAAGGAAGTTTTAAATTTGTTGAAAAAGTGATAAACTCAACCGATAATTTGGCAACGGATATTTAAATATTTAATAATGGAGTTGGATCCTTTGGATGCAACTCCTTTAATAATTTATTTCTTTGAAAAGAGGATTTGAGGTCATGTCAGAAGAGACCAGACAACAATTAAACAGAAGAGAATTCTTTAGTTTCATCACAGTAGGATGGGTTGCTTTCACAGCTGCGCTTGCGGGGCTTGGAAGTTTAGCGTTTCGCTTTACTTATCCAAACGTTAACTTCGAACCAGAGATGGATTTCGTTGCAGGTTTTCCTACGGAGTATGAAAACGGTGTAGACGAGAGATGGAAAAATGGTTTTGGTGTTTGGATGGTTAAGCAAGAAGGTAAGCTTGTGGCCCTTTCAAATATCTGTACTCACCTTGGTTGTGTACCTAACTGGTTACCTGCCGAGTTGAAGTTTAAGTGTCCATGTCACGGTTCAGGTTACTACATGAGTGGTATTAACTTTGAGGGACCAGCTCCAAGACCATTAGAGAGATACAAAATCTCGTTAAATTCTGACGGAAAGATCGTTGTAGATAAGACGAAGATCTTCAGATACGAGATGGGTCAGTGGGATCACCCAGATTCATACATTGGCGTTTAATCTAAAGTTGAATTGAGTTGAATTGAGTTGAATTAATTTTGATATAAATAGAGAAGGAAGAAAAAATGTCTGGAAAAGGTTTTGCTGACAAAGTTCGTGAGACCCAGGTTTGGAAGTCAATCTTCAGACACGGGCCACCTAATAATGCACGTAATAGAGCAGCCGTAATCGCGGGTAACGTATTTTTACACTTACACCCAATTAAGTTAAAAAAGTCAGGTGTTCAGCTAGGATACACATGGTGTATGGGGGGATTAACATTCTTTATCTTCCTTGCCCTAACTGTTACTGGTCTTCTTTTAATGTTCTATTACAGACCAACAGCTGAATATGCTTACAACGATATTATCGCACTTAAAGAGCACGTGCCTCTCGGTATTATGAGAGAGATTCACAGATGGGGTGCTCACGCGATGGTTATTACTGTTTGGCTACACATGTTCCGTGTATTCATGACAGGTTCATACAAACCACCTAGAGAATTCAACTGGGGTGTTGGTGTTATTCTTTTAGTACTTACACTTCTTCTTTCATTCACTGGTTATCTTCTTCCATGGGATCAGCTTGCTATTTGGGCGATTACAGTTGGTTCGAACATGGCAAAAGCTACTCCATTCCTTGGGCACGGTGGTCCAGGAGCGGCGCTAGCTCAAATCGGTGACTTCGTAATGGTATCGGATAAAAACGACGTGCGCTTCCAGCTTCTAGCAGGACGTTTTGTTGGTGAGCCAGCGCTACTTAGATTTTACATTCTTCACTGTGTTTTCATTCCGCTTGTAGTTGGAACGCTAATTGCTGTTCACTTCTGGCGCGTAAGAAAAGACGGTGGTATCTCGGCACCACTATAAGAATTAGGATAATTTTTTAAGGATTATATTAATGAAAGAATTTATTAACTGGATGGCAGACCCAATTAGATCGTTCCCTGTGGTAACGCTTCTGTACTATCTAATGATGAGATATTATAGAATTGTTGGGACAAAGAAGTTTGCTTACATTTCACTTGCAGTTTTATTACCAGTCGTAGTTTGGTTTTGTACGGATCCAAACTTCGTGGCCATTATTCTTTGGCCAGACAACATTCCTATCAACATTATTATCGTGTTGATCGCATGGTTAACTTGGTACTCTCTTTATAGATGTGCTCAAAACGACGAAAGACTTGAACAAGGTCTAACTCCAATTGAAGCTACTCCTGAAAATAGAGAAAAAGTTTGGACATGGCCAAACCTAGTATACGTAGAGCTTATGTGTATGATCGGAACAACTATCTTCTTAGTTGTTTGGGCCATTATTTTTAAAGCTCCACTTGAAGAACCTGCTAACCCAACTTGGGCGCCAAACCCAGCGAAAGCTCCTTGGTACTTCCTAGGTCTACAAGAAATGCTTGTATACTTTGACCCTTGGATGGCAGGGGTTGTTCTTCCTGGTCTAATCGTTGTTGGACTTTTAGCAGTTCCATACATTGATACAAATCCAAAAGGTAACGGATACTTCACTATTGCTGAGAGAAAAATGGCAATGTGGTTTTTCATGTTCGGTTGGCTAGTTCTGTGGATCTACCTAATTATCGTAGGTACATTCCTAAGAGGTCCAAACTGGACATTCTACGGTCCGTTTGAGTTCTGGGATTTCCACAAAGTTGTTGCCGAATATAACGTCAACTTATCAGAGTTTGTGTGGGTAAAATGGTTAAATATGCCAATGCCACACAATATGATCGTAAGAGAGTTCTTAGGAATTATCTTAACAGCTGTATATGTTGTTGTTCTTCCACCTCTTTCTGCCACTACTAAGTGGGGGAAGAAGTTAATCGGTGATATGGGGAAAGTAAGATACTACATCTTTATTTTCCTTCTACTAGGAATGACTTCACTACCAATTAAGATGGTTCTTAGATGGTTGTTTAGCTTAAAGTACATTATTGCACTTCCTGAATTGGAATTGAGTCTCTAACCGAGAACAAAGAAAGGGTTTTTGACGATGAGTAAAAAGAATGAGCCAGGAATGGCCTTTAACATGGATAAACTGAACAAGGTATTTGCCTTCTTCTCAGTTGCGCTATTAATTACGGTTGTATGGGTTTTCTTGGATGACTATATCCGTCCATGGAAAGCTATCCAAGTAGAAGCAATGAAGATTAAAAAATCTAAACTTGCTGGACAAGTAGCGGAAGAAGAAAAAACTATCGATAAAGATAAGGTTGCTGATCTAGAAAAGAAAATTGAAGAAGCGAAAGCTAACGTTGCTTCTAAAAAAGAAACAATTGATCAGATCACTGACGAATTAGAGCAAATTCTTAAGCATATTAAAGAAGAGACGATTATCAATGGTCGTCTTAACTCTCAAGTTGCTGCACTTACTTTCAAGTGGGAGAACGCACATTCTCACCATAAAGCAAATGCAGGCGACCTATTTAAGAAGCTAAGAGAAGAAAAAAGGCTATTCGCTGAATCGAAAGACAGAATGAAGGCCCTTCAGGCTCAGGAAAAAACAAAAAACAAAGCAATTGCTGCTGAGAAATCTGACCTTACTACATTAGAAAAAGAACTTACTGGTATTACTATGAAGCTTGATCTATTGCAGAAGGCGGAGTCGAAGCTTGCTCTTAATCCACTTTTTGCATTAAGAAACGCTCCTTTTGTTGATTTCTTAGATCCAACAGTGAAGATTCACCAAATCGTACTTGAAAATATTACTGATGATAGATACTTCCAACACGTTCCAAAGGTTGATAGATGTATTACTTGTCACACTTTTATTGATCAAGAAGGTTACGAAGATCAACCGAATCCACACAAGACTCACCCGAAGCTTGATATGATGGTTGGGGCAAATTCAACTCACCCGATGAAGAAATTTGGTTGTACAACTTGTCACGGTGGTGAAGGTCATAGAGTAACTAATTTCAATTCAGCGGCTCACATTCCTCAGAATGAAGAGCAAAAAGCTGAGTGGATTCAGAAATATCACTGGCATGCTCCACACAAAGTGCCTATCGAAATGTTCAAGAAGCAACATTCTGAAGCCGGTTGTGTTAAGTGTCACACTGAAACTCAATATCTTCCTGGAGCAACAGCTCTTAATGAAGGTAGAAGAAATATTGAAAAGTTTGGATGTTATGCTTGTCACAAAATCGAAGGGTGGGAGCATAAGCGTAAACCAGGTCCAAGTTTAGAGAAAATTGCAGCGAAAGTTGATAAAGAATTCTTTAAAAACTGGGTATGGGATCCGAAGTCATTTAATAAGCATGCAAAAATGCCTTCTTTCTTCATGCAAATGAACAATACGAAGAAAGATGAATTTATTAAAAAGAATATTGCAGAAGTTAATGCTATTGCAGAATTCATTTACGATAAGTCTAAGCCTTACAAGCCTTTCATGAAGTACTCTGGTGGTAATTCTGAAAAAGGAAAAGAGCTAGTTAAGTCTGTAGGATGTATGGCATGTCACGGAGTAGATGATTTTGCTCCTGAATCTAAGAAAGTTAATGCTCACGCAGGTCCATTCCTTACTGGAATTGGGTCTAAAGTAGATGCAGATTGGCTAGTGTCTTGGTTAAAGAAACCATCTCACTACCAAGAAGATACAATTATGCCTTCTTTCCGTCTAACAGACAGAGAAGCTAATGACATCACTGCTTACTTAATGAGCATGAAAAATAAGAAGTTCGAATCTTTAAAGTTTGAAGATATGAGCAAAGAACTTAGAGATGAACTACTTGTTGAGTACTTCTCTGCGTTTGATACTGAAGAAGTTGCTAAGAAGAAGCTTGCTAGCATGAGCGATAGAGAAAGAACTCTAGAGCTTGGTTACAGATCTGTTGGTAAGTACGGATGTTACTCATGTCACTCGATTGAAGGATTTGATGGTAGAGCTCCAATTGGTCCAGAACTTACAAAAGTTGGTTCTAAACCACTTACTCAATTTGGTTTCTCTCACGAGTACGATGTAGAAAAATCAAGAGATGGTTGGATTAAAGCTCACCTTATCAATCCTAGAAGATGGGATAACGGTGTAGATAAGCCATTCAAAGATTTACTAAGAATGCCTAACTTCGATATGTCTGAAAAAGAAGCTGAGACAATTACGACAGCTCTACTTGGACAGGTTGCAGATAAAGTTCCTCTATCAGGTGTTAAGAGACTTGATGCTAGAGAAGCTGTTGTTGCAGAAGGTATGAAAGTTGTACAAAAATTCAACTGTGTTGGTTGTCACCAAATTGATGGAATGTTCGGAGACATCGTTAATATGTATCCAGATGATATCAATGAAGCGCCACCAAGACTTGTTGGTGAAGGACATAGAGTTCAAGCTGATTGGTTCCACTTCTTCTTAAACAATGTTTATAAGATCAGACCATGGTTGAACGTAAGAATGCCATCATTTGTTCTTTCAAATGATGAAAGAAATAAGATTGTAGCTATGTTCCAAGCAAAAGCTGGACAAGAAACTTTCGAAGAAAACTATGAGACAGTTAAATGGTTACCTGGTGAAAGAGAAGGGGCAGTAAAACTATTTAAGAGTTTAGACTGTGCTTCTTGTCACACTACTGGATTTAACAAAGAAGATCCAACTGCACCAAATCTTCACTTTGCGAAGAGAAGACTAAGAGCAAGCTGGATTAAGAAGTGGTTACATGATCCACAAAAAATTCTTCCAGGAACAGTAATGCCATCTTTCTGGGAAAATGGTGAAAGTACAGATACAGAAGTATTTGGTGGAGATGCTGAGAAGCAAATCAATGCACTTACTAAGTACCTTCTGGAAATTGGTGAAGATAAATATTCTCCAGAGACTAAAAAATAGTCTCTGGGTTTCCTTATAGGAGATAGAAATGGGTCACGCTACTCACGAAGTTAAAGTTCACGATGGGCTAATCTCATATCCAAACGATCCTCAGTTTGGAAAAGCTTCCCCAGGTAAAGTTGGGATGTGGTTGTTCTTAGGAACGGATGCTATGTCTTTTTCTGGGTTCCTTATTGCTTATGCTGTTTTACGTGCCACTAAAGATTGGCCAAATCCAGTTGAAGCGCTAGGTGGTGTACACCTTTCAGGGATTATGACTTTTATTCTTATCTGTTCTTCAGTATCTATGGTTATGTCTATTGATGCATGTAAAAGAAGAGCAAGACAGGAAATGCTAAACTGGTTGCTTGCAACTATCGTAGGTGGAGCGATCTTCCTTGGTATTCAAGCGTACGAGTACTATCACTTGATGGATGCTATGGGTATGACTTTTAGTACCTATGCTCATGGAAATAACCTATTTTCATCAACTTTCTTCTCTATTACAGGGTTTCACGGACTCCACGTACTATCTGGTGTTCTTTACCTTTGTTATATGTATAAGCAAGCTCTTGATGGACGATTTGATAAAGGTGATTACGGACAGTTAGAAATTGCTGGACTATTCTGGCACTTTGTTGACCTTGTTTGGATTCTAGTTTTCACATTTATCTACCTACTGTAATAAAAAGATGAAGTACTTAATTTCAATTTTTTTCTTATTTATTGTGTTTGCGGGAGAGGTTATGGCCTGTCCTGCATGCGCAGGTTCTCTTCAAAATCCAAAAGATAAGTTCCTTGTTTATTCTTTAATGATTTTCATCGCACTTATCTATATTCCTTTCTATCTTCTTTATAGAACGATCTATAAGAATAGAAATTTGAATCAAATAACTGAACCAAAAGCGTAATGAGCTCAAGCGAAATTAACTCAGTAGATAAAAAGGCCTATGCGGTAATTGGTGTTGTAAGCACACTGGTTATCGCTTTTTTATTTTGGTTAATTTATGTGAATGAAGGTCGTAGTTCAGACCATGTAATGATCTCTTATCTACCTGCTCTGAATGCAGCTCTTAATACTCTAACAACAATTTTACTGATTGTTGGCTACTGGTTTATTAAGAATGGGAAGAAGTCTAAGCATATCGCCTCAATGTTGGGTGCCACTGCAACATCAGCTTGTTTTCTTATTAGCTATATTATTTATCACCACTACCATGGTGATACGAAATTTTTGGGTGAAGGACTAGTTAGGCCAATCTATTTTTTCATTCTTATTACTCATATTGTTTTGAGCACAGTAATGGTTCCCATGATATTTGCTACTTTATGGCACGGACTTAGAGGGAATTTTAAATCTCACAAGAAAATTGCAAAGTTCACTTTTCCAATTTGGATTTATGTTTCAATTACTGGAGTGGCCATTTTCTTCTTCTTAAAAATCTTTAATTAAGATTTTTCAAAAAAGAGAAATCTAAGCTTTCATCATGGTACATCCCAAAACCAAATCTGAGTCGATCATTTCTAAAATCTGTCTGAATACCAATTTTTGATAATTGATTATAGAGTTCTTTAGTCTTTACGGGATCACCTATTTGAAATGTAAAGAAATGCCCATGGTAATCGGCTTCATTTATAAGCAATGAATTCTTGCTTACGAGACCATGCTCAGGAAGTTCTTTAAGGAAATTTGATTGAATTTTTTGAATATGCTTATGAATAGCTGAAGTTGAAATATGCTCAAGGTCAAACAGTCCTAGGGTCGCGTTTAATCTATACATCGCAGTGAAATCCATTGTTGCTCCAGCAAATTTGAATCCACTTGAAGAGTAGGTAACGTTTTGTCCTTCAGTTTTATTTTCTAAATTATCCATTTCTGCAAACCAGCCAGTTTGCATTGGTCTTAAGTCATTGTCTGGGCATGACATGAAACAGCAGCCTTCTCCACCTTGAGCATATTTATATGAACCAGCAATATAGAAGCATTTATTTTCGATATCACTGAGATCTGTTGGAATGGCCATGAAGCCATGGTAACCATCTACGGCCACAATACTCTTTTTGTAAAAAGCATTAACGATATTCTTAAATCCTTTAACTGCTAGTCCACTGTTAAAGAAAACATGGCTAAAGAAGACGAGATCGTAAGTATGTTCTTGTTCAGCTAAAAAACGCTCTTCAAAAGTTTCGATAGGGAGAACTGGAATTTTTTTTACTTTAATGTTTTCCCACTCGCTTAGTCTTTGAATTTGTCTTTCGAATGAATGATATTCACTATCAGTTGTTAGAATTGAGATTTCATTTCTTAAATCAAGAGCACTCAAAAGACGAAAGGCCAACTCGTGTGTGTTTGGAGCAAACGCAATCCTCGAGGGATTTACAATATTCAAATTTTTAGCAATAAGTCTCTGCGCTTTGGGGATAACATTCGAAAATATATGCCCCCATTTTTCATCCACATATTTTGCAGTATCATCCCAATACTCTAGCGTTGCTTCTCTTGTACAGTCTGGCCAATAGTGGTGACTGTGACAGGCCATATGAAGTTTGCCCTTATTTGCTTCTAGAAATCTTGAATAATACTTCTTGAACATTTTAACCTCTAAAATGAAAACCTAAATGATCAGTTAGTTGCACAGGCAGTTTTGGCATCTCAGATTTTGGAATAATAAATGTCGAAAGATCAAAAAGATCATTATATACACGATTATTATCGGCCGCTCTTTTTAAATAAACGTGACCAGAGCTTCCTCCCGTTCCAATCTTTGTTCCTAGCATTCGATGGGCCATGATGGAGTGACGATAGCGCCATGTTGTAAAGTTCTCATCTATGTCCATTAGGTTTCTAAGAAATACATAAGGAAGATGTAGAATCGGTTCCTCACGATACATGAGAATGAAAAGAGCATTTAAAGTTGCAGTTCTTGAGAGCTTTCTTTTCTTAAGTTCAATGAGTTTATTATGAGCATCTTCGTCTAAAAGTGAGTTGAAAGTTTCTTTTGTGGCCTTAAGATTTTCTAATTGAATTTCTCTCGCCCTATCTGTTAGAGAAGCTATATTTCCTGAAATGATTTCTTCATCTCTTTTAAACATTCCTTCAACAGCATCACGATATGAATTCCAAAAGTCGAAACCTTCGAATTTTGTAAAAGGCATTCTCTCTAGCCAATTCTGAACTAAAACAAGTAGCGACTCATGTTTTTCAACTTCATTGATAACTTCTTTGTCTTCGTCATTTAGTCTACCAGTAAAGAATTCACGATCGACATCGATACGATCTGTGGTTTTTAATCCCATCATAATTTCAATTGTTCGAAACTGAACGCTTTGAAATCCAGAAGCTGGAACTAGCAGATCTCTAAATTCTAAAAAATCCATTGGAGTCATCGTCTCCATAACTTCAAGTTGATTTAACAGAAGGCCTTGAATTTTTTTTATTCTTTCAAGACGAAAAACACATTTTGAAAGTTCTTTCTCAGCAATTGAAGGAAGACTGAAAGTCTCTCTAATTGATTTTAGTTCATGGATGATTTGCTTAAACCAAAGTTCGTATACTTGGTGAACAACAATAAAAAGCATTTCATCATGGGCCTCATGGCCAACTTCTTTTGATTTAGCATGTTGGCTATCAAGAAGTTTATTCAGATGTAAGTAGTCGCTATAATATGTTGGGCCAATATTTCGGTTCATGATCAAAACCATCCTTTTGTTCTTTTGACTTTTTTAGTTATTCTACTGTATTTGAAAGAGGTTCCTCAATCTTCCAAGGTGAGTTTTTCCATGGCATTTGTCAGTAAACGTAATTTTAAAAGCTTCATTAACATTGTTCTTATAACTGTTTATATCTTAATTTTAATCGGTGGCATCGTGCGCAGCACTGGTTCTGGACTAGGGTGTCCTGATTGGCCAACTTGTTTTGGTAAGATTGTCCCCCCAACAGATATTAGTCAGTTACCAACGGATTATAAGATGCAATTTGCTATTAAAGGCAAAGAGATTGCTGATTTCAATGTCGTTAAAACATGGACTGAATATTTAAATAGATTATTTGGAATGCTAACAGGATTTTTTATTCTCATCCTATCCGTTTTAGCATTTTCTTATAGAAAATCAGATAAGCGAATTTTCTGGCTTGCGCAATTTAATTTGATTGCCGTCATTTTCCAAGGTTGGCTTGGTGCAGTCGTTGTTTCAACACATTTAAAACCAGTGATCATAACCCTTCACATGGTAATGGCCATCGTGATTGTTTTTATACTTCTACAAAAAAAGAAATATCTACTGGAAGAAGAAGTTGTCACAAAGACTCTGTCACAATCGGATTTTACTCTTTTAAGAAGACTTTCAATTGTTGTAATGGTTCTGACAATGATCCAAGTTGTTCTTGGGACCCAAGTTCGAGAGGCGGTTGATCATGTTGCAAAAGGATTACTGGAAGGGGAGAGAGAGGCCTGGCTTTCAACTCTAGGCCCAGTCTTTTATATTCACAGATCGTATTCAATCTTATTAGTACTGATTCAAGGTTTCTTTTCTTATAAACTTTTTTTGATGAGTGGCGTTAATCCAAGACTACGATTTCATAACTTAGGAATGATTTTTTCTGTTTTATTGTCGTTAATTGCGGGGATTTCGCTCGTATATTTCCACTTTCCGCGCTCGATGCAGCCAGTGCATTTAGTGGCAGCGGTAATGTTAATGGGCTTCCAGTATACTTGTTTTTGCGACATAAATTTACTCGCTCCAAAGAAGAACAACAGAGCATAAAAAGTACGCCTTTTCTTGCACAAGCATGACCTCTTGGGTATAAGACAGGCCATACTATGTATTCAAGAAAATAATGAAAAAAAATATTTTATTTATAAATATTCTCATCCTCATCGGCTTCCTATTAATGGCGGCCGGAGGTCTATTGCAACAAACGGGTGCTGGACTTAATTGTCCTTCATGGCCAGTGTGTTATGAGACATCATTCACAGTTGAAGGCATGCTGCCAACTTTTCACAGAATCCTCGGACTGGTGGCCTTCATTTTTACGATTATCGTAACTTTCTCGATCAGAAAAAGTACAACAGACACTGTATTGAAGAAAAAAGCGCTTATTCCTTTTTTTATAATCATTACAGAAGGCGGCCTAGGAGCTGTTAGTGCGATCTATAAGTTGCCTACACTTGTTTCAATTTGCCACTTTGCTCTTTCTATTTTCTATATTTGCTCGTTGGTAAATCTAAAATCACTTTTAACAGAAACTGACATTGCTCAAGAGCTAATTGAAAAATTTAAAAAAGGTTATAAAGCAAATACTCGTAATGGTATCTTGTTTTGCTTTGCTCTAGTTTTCATCCAAGCAATGCTTGGACTTCTTGTTCAAAAATCAGGAGCAGGAAAAGTTTGTGGCCTCGGCGTTGAAGATGTTCACCTTTGTGTCGTTCAGGGACTCGGGCAATTTTCATTTTGGCCTCCAATTAATGAAGGGCAGTTGAATATGGCCCATCGCTTTTTAGGAATTTTGACAATCCTGATCTCGTTCTATTTTAGTACCAATGTCGTAGTATTATGTCGTAAGGCCTTGAATAGTTCGTTTGCACAAAGTTTAATGAGAAGCACGTCGCTAACTTTGGTTCTTTTGTCTGTATTGGCCTTTACTGCCAAAAAATTACTTCAATTTGAAAACAGAGATATTTTTGTAAGTCTTCACTTTGCAGCGGCCATTATTGCTTTATTCAAACTTTGGACAATTAATAAAATGCTTGAAGATCTTGAATCAAAGATGTTCCCAAGTGGACTTCATACACTTTGGTCTGATCTTGTGATGCTGACAAAGCCAAAGCTTGCAGGACTTGTAATGGTTACTGTTGGGGTAGGAATTTTACTCGCTCCTAAACCAATCGGTTTTTTTAAGGCCATTTTATCGTTCTTTTTGGTGCAACTTGTTGTAATGGGCGCGGCCATTTTGAATTGCTACATCGAAAAAGATGTTGATGCGAAGATGGAGAGGACAAAGGACCGACCACTTCCAGCTGGCAGAATGAAGCCAATCGTGGCCCTCGTTTATGGTTGGGTCTGCCTGATTATTTCTTTGCCACTCATTTATTTCTATATCAACCCTGTGACTTCGTACCTTGCTGCGATCGCTGCAGTTCTATATTTATATGCTTACACGCCATTGAAGCAAAAAAGCCCAACGGCCGTCTATGTTGGGGCCATTCCTGGCGCAATCCCTCCTGTTTTAGGTTGGACGCTTGTTATGGGTGAGATGGATGTGATGGCCTGGGTACTTTTTGCAATTCTTTTCGTGTGGCAACTTCCGCACTTCCTGGCCATTTCAATTTATCATTCACAGGATTATGGTGCGGCGAGCATTAAAGTTTATCCAAACCAAAATGGAATGGGTCCAACGAAGATTGGTATTGCGGCCTTTACAGTTGTTCTCGCAATTGTAGCGATTATGCCTTATGTTAATGGGCTTAATACAAAAGTTTTTGCTTGGTTTAGTTTTATTTTAAATTTAGCTTTTGTTGCACTTTCGTTTGTTGGCTTCTTTAAATCTGATGAAGCATCGCAAAAAGATTGGGCAAGAAATTATTTTTGGGCGTCGATAATTTATTTACCTTTATTGCTAGGTTCCATGATTTTCTTCAGATAGGTTCGATTTCGAGCTTTAAAGCGTAGAAAAAACGTCCAAAAAAATATAGAATAGAACAGATTTTAATATGACATATGTTTTTATAATGACTTCATGATTTTTGAAGGGAAAAGTTTATGAGTTTTTTTATGCCGTTACTTTCTGCTGCAGCTGTTGATACTGCAACAAAATCAATGAGTCTTTGGGAACGCATGACGCCTCCTGAAGATATTTCTGTTCATGGTCACTTGATCGATTGGCTATTTGCCTACACGACTTACCTGAACATTTTCTTCTTTGCGCTTGTATGTGCAGGGCTATTTGGTTTTTCTTTTTTCTATTCAGCAAAAAGACATCCGAAAGCGCACTACACTTACGGGAACAAAAAGATTCACGTAATTGTTGCGACAATTATTGGTCTATCGGTATTTATTGGTATCGATATGAACATTACAAGAATGTCGAACAATGATTACATTGGCGTTTTTGCTAACTGGCCAAAAGAGGATGAGAATCCACTTAAGGTAGAAGTTCTTGCGCAACAATGGGCATGGAACTTTCGTTATGCAGGTAAAGACGGGGTTTTCAATACTGAAGACGACGTAGTTTATCTAAATGATCTACGCCTTCCAGTTGGGAGAAAAGTTCTTTTCCAAATTCTTTCTAAAGACGTTATCCACTCACTTTATTTTCCGAATGCGAGAAGAAAAGTTGATGCGATTCCTGGACGTTTAACAAGACTTTGGTTCCAACCTACAAAAGCTGGGGATTGGGATATTGCTTGTGCTGAAATGTGTGGAACATATCACTACAGAATGAAAGCTCACCTTACAACTTACTCTGAAGAAGATTTCAAGCGTTGGATGGATGAAGCTGAAGAGAAAGCATTATCAGTAAATGATCCAGAAAATCCAGAACTTTTCTGGGGCTGGCGTTGGGACTGGTAATTTAAAAGTAATTAGAACTCTTTAAGGAGATATAAGAAAATGGCATTTTTTGAACAACACATTCACGAAGCGCCGAAGACTTTTTTGTCGAAGTATATTTTTTCATTCGATCACAAAGTCATTGGTAAGCAGTTTTTATGGTACGGAATCTTCTTCCTAGGTGTTGGTGGAATCATGGCACTCATGATTCGTTGGACACTAGCATTCCCTGGAGTTGCTTTTCCTTTAATTGGTAAACTAATGTTCCCAGAAACGGGAGGAGTAGTTCCACCAGATACATACGCCATGCTATTTACAATGCACGGTACGATCATGATCTTCTATGCAATCACTCCAATTCTTATCGGAGCGTTTGGTAACTTCCTCATTCCTTTAATGATTGGGGCAAGAGACATGGTTTTCCCTCTACTTAATATGCTATCTTTTTGGATTGCGTTTGTTTCAGCGATTTTACTTCTTGCTGGACTATTCACTCCTCTAGGTGCCGCTGCAGGTGGATGGACATCTTATCCAACTCTTTCAACACTAATTGGATCTCCAGGTGTTGGACAAACTCTTTGGGCCATGGCCATTTTTGTCCTTGGGGTTTCGTCAACAATGGGTGCAATTAACTACATTACGACAATTATTGTTCTTAGAGCTCCGGGGATGGGATATTTCGATATGCCACTATCTGTTTGGGGTCTAGGTCTAACAGCAATTCTTAATGCTATTTTCCTTCCAGTTCTTGGAGCTGGTGTACTACTTCTTATCTTTGATAGAGTTTTCGGAACAACTTTCTTCCTAGCTGGTGCTGCTGCAACTTCTGGGACAGGGGACCCGATCTTATTCCAACACGTATTTTGGATTTTCGGTCACCCTGAAGTTTACATCCTAATTCTTCCAGCTTGGGGTATTGTATCTGACCTTCTTTCATTCTTTGCAAGAAAGCCAGCATTTGGAGCGAAAGCAACAGCTCTTTCAATGACTTCAATTACAATTCTTTCAACAATTGTTTACGGTCACCATATGTTTACGACTCAGATGTCTCCACTTCTGACTCAATCATTTATGACTCTAACAATGACTATCTCTATCCCATCTGCAATTTTCTTTGCTAACTGGTTAGGGACTATTTGGAAAGGATCTATCAGATTCCATTCACCAATGCTTTTCTCTCTTGGGGTAGTATTCGTATTTGGTCTTGGTGGTCTTACAGGTCTTTACTTAGGTACAGTTACAACTGACCTTTACCTACACGATACATACTTTGTAGTTGGTCACTTCCACTACACTATGGCCGCATCAGTTCTTCTTGGTGGATTTGCTGCTTGTTACTTCTGGATGCCAAAAATGTTTGGAACTATGATGAACGAGTTTTGGGCAAAAGTTCACTTTTGGATCACAATGCTAGGTCTGAACGGAATTTTCATGGGTATGATGATTGTAGGGTACGCAGGTATGCACAGACGTCTATACAACCCATTTGTTTACGATTTCATGCAAAAGATGATTCCAATTAATACATTTATTACTTGGTCAGCAATTGTAATGGGTCTATCTCAAATTATTTTTGTAATTAACTTTGTTCACGCTGTTTTCTTTAAGAAAGAAAAAGCTTCTGACAACCCTTGGGAAGTTGGAACACTTGAATGGACTATTCCATCTCCAGCACCGAACTATAACTTTAAGGAAATCCCTGTTGTTAAATGCGGACCACACGAGTTTGGTAACCCAAATCTAACTGGTTCAAGAGATTTCCAATATCAAACTGAAGAACTGGCGTAAGGTAAAAAATGGTTGCAAGAACAGAAATCGCAAGCGTTGAAGGTAGAAAGATCACATCATCAATTGGGATGATCTTTCTTCTCGTTTCTTTTTCAATGCTTTTTGCAACTTTACTTTTAGGTTATGCGATTTATCGCGTAACGGCCGACGAGTGGCCACCAATGGGAATGCAAAGAGTGCCATTGTTCTTACCAACGGTAAGTACATTTATTATCGCTCTAAGCAGTTTGGCCCTTTGGAAGTTTGAGGAATTCTTCGAGCAGAAGAAATATGAAAATCTTCTTCTGCCTTTTATTGGCACAGTTGTTCTTGGATGCGCCTTCATGGGTGTTCAATTCAGACTTTGGAGCTCAATGAAAGACATGGGAATTTTCGTTGAAGGTGGGGTTTTCCCATCATTAATGTATTCTCTAACTTGGATTCACGCGGCCCACATCGTTGCAGGTTTGATTTCGTTGTTATTTTTGATTCCAGCGATGGTTTCTAAGAACTATGACAAATACATTACTACAGTAAGTAATGTGAGTAAGTTCTGGCACTTTTTAGGCATCGTTTGGCTTTTAATGTATGTTGTGATGTTTGTTTTATAATGAGGATAGCTATGAGAAAAGCATTTAAGCTTCTAATTGGATTCAGTGTTTTAGCATCTCTTGTGGGATGTGGTGAGAAACACTTTTTAGAGGATAAAGTTTTTGCTGGTGGAGTGTATGCGCCAAAAGCTGCACTAAACAAAGGGAAGTCAATCTATACGGAATACTGTATGGCATGTCACGGTGTAAACGGTGATGGACATGGTGTTGCGGCGAAAGGTCTTCAAGTGCCACCAAGAGATTTTACAAAAGGTGTATTCAAGTTTGGTCAAGTTCCAACTGGTGAACTTCCACACGATGGAGACTTCTACAAAATTCTTAAAGAAGGACTACACGGAACAGCAATGCTTCCTTGGGACCTTACACACGATCAAATGTTTGCAGTTGTTCAATATATCAAAACTTTCGCACCAGCTGTTTGGGAAGGTAAGGATAAGAAGCTAGGAACTGCGATTGTTGTTACAAAAGATCCATATGGCCCAGCTCACGAATCAAGTGCTATCCAAAGAGGTAAAGAAGTTTATCACGCGGTTGCAAACTGTCAGTCTTGTCACAGAGCTTATGTTGGTCACAAAGAATTTAGTGACATCAACCTTAAAGTAAACGGTGAGAAAGTTACAGATTTCGATCCAGATATGTACAAGATCAAAATGCAAGAAACAGAGTGGGGATTTAAGTCAATGCCACCTGAATTTACTTGGGACTTTGTTCGTTCAGCAACAACAGTTCAAGATCTTTATATCAGACTTAATGCTGGTGTTGGTGGAACTGCAATGCCAAGCTGGAAAGATACAATTTCTGATGAAGACGTATGGGCAGTTGCTCACTACGTGAAGTATCTAATGGATCTTAAAAACACGCCTGCAAGAAAGGCATTAATGGATTCAATTTCTAAATAATTATGGAAGAGACAAAAAGTTTAGGATTCAAAAGAAATAATTCAAAAGTAGAAAAGCTTGTGACTAGCAAGCTTTTCTGGCTTCTTTTTGTAATCGCGAACTTTTCTTATCCAATATATAGATCAATTACGAGAGAGCTACCTGCTCCATTGCCAAAAATTTCTCAAATTCCTGTGTATAGTTTTACAAATGAATTCAAAAAACCATTTGGAACTGAGGAACTTAAGGGAAGAACTTATATTGCGAACTTTATTTTCACAAACTGTCCTTCGTCTTGTTTAAGACTAACTCAGGAAATGGAAAAAATTCAAAAAAGAGTAAGAGGCCTTGGAAATAAGATTGCTCTAGTTTCTTTCACTGTAGATCCAGAGAACGATAGCCCTGAAGAATTGTTTAAATATTCACGTAAACATAATGCTAATCCATACATCTGGAATTTTTTAACAGGTGGATTCGAAGACTTGAATAAAACAATTGTTAATGGATTCAATGTTCCTATGGGTGAAAAGATGCCAGTGAAGGGACTTGTGGACGGAGAAGAAGTTACAATGATGGACATCGCCCACAGTGAAAAGTTTGTATTAGTTGATCGCGATGGATTTATTCGTGGGTACTATAATTCAGACAAAGACAGCGTTAATAAAATGATGATTGACGTTGGTTTGTTAGTTAACTCAACAGAAAATTTTTAAGGAGTATATATGTCAGAAGGAACGAAGCCACATAGCCACTTTAAACTTTATATGATTATTTTCGTTGCTCTAGCTGCACTTACTGCTATTGAGGTAGTAATTCCTGGAATGGCGAGTCTTACAAAATTCCAAAAAGGAAGTTCACTTACTTTCCTTGCGCTTGGAAAAGCATTTTTAGTTGCTTATTTTTATATGCACTTAAATGAAGAAACAAAGTGGTTAAAGTTTGTTGCGGCAATTCCATGTTCGGCATTTTTGTATGCAGCAGTACTTGTAATCGAGAGCATGTTTAGATAGAATTTGTTTGTAACAAGGATGTTATTATGGAAAACGAATCAAAAACTTCTTCAATTGTATCTGAGAAGACTGTGCCGATAAAAGATGGCCAGTTTCATTTCGAAACTTGGTGGATTATCGGATTTCTGGTTGTAGCTCTAATCCTTCTTAAAACTTTTATCTACATTAAAGACGACAAAAGAGATGGAAAATAAAAAAGACCCGAAAGGGTCTTTTTTTTTGTTAATCGAAGAAGAATTTCTTCTGTTTCTTTTCTTGGATATGGGCCTGAATTGAAATTGCTAAGTCTTTTTCACTAATATCAGGACTATTTGTATTCTTTGTACATATGATATCAAGTTCAGATCTTGAAATTGCACTAAGTAGTTCAATCTTATTAATTCGATGTTTTTCTAGAAATTCATCTGTGATTGCACAACTTCTTGCTTCGACAGACTTTTCTTTTAAATTTTGAAATTTCGCAACTAAAGTAATTCCATTTTCACTTGTCTTTGCTTGTGAAATATTCTCGGGCGTGTAGCTCCAGGCAAATGTTTGCTGAATTAAAATAAAGGAAGAAATGAGAAGAAGTCTTTTTTTAACCATAATTAATCCAATGAAGTTTTTTAATTCTTATGGAGCAAGATTATGGCCAAAAAGAATGTCGATTTTTGGGGATTTACAGCAATTCGATGTTCACTGATTGTACATACTTGCAAATGATTGACGCTTTATAGTTAATATTCAGAACTTTTTTCTTTTATTTTAATTTTTCACGCAATTTTAAATATTTAGTCAATAGTCCAAAATTTGCCATTACTTTGGAGAATTTCTTACAATTTTATAAAAAATCAGGATGAAAATTATGAAATGGATTTCATTGGCACTCTTTTTGGGTTCTTTTTCTACATTAGCCGCTTTGTCGCCGGCCCAAATTTTATTAAATGCCTATTCTTCTCAATGTCCACAGACTGTTACTTCAGCAGTTAGGGGGTCATTAATTAATGTTCAGAAACTTATTTCAGTTGTTGAAGACATAAAAAAGAATTCAAGTTGTTACTCAGGTAGTGATTTTTCAGGAGTTTTTGGTCCTTTTCATGAAACTTATTCAAATTATGAAATTTATAGAAATATTCGTGGTGATAAATTAAAGCTAGAACAACAGGTAAGAAAGCAAGTAATTGCTATGAATATGCCGGGTCTCTCTGAAACAGAGAGAGAATATTTGGAAGAGGCCATTTTTAATTCACAATCTGAAATTATAGGGCTTGAATCTGAAATTGCTCGTTTTAACTATTTATCTAAAGATTTTGGTCTAGGAACATCACAGTTTTTAACTAGTGTGAACGGTTTTTTACAGTCATGGGCAGAAAGTCCACAATGTTTTGATAAGCAAACTTCAAATATATCTTCATTAATTAGTAATGGGCTAATGGCCGCGAGTTCTTTCACTGATCCAGGGACAGCAATTGCTTTGGCAACTGGAGGCGTATTAGTAAATTCAATCGGACAATTCATTGCTAATTTCAAGCACAATAAACTTTTAGAAAATTTAAGTGATATTCAAATGCCTACGGCTGTTCGATGTGTTTCGGAAGCTCTTTCGAATCAATATTGTGATGCTGCAGATACATTGGACCTAATCGACACTTATAAAGAAGAATTTGGTAAAGATATTCATCGATTTGAAGGTATTGATCTTATTTCTAAACATATGGTCGAATTAAGACGTTGGTTAACTGAAATCCATGCGGGAAGTCCGATTTCAGATGAGGGGGAGATGCAAAGGCGTTCAAAGCCTTTTGATCAATGGGTACTGCTCACTAAAATTAAAGATCATATTAAAACTTATGAAAATATGAGAAGGCAGTTGATTTCCACTGCCACAACAACTGTGGAAAAAACAGAAGTTATTGCAGGTGGTATTGTTGGACTTGCAAATATCTTAAAAGAGCCAACACTTAGTCCATCAACTGAATCAACTGGTTCATCTGGTTGTTATGGATCTAGTTGTGAAAGCAAGGTTGAGAATCCAATTTTTGAAAAGAGATCTATGAGTTTGTTGGCCTATCAAATTTTCAATCCAGCAATAACTAATGTACCAAGTTGTAATTCAGATGGAACACCCTGTGATAGTTTTAGAACTTATGTAAGATCAAGTGGATTAACTTTTTCAGATGAAAACTGGATTCAATTTACATCAAATGCTTTGAGAATTGTTGAAGTGACACTTGATGAAGTTAATCTTATGAGAGCAAAGACTATTTCAGCAGATCCATTTCAAGTATTGGCCGGGGCAAGAAGGGATACTGGAAGTATAGGTAAAACTAATGCATACAATTCTTTGAAAATGATTTCTAAGAACGCCGAACGAGTTTCATCATATTTGACAGAAATTGCATGTGTAAAAGATCCTGAAGAATGTGAGAGTGGGATACCAACTATTTTTAACGCTTACTTTGATCGAATTAAAGATGTTCAAAATACAAAGGCAATAAACGATACGATTCTTTATTTATTAAAAAGTGCTCTTGCTCACAGGGATATTGCTAACGACCAATGGCCCGAATTGTGTAGAACGACAGAAGAAAAATCAGATTTAACTTTGCCAGATATTGATTATGAAATAGATGAAAGAGCTTTAAAAGTATCAATATGTATAAGTAAAATTCTAAAACTGAACGATAGAGGAGTTGATTTCTTTTTTGGAAAAGTTCGATCATTTGTGAGTTATGAAGTGGAAGCGATGGTTTCTGATGATAAATTTTCCGAGAGAATAAAAGATATACTTTATGCGACAAGATCTGATCTTGTACACTCGCTTGTATCTACCTATGGAAAAGAAGGAGATTTACCTCTAGAAGTCGTTGAGACTGGATTTGAAACTTCCCTTGGTATTACAGTAGAGACGACTGACATATTCTTTGAAACTTTTGCAGATCAAATCTATAAGACGTTAGAAAAAGCAAAAATGACCGAAAATGTACTCGCAAACTTATGTTTTAGATTACTTCCTTATGCTGGTGACCAGAAAAATAATAGAGAATTTTTAAGTAAAATATTTGATAGATGTAATGGTGTTACTTTGCAAGAGTATAAAAACGGTCCAAAATTAGCATGGAATGACTATGTAGAGCATAAGAAAGTTTCTGGAAGATATAACTATGTATCAAAGAGAGGACAGAGAGAGAATTACTGTTCACTAAGGCAGTATTATTTGAAAAATACGATATTCAAAAATCGAAACAAAATAACAGAATAAAAAAAGGCCCGATAATGGGCCTTTTTTTAATTGCAGGAAATTTCACTACTAAAATATAAGGAACAGGCCATATTCTTATTTGAACACTCATTTGTATCTAGGGTGAAAAGGGAGATATTATTACAAGTTTTATTAGAACCCTTCTCCACAAAAACAGAAAAATTCTGCCTTCTAACAGTAAGACCCTTTTTCATTGCCTTAATACTTAGTAAGTTTTCTCCATAGTGTAGGAGTGGAGGATGTTTAGAATAATTTGCCCAGAGATTAACTTTACTTGCGCTTCTATAGTTAGACGGATCATAAAAAAGACTCATATCCCTTTCATCACCGTGATGATCTCTATATGAAATGGTTAATAAATCAGCGTCTAAAAAATCATCAACAAAATAATCAAATGAAGAGGGAAACAACTGTTCGTCTTCACAGTTAAAAGTATTCTTAATCATAGAGTGATCATTGTCTTTGCATAATATAGTAATCGAACCCCTCAACTTATGTGAAGTGAAAGTATCTCCATTACTAAAGCTTATAGCGTATGATTGGTTTAATAAAAAAAAGAAAAGGAAAAAGAAATTCATACAACCTCCGATTAAGAAGATCATATGAATACTGGAAGTTAATGTGAATGTTTTATAAGAGAATGTGCTCCAAGAATGGATTACTTAAGTAGAATAAGACTAATAATTTTATCACCCTTATTAATTTTATGAAGTATCTCAAGGCCTTTGGTTACTTTACCTATAATAGTATACTTGCCATCTAATTCAGGACTTTCACTTAAAGAAATGTAGAATTGCGAATCAGCACTATTAATATCATTGGGAAAACGTGCCATTCCTACAGTGCCAAGTGTGTGTATATGAGAGTTAAACTCTGCAGGTAGTTTTCTTCCACTACCACCGTTACCTGTATTGGTAGGATCACCACTTTGAATAACGAAGTTCTTTTCTACTCTATGGAATAGTAAACCATCGTAAAAGCCATTTTGAATAAGCTCTAGAAAGCGCTCTACATTAACGGGAGCATCTTTTGGAAAAAATTTGATCGTTATATTTCCATGAACAGTCTTAATAACGGCAGAAATAGTAGAAGTACCGGTCTCATCTACTAATAAAAGAGAATTATTCTCATTTTCAGCACTTTTTTTGTCTTTATTACTAATGTTTTCTTGAAAAAAGCACGAAGTGAGCTGGCAACTTAGAAAGAGCATGGTGAAAAACGCGGTCTTTTTCATGTGTAATCCTCAAAAAAGGGGCTTTTTTAAGCTGTAGCTTATACTAAGCATTATCTTAAGATAATAATGTATAAATAATTAATATCATTTTGAAAAAAAATGTAAAAAAAATCAAAAAAAATAAAAAAAAAGTGAAAATAGTGTTGACACTTTAACTAGGGTGCCTTAAATTCAGCGTCACCTCAGAACGAAACGCACTTACGAAACGGTTGAGAAATTAACTGTGGGGGTGTAGCTCAGTTGGGAGAGCATCTGCTTTGCACGCAGAGGGTCGCAGGTTCGACTCCTGTCATCTCCACCACTTGAGTGAATATTGTTCTGCTCTTTTACAATTTAATAGAAAGTTAAAGTTTATCACTTCGGTGATAAAAGATGAGAAAGAATCCTTGAAGTTTAAGATGAGGAATTCGGCGTAACTAAATCACAGTACTAAAGTTGATGTTGTTAAAATGT
>NZ_AUNE01000037.1 GCF_000447755.1 Bacteriovorax sp. BSW11_IV | reverse complement strand
GCCTCCAAAAAAAAGGCCGTCCCTCGGGACGGCCTATTTAATTCGAATTAAGAAAGGTGCTTACCAACGATTGAAGCTAGTTCAAACATAGTAATCTCTGACTTTCCGAAAAGCTTCTTAAGCTTATCGTCTGCCATGATATTTCTCTTGTTCTTAGGATTTTGAAGATTATTTGCTTTGATATAATCCCAAATTTTCTTAACAACTTGAGTTCTTGGAAGAGCTTTATCACCTACGATAGCTGCTAGATCTGCAGATGGAGTAAGTGGCTTCATGAAAGCTGCATTTGGCTTTCTTTTAGTTTTAGTTTTCTTAGCAGCAGCAGCTTTTTTTGGAGCAGCAGCTTTTTTAGCTGTAGTCTTCTTAGCAGCAGCTTTCTTAGGAGCAGCTTTAGTAGTAGCTTTTTTAGCAACTACTTTCTTAGTTGCTTTCTTTGGAGCAGCAGCTTTTTTAGCTGGAGCTTTCTTAGCAGCTACTTTTTTAGTTGCTTTCTTAGGAGCAGCAGCTTTTTTAGCTGGAGCTTTCTTAGCAGCTACTTTCTTAGTTGCTTTTTTAGCAGCAGCTTTCGCTGGAGCTTTTTTTGTTGTTGCTTTTTTAGCAGCAGCTTTTTTAGCTGGAGCTTTCTTAGTTGTTTTCTTAGCTGTTTTCTTAACGGCCATACAATCCCTCCAAAAGGTGTAAGTGTGTTTCAACCATTATTTTATAAAGACTTTTCGTTTTTTGAAAGCATTTACTTAAATAAAAAATTAAAAATCAGATTTTTTTTATCCACTCTACTACAAGATTATCTTTTCCAACTTTCTTATTTGTCTTCACATAACCGTGACTCTCGTTAAGAGAGTATTGACGGAAATTATCTATACGACAGTAATTGTAGATTTCTTTCGCCCCATTATCCTTAGCTAATTCTTCAATGAAATTCTTAATCATGTGAGAATATCCACTACCTTGATGGTTCTGTTTAATTGACGTGTGCTTTGAGAAAAGCCCCTGTCCATCGCGCTTTACGAATAAAGCAGCGACAACTTCTTCGCCTAAATTGGCAGAATAAAGCTCCCAACCGTCTTTAACTTCGGCCTTAATTTCTTCAAGATTCCACTGGAAATCGGGACTATCCGAGAAGGCATCAATATTGTACTGAAAGATCGCATTGTAATCACTTTCAGTTTTGGCCTTTACAAAAGCAAGTTTCATAGCATTCCTTCGCTAGAGTTTATTCAATTATAACCGTATTTTCTTTGGAAAAAAAACTACAATTTTGAAACATAGGCCGCCAAATCTTCAATATCTTTGTCAGAAAGATTCTTAATAAATGGCAACATTGTAGGATTTTTACGATCTAGAGCTTTAAAGGCCTTGATTTGAGATACGATATACCAGTCAAACTGACCAGAAATACGTGGCGCTTTCATCGCTTCATTCCCTTCTCCAGCTGGACCGTGACAAGAAACGCATGTCTTATAAAGAGTTTCACCTCTGGCCGCGTCTGCTGCATATGAATTCGCTGTGAGTAGTAAAGCAATGAATGTGAGAGTCTTCATCAAATCAACCTCTTTAGTAGTAACAAATAATGGATTTAATTAAGGTGATATTACATTAAGTGAATATCACTGTGCAACCCAATTTATAGGGAAATGACCCTTATCATTGGAAATTTTCCCTTCGACTGCCTTTAGTGCGCTCGTTAAAATAAACGAATGCACTTCTTGTCCATGTGAGAAAACGACAGTTTCATCGTGGATATGAACAAGCTCTAGCTCTAAACTTGGCAGTATTTTATTTAATTCACTAAAGGCATGACCAAAGAAATGCACTTTATGAACTAAGGTACTGTCCGTAAATGAGAATGACTCAATTGATTTGAGCTGAAAAAAAGAGGCCATAATTTTTTGTTTTACTAGCCCCAACCAATGTTCCAGCGCCTCAGCTTCTTCAATCACTAAGAAGCTAGTCATAGGTTCATCGCGCAGAAAATTGTCAATTTCTCTAACTGAAAGCCCATTTAGACGGGCATAATTTTGATCTAAGACCAAAACTCGAAGTGCAACCGCAATTAGTTCTTGAATGGGTTCAAGGTCCTTAAAATCGAAATAGAGCTCTCTCAAAAAAAGAGAATTATCCCATTTTGCCGTGATCGTGATGAATTCATCTTCATATTGGCCATAGGTTGCATGAGAAGAGCTATTAAATTCATTCTTCAATAATTGATATTTTTTTAGAAGCTCATGGCCTCTTTGAGAGATCGTAATTGCTGTTTTTGTCATGTAAAGCAAATCCATTTTCAGGTATAATGCTATATATCTATGGAAAAAGAAGCATTTTTACAACTTTTATCTGATCAAAGTGAACTCGCAATCATTGGGCCTATGCCTTTTGAAGACGATATATCTGTTGAGACTCCTATTTTATATGTGGATGGTGGAATAAATCACAAAAGATCAAAGGAGCACGTCCACTTCAGCGTTGGTGACGGGGACTCTGCCCACGATCCAAAACTCATCAACGAGCGCCTGCCAACAAATAAAGACTACACCGACTTGGAATATGCCTTATCAATAGTGCCTCAAAATATTTCCATCATTACTCTTTATGGATTTATGGGTGGACGAATTGACCACGCCCTTGGAGTTCTTGGGAGTGTATCCCACTTTTTAGATCAAAATCCTTCTTGCGTCGTATTGCTTGAGAAAGTCTTTATGGCCCATCCTCCTGGTCATTTTTATTTTGAACACAATGGGACCTTTTCTGTGTTAAGCCTCTATGAACAACACGTTTCAATAAGTGGAGATTGTGAATTTTTGCTAAGTGATGTTGAAAAAATCAGGCCAATGCAAGGACTAGGACTAAGCAACAAGGCCTTTGGCACAGTGAAAATCAGCTGCCAAAGACCATTATTTATCTATACTCACATTGAATAATTATTTTTTAGGAAGATAGATAAGAGTTCCAAATAAATTCTTTTCTATATCAATTCTATCCATCAATTGGTGGCGGTAGGCCCCCTCGAAAAATCTTTCTCTTTGATTGTCAAAAAAGGGAGACGCCTGGTGACCAGAGTTTCCAAGTGGCAAAATACCATAGGAGATTTCTGGTCTAGAGAAGTCTATTAGGCGTCTTGTACTCGGTCCAGAGCCTACTTTATGACCATTCTCGCAACCTTTTCTCTTTTGGTGATTAATCGCATTGATGGCCCCGTTAATGGGAAACGGCCCAACATTAAAAATCTTATCCAACGGCCACACAACACCAAGTGGATGAGCAAATTCCAATGTGTGAACACGGCCCCATTTCCATTCTTTGATATCTGGACCTAATTCTTTAGAAAGTGTTTGCACCGTGTGCTTGAAAATTTTTTGTAAGGCCTGACCACGATTTTCTCGGGCCGGAGTTTCTTTAAAATCCCAAAGGAGTGAATCCACATCGCGCAGTAGTCTTCTAAAAAAATGCCATTGTGCCTGAGTTTTACAGTAGCGCACATATTCATCATGAGGAACTTCATCAAGCACTAACTCATTAATATCTTTTGTAAATTGATGGAAAATCGTTGTACTTACTGAGTCTTTTTCACTGCGCCCACTCCATGTTTTTAAGATTTGAAGCGCTTCTTTTTCTACGCCTTCCCAACTAAAATCAGAGAGAGCATCAACCAAATAATCTTTATCTTTCAAACTATCCATGTCAAAAGTTGATGTTTGAACACTCTTCATTCCTTCTAACCCCCAGTCACTGCGGCTATCGAGGAGAAAGTGAATCGTATTGAAGCGATTTGAAACTTGCCACCAGCCACGAATACTCATATCTGAATCCGGAAATCGGTTGTTCGCTGATACAATAACTCCGTCTTTTGGATTGAATAAATGAGGCTTATCATCAAATTTCATATGCCCTAGGTAGTCATCAGCACTAGTTGACCCATCGTAGATATAGTCATTGGCAAATGGTTTCTTGCGAAGAGGAATTTCTCCAAAGAGCCAATGTCCAATATTTCCCAACTTATCTGCGTAAAGAATATTGAGGCCAGGCGAAGATCCTTTAGCAATGGCATCTTTAAACTGCTCATGATTTTTGGCGTGATTCATGCCATAAAAAGCTTCAACAGGTCTGTTTTTATCGAGTAAGAAGGCCCATTTCAATGAAAGATTTTCGCCTAAGATTTCATTCAAAAGAGGTCCATTGCGCGTTTTTCTTATTACTAATTTATAATCTTCACTTCCACGAACACGAATCGTTTCATGTGAAATGTCTAACGGTAAAAGCTTGTCATCATATTTGTAATGATCACCTTCTATGGTTTCACGGTAAATATCCATATCATCTATATAAGACATCGTTAGGGCCCAGCCATAGTCGCGATTGTGGCCCAAGGCCGCAAAAGGTATGAGAGGTAGAAAGTGGCCATACATTTCATGTTCTTTATTCTCATTCTTCAAATGAAGATGTGCCTCATACCAAACCCCAGGCAGCGAATATGTGATATGAGGGTCACTTGCCAAGATAGGTTTTTTACTTGCCGTTCTGTGCCCACTGACAACCCATGCGTTAGAGCCTTCGATGGGATAAAGATAGGTTTGCAAAATATCTTGTATGCGATCAAACACCTGAGGCGACATCATTGAAGTCACTTTTTTACCATTTTCTTCAGGAAGGTAGGGATCGACACGAAACTTTTCAACGAGCTGTTCGCCAAAAAGATTTTTCCAGCGTGATAAAAGAGGATCTTGATTTAGTGCCGGAGAAAAACCGTAGGCCATATAGGCGATAAATCCGTAAATATCAGGCACAGTGAAGTGATCGGGGCGATAAGATAAAAGATGAAACTCAACAGGTAATGTGGCCTCATCGATAAAAGAATTAATTCCGGCCAAGTACCACTCGATTTTTTCAACCATTTCTGGATTGAGCTTTTTTTGTTCATAAAGTTTAGCAAATTGATCACGGGCACCAATTGTGCGAAACAATTTATCAATATCGAGAGTTTTCTCACCTAATATTTCACTCAGTCGACCTGCTCCTACCCGACGAAGAATGTCCATTTGGAACAGACGGTCTTGGGCCATCGTGCGACCAAGGATGGAGTACATATCCTTATCAGTTGAAGCATAAATATGAGGAATCCCCTCTTTATCACGAAGAATTTCTACCTGATTTTCGATGCCCTCGATATGCACAGAGCCTGAATAAACAGGGGCACTACCAGAATAAATACTCTCTCCATAGAGAGCAAAACCACAAATAACAAATATAAAAAAGACGCTGATCGCGATGAATGATTTTTTCACAAAGGCCTCTCGAAGCAAAATAACTTTTTGCCTTATAAAAGAATGAACTTTACTATAAAAACATGAATACAATCGAAAAGAAAAGCGAAAATGTCCGTTATAGACTAGTAGACCACTGGCGTGCGGTGGCCATTATCCTTATGATATTCTTTCATTTTTGTTTCGACTTAGACGTCTTTGGCCATATTGATATTGATGTCCAAGAAGATCTGTTCTGGTGGTTTCTACCGCGATTAATCGTATTCATGTTCATGATGGCCGTTGGCATTAGCTTGAGGCTAGTGCATAAAAATGGTCTGCGCTTAAGGAAGTTTTGGCCAAGGTTTGTGCAGCTCATCTTTTTTGCAATGACCATCACCATAACAACCTATTTCATGTTTCCAAAGAGCTGGGTATACTTTGGCACTCTCCACTGTATTGCTGTCTGCTCTGCTCTAGCACTACCCTTTATTCAAAGGCCCAAACTCTCAGGTGCGCTTGGTCTTCTCATTACCATTCCTGCGCTTTTTGGGTTCAACTACCCTTTTCCAAAAATGGCGCACATCTCCATGGATTATATTCCTGTGCTTCCTTGGTTTGGTTATGTTCTGCTTGGAATTTTTATTGAATCTAAAAATTGGGATAAAATCAGTTATCCCCGATTCAAAGGTGATCGAATCCTCGACTTCATGGGCGCTCATGGTCTTTTTATTTATGTCATTCACCAGCCCATAATGTACGGCCTAATCTATGGATTCTATTTACTGCACCGAGGCTAAAAGTAAATTTTTTGTCAACTTAGAAAGATTTCAACCAATTACTGAGGCCTAAAATTGCACCACTCTTTTCACTGTGGTAAAAGCCTGATGTTAATATATTTTTAGGAAAATTCATGAGTCTTGAAAAAGTCTACCAGAAGCTTGAACGTACAATTGGCGGCCTAAAGTTTGCCGTTGTTATTATCTCTATTTTTACAATTTTTATGATTGTAGGAACTTTTATTGAAAGTTATTACGGCACTGACTTTGCGGGACGATTGATTTACAAGCACCCCATTTTCATGCTTGTTCAATTTCTCATGATGTTAAGTATCATCTTTGCGACATTAATTAGAATGCCTTTTAAAAAGCGCCTTCATGGTTTCTATGTCATTCACTTAGGCCTTATCCTCATTGGCTGTGGCTCATTTATTACTTGGTACGCGGGTATTGATGGTAGTATCTCACTTGATCCGAATTCTCCTTCACGTCATGTTTTTCTAGGTAAAGATGTTTTTAAAATTCATTTTCAAGATGATGGTAAGCAAGTCACTTACCACCTTCCCAATTCTGCCTTTACCACAAATATCGACGACTCGTATAACGACATCGCTTTAAAAGAGTATATTCCTTTTGCTGATCGCAAGCTCGTTTGGAGTAAAGAAAAAAACAAGTACGATGAAAATGAAGTGCGCCACTCATCGAGCTACCTCCTTTATAATGACAATGTAAGCCAGGACTTTATTCTTACGCTACACCCTGAAGGTCAAGATTTTGAATCAACTCTTAGCATGGGTCTTTTGAACATCAACTATTTGCCAGCTCCACTGGCCCCATGTTTTGAAAAAGAATCTGAGTCTAAAGTCATCGTTTGGAATGCTAAAACTCGCGAATGTTTCACTCCGGAGGAGCGCGGGGCTAAAGTTCAAACAACAAAAAGCAATGTGCGCTTTTTTGCCTTCAAAGAAGATGGTCGCGTTGTAAGTTTTTTTCCTGATATGTCTCCATGGGCCTTTGATGAAAGTATCAAGCCCATGCAAAACGCTGAGTACCGTGTATTTAGCAAGAAGCTATTTGAAGAAAAACCATATCTCTTTCTCTTTGGTGACAAGGCCGCTTATTACGATAAAAATGCAGACACACCAAAATGGGTAACAAAAAATTTTGAAGGGGCCAAGCGTTCAATGGAACTCCCTTGGATGGGCTTTACTCTAGAATTAGTACGCCATGAACCAACACGCGTCCCAGTCTATGAACCAGAGGCGACTCTACCAATTCAAAAGAATGGATCAATTATCAAGGGTGATCTTCGCGCTCTTAAAATCCACGTTCGTGGCCAAGATTATTGGGTGACAAGTGAGCGCCCTCTTCGTCTATTAATCGATGGAAAAGATACCCTGTTCACTGTGCAAAAAGAAACACTTCAGCTGCCATTTGAATTTGTTCTTACAAATTTCAAAATGGACAAAGACCCGGGAACAAATAACCCAGCAAGTTACGAGTCTTTTGTCACACTTTTCACAAAAGAAGGGCCGCAAAAGCATCATATTTATATGAACAACCCACTTAAGTATGATGGCTTCACTTTTTACCAAGCATCTTACTCACAACATCCAGAGACAGGGATGTATAGTTCGACATTAAGTGTAAACGTAGACCAAGGTCGCTTCCTAAAATACCTGGGATCATTACTCCTAGTCTTTGGGGCCACTTGGCACTATCAAATAACGAGAAAGAGAAAACAAATTAAAAAAGATACGGCCCTATTTGAGGCCACGGCTTAAGGATTGAAAGTATGAAAAAAGTTTTATTAGCGCTTGCCGTTCTTCTTAGTATGTCGGCCATGGCCGAATACAAGGGAGACCTTTATTTTTGTGCCAATAAAGAGCTTGAGAAAATGCCCATTCAACAAGGTGGACGTACTAAGCCTCTTTCTGTGCATGCAACAGAAACTATTAAACACCTTGCAGGTAAATCAAGTGTTGAAGGCCTAAATGCAACAACAAGCTACTGTCTTCTAAGCTTAAAAGGAATGGGACTCCCTGTACCTCTTATCATGCAGGCCCATATCGAACACGTTGATACAAGAAAATTCCTAGAGCTTGGTGAAGGTGTAAAAGATGTTAACTATGATGAACTTGTTCCTGAGTTCGCACGAGTGCGCGCTGAGTGGCAAGCTCAAAAAGTTGATACGAGCTACAAAAAAGATCTGAATAAGCTTTTATCACGTATCAATCTATATGCTGAACTTCGCGACGGGGCCAATTGGTTAATTCCAGAACTAACACCAGAAAACGCTTTTACTTGGACACCAATTTCTCATTTTTTAAATGAATCAAAAGTTGTCGCAGCAAGAGAAAAAAACTCTGACCCTTTCTCATATATTCTTCTTGAAGCAAAAGGGACTTTTGATCGTATTCACGACCATATCTACCTAACAGAATATACATATTCAAAACTTCATCTTCCCCATGTGGCCATGCTTTTGTCACTTATTGGGCTAGCTTTTCTAACTCTATTTAAGAATTTTAAATTGGCCCTAAGCATGAGTGTTCTGACTGTAATTGTGCAAACAGCACTTCTTACTTTTAGGGTTATGATTTCTGGACGTGCGCCAATTACAAATATGTATGAAACTGTTCTTTTCTCTGGATACGGTGCCCTTATTATCGCATTAATTGTTGGTCACTTTAAAAAAGAGAAAACATTTGTTTACATGGGTCTTGCCTACAATGTTTGTACAATGTTCATGTTAAATTTTGCAGACGGAATGTTAAACGCTTCTATCTCACCTCTAGTTCCAGTTTTGAGAGATAACTTCTGGCTTTCAACTCACGTGACAACTATTATCCTTTCTTATGGTGCCTTGGCGCTAAGTTGGATTCTAGGAAATACTGTTCTTATTAAAAATACATTCAAAACACTTACAAACGAAGATATGAAGTACTATACAGATCTTATCTATACGACATTAAAGTATGGAACAGTTCTTTTGGCCGCCGGTATTATTCTGGGTGGTGTTTGGGCCGACTATTCATGGGGAAGATTCTGGGGTTGGGACCCGAAAGAGACTTGGTCATTGATTGTTCTTTGTATCTACATGGCCATTTTACATGGTAAGTACACGTCTTGGATCTCTGAAAAGAGATTTATTCCTCTTACAACGGCATCATTTCTAAGTGTAATGATGGCATGGTTCGGTGTTAACTACATTCTTGCTTCAGGACTTCACTCTTATGGATTCTCTGAAGGGGGGGCCATTTTCTTAGGGTCTTTCTTCTTGATTCAAGTTGCTCTGTTAGCAGTGACGACACCAAAACTTCTAAAAAAAGAAGTCTAAATAAAATCGAGGGGTTATCATTTTGGTAACCCCTTAATATTTCATTCTCTATCCCATTATCCTATAGAATTTTCAAAAAGATAACGCATCGCAAACAACTTTGTTATAGTCCGGCCATGACAAAAAGGACAATTCATTCCTATTCATACAGAACGCTTATCTTAGTGGGCCTTGTGGCCATTTTCCTAAGTGCATGTGGAAAAAAGAAAAACCTTGTCACCTCCACAACAAGTCCAAAAATTGAATTTTATAATGCCTGTATTGTGTGGAATGGAGATAGTCGTGAGGAGATCACACGCTCTTCCTACAACGATCGCTTAGCGGCCAAAAGTGTTGCTTTAATGATGCCCAACTGGGCCATGAGCGATTATGACCATTTTCAAAAAAGAGTGCGTACAGAAAATCTGTATACAGTGGGCGAATTAGTTAATCTTTGCACTCATGAAAAATTTGCTAACGAATTCTCTTACGGAAACTGTACAGGGTTTCTTGTTGATAAAGACATTATGCTCACAGCTGGCCATTGCTTTGATGACGGAGTCGATAATATTCATGCTAATTGCGACAAGTATAGCTGGGTGTTTGATATGGATTCTGATCAAAAATATATTCCAGAGAGTAATATTTATGGCTGTAAAGAAGTGCTTATTCACTCAGTAAATTCAACAACCGGTGAAGACTTCACGCTCTTCAGACTCGATCGCAATGTGCGTGGCCGCAGACCATTAAAAATCGATTACGACTACCGTCCAAATTTAACAACAGATATGGCCATCATTGGACATCCGTTAGGAATGAAAAAAATGATCGCCAAAGATAAAGGCTCATTTAAATTAGATCGCAATGACGACATGTCTTTTTACTATCTTCTCGATACTTTTCCTTCGAATTCGGGCTCACCTATTTTTGATCAACAGACTGGAAAAGTCATTGGTCTCCACGTTGCAGGAGACCGTAATTATCTCACTAAAGATGAGAAGAATAACTGCATGAAATACACCAATTGCACAGGTACAGTCGGCCCAGACTCTTGTGCCCCTTCTAAAGGGATTTTACTCTCTTCAATAAAGAACTACATAGATTCAGCTCGCAGTTGCCAGTAATCATTGGCAATTTCATTTTTCCTAAATTGTTAAAAGATTTTAAAACCCTCTCTAATTCAAGAGGATGGAACACTCATTTTTTTAAGCTTGGGCCACAACTGTCTTTAGGATGATAATGGCCTGTGCGCAGATGTAGGAGCGGTTATGAAAATGAGAGTTGTAGAAAATTTCAAAGACATCAAATCACTGTTACAAAACCTACGTGACAGTGAAGTTAAGCTCCATACGCAAAGTGGCCCATTAAAAAATTTGAAATCGATCATTTTCAAAGTCAATGAGACCGATGAAACCTTTTGCACGAGATCTGATTACGAGTCTCAATTCCAAGAAAAAGAAATGGTGATCTTTCGGGATGAATCAGAGATGACATTCACGGCGAAACTCAAAGAAGTGAAGGCAAATTATCTCGTCTATTACTTTCCAGAAAGCTTTCAAATGCCAGATACAAGAGAGTATTACCGCCAAGAATTTCGTGATAAGACAAAAGTCATCATGATTAAAAATAGCAAAGGTGCTCTTATAAAATGTAAGGCATTTGATATATCGCAAGGGGGATTGGGGCTAATTGGAATAGAAGGAATTGATGGCAACTTAGTAAAAGATGAAAATGTCGTTATTGTCTCCATTGGCACATCTCGTGCTCTAAACACACCAGCACGCGTGGCGTTCATTAAAGGTGTTGGTGCCGGAAATACCAGAAGCTTCAGAATTGGCCTAGAAGTCCCTAAAAACTATTTACTAGATGAAGGTATTGTTAGTTATTTCGCAACGCAAGAGGCACTTAATAAGGCAAAAAACTAGACCTTTTCCGACTTATCTGCTCAAATAATCTCGTCAAAATAAGTTTGCCCAAATTCAAGGAGAGAATTGCGATGGAATTGATTCCTGTTCAAAATATTAAAGTGAATAACCCCTATCTACGCTTCAACACTAATATTGATGAACTCAAAGAGAGTATCAAAACGGTTGGACTGATTAATCCTATTGTTATCAATAAAGAAAACAAACTTATTGCGGGTGGAAGACGCTTTAGTGCGCTCAAAGATTTAGGCTGGGAAGAAGTGCCGTGCATTAGAGTTGATGAAGAAGGCCTCAAAGAAGAACTTATTTCAATTGATGAAAACCTTGTTCGCCAAAATCTTTCAGATGTTGAGCTTGAAAATTGTCTACGCCGTGGAAAAGAGATCTATGAAACTCTTTACCCTGAATATAAAGAAGAAATCACGCTCGAAGACCTTAAACCTAAAAAACCAAAGAAAAATCTTTCAGAGCAAGAACTTGAAGAAGAACTTGATGATGCATTTACAGAACTTAAGAAAAAGACTTTCGTTCAAAATATGATGAATAAAACAGGAATGAGCGAAACGGCCATAAAAAGAGCGATTCTGAGAGACCAAGAATCTTCTCATAGTGTGCGAGAAGCTAGAATTCGTGGCGATATTGGGGCCAGTCAGGTGAATGAGATTATTCGCCTAAAAAAAGAAACTCAAGACGAAATTCTTCCCTATATTAGTGATAAGGCATCTCACCTTGTAAAAGAGATCGTAAAAGATGTTGAGGCCCACGGTCTGGATGTAGCTCTAGAAAAAACGGCAAACTTCAAGCCTATTACGAAAGAATTTATTGCTCTTAAGAATATGTCGCGCAGAATGAATCGAGCAGCAATTAAAATCATTTCACTTGGTGAAATGTACGATGGCCCAGAAAAAGATGAGGCCGTTAATGAGCTTATTATTCTAAAAGATACTATCGATGAATTAATCGAGGCCTATAAATAGGATAAAAACCAAGAAAGCAGTTCTCTCCATTAAGTAGAGAACTGCATTTATCTAATCTAACTTCAGCCAGCGAAGCGCTACATTACTGCCACTTTGACACATAAAACTCTTGTACATACCATCTGCAAATTCATGGACATCCATGACGATACAATTTGATGGAATTGAAACACTATAGCGAATCGGACGAATAAATTCACCGTCAACTTCCTTCATCATATAGATTCTATTTCCAACAACAAGAGACGAATTAATAAGAACGGACATTCCCGAGAGCTTATCAAAAGTTTCTGTAAAACTTGGACCGGGAAAGCTTGATTCTCTATCGAGAGGAAGCTTTTGCATATGATCTCCCTCCACAAGCCACATATAATAGCGACTCTCTACAAGTGCTTTCTCTCCAAGAACATTATAGAGTCTAAACGCTGGGTCAGACCAATCTTTAGAATCGAAGATTTTGGCCTCATTATTTTCATTAAAGTAGCGCATAGTGTTTCGAGATAATAAACTTGAAAAATAAGCGACTTCTTCTTCAAATGTTTCAACCGTATTATTTTGCAATGAGAAATCTTTTAAATCTAATCTCTGCACAGATGCAACGGTCTTATTCTTAAATGAAATTTTATAAACTTGATCCTCTAAAAAACCTTCAACAATATAGAGGGCCTTCAAATGTCCATTAACCTTATCTTCGGCCGTTTGAGAATAAACATGAATAAGATTGATTTCATCCCCAATATCAAGATTCAACCTCTCACTCATTTGAGTAACAAAATCAAAATTTTCTAGTGTTCTAATTTCAATTTCAACACTGTCACCTTTAACAATAGGGTTAAAGTAGTAAAGTCTCTCTTTTTTGTTGTTAGGTAATTCACTAAAAAAGTCTTGTGAATTGTCAGCACTTGGAATAAACCAGGCCTTTGCAAAGCTTGGAACATTAATCTGCCCAAGAACCGGATGAGAAATCCTCATCATTTCTAGTTGCTCAATACGATCTTTAACACTGATGGGATCAAAACCATTATTTTCTAAAGACCATGTTGAGTATTTGCCGAATAATGGTGAACCATCTTTGGCAAAGAATTTGAAATAAAGCCCCTCATCCTTACCAAGAGAATAGGTCATATAATCGGCCTTACCATCACCATTGATATCCACTTTAAATACACCAAAAACAGACTGCGCCTTAGGAACGTGAAGTTCAATAACTCTAAAAGAACTTCCATCTGTTGAGAGGATATTTAGTGGAGTTGCATCGACTACTTCCTTTATTCTTTTAGGATCAAAATAAAAATATTCTTCATCACTATCTAATCTCGCTTTATCAAAAACTCTTTTTAAACGAGAAAGCTTTCTATCTCCAGAGAAGTAGCTTACAAGATCACGGGGTATGTTTTTGAGAATAAGACTCTTATTTCGAAGCTCTCTTTCAATATCTTTAATGAGAACAAACTCTCCTCTATATTCTCTCGTTTTATTCTCGTATCTAAGGGTAAGAGTAAATGGGATATGGGAATCTCCCATATCATTAAGAACCTCACCTTTGAATGACAGCATGGCCTTATCATTTTGAAGATCTAGAGAAATTGAGCTGTTTTCAATATCAACGACATGACCTTGAGTTTCAATTGACGCCACTACTTTTGAGAGATTGGCGCCCAAAACATCAAGAGGAATTTCCAAAAGAAATTTTCCAGAATCTCTAAGTTCGACTTCTGTAAGATTTTTTAGAACTGGATCGATGAGTCCGGTAGATTTATTTTCAAGAAGCTTGTTAATTTGTAACAATCCGTACTTAGATGAAAAATCTAGAGGACGAGAACTATCGTAGAGATTGGCCTTTATCTGACCAATACTCGCTTGAGGATACTCATGACGATACAGCGCCAAAGCACCTGCAACAAATGGCGCGGCCTGAGAAGAACCGTTTTTTCTTTCATAACCACCAATTCTTAATGAGCGTGACTCCATAACAGTTGGGTATGTGCTAACGATTCCCTCACCTGGAGCATACATATCAACTTTCAATCCATAATTTGAGAAACTCCCCTTTAGGCCTTGATTATCTATGGCACCCACACAAATAACTGTGCGATGAGAACAAGGATAGACAGGATTACTCTTATTATTATTTCCACTGGCAACAACCACAGGAACATTCATTTCATAAGCGCGCGAAAGGGCCAACTCAATATCCCTTTCATGAATAACTTTTGGCCAACCTAAGCTCATATTGATTACAGAGGCCCCATTATCAAGGGCAAAGTTCATGGCCTTGGCCACATAATAAGTTAAAACTTTTTTATTATATGTAAGCCCTTCTAAATCATCACCTAGCACTTTAAGAGGCATGATTTTAGCAACACTAGCGGCAACACCATCGATACCTAATTCATTTAATGAAGCTGCAATGATTCCGGAAACGTGAGTACCGTGACCGTTGGTATCTACATAATTTTCATTATCATCAAGAAAATTCCAACCACTACATTCTTTAGAAGTATCGCCCTCTTTATCAGCAAAGCATGGCCCTTCTTTTTTCCACAAATTTTGCACAAGATCAGGATGCTCTTTATCTAGTCCATGATCAATCACGGCCACAATGATATCTTTTTTCTTTGCAATAGATATCTCAGAAGAAGCGATATCAACGCCACTCTTACCTTCTACTGGACCTTGAGTTAAAGCATCATCTTGACGATAAATGACTTGTCCTGTGTTTTTGATCCCCCACTGCATTGAGCGCAGGTCAATATCAGATGCAAAGCTTAGTGTTGAAACCAATGAACATAGGGAAAAGAAAAATGAACACTTCATTATAAGGCCTCCCTAATCCACTGCCCAAAGAGCTCAGCTCCTTGAACTTTAAATGTCGTCTGTAGCTTTAAAAATGGTCCAAACGCCGAGCGAGAACCAATCTCACCTTCAGAATTAGAAAGAATTTCTCTATTTAAATATTCCGAATCTTTTCTAAAACCATTAATAGAACCATAAATATAGTAGTTGCCTTCACCGGCCATATCATAAAGAACAGAAAAAGGTAGCGACTTTGCGACAAGGTCCACAAGATCAATCATACATTCAGAATAGCTATCAAAGCGTACTTCGTTTTTATAGCGATTACATTTTTTAATACGAGAATTAAAGTAATCAAAATCACCACAACGAAGGTCCTCAACAATTGTTCTATTTTTATCTTCATTACATCGAAAAGAGATTTCATTCTCTGAAAGATAACGTCTTTCGATTGCATCAATATCTTTTCGAGATAAAGAAAGTATATTTTTAATTCCTTTATTGTAGATATAGATATTTCCTTCAATATCATAAAGGTTTAAATCAGTTGCATCGTACACATCATTCATTGTGAAAAGTTCAAAACCAAATTGTTCATTTAGCTCTTCAACATGATCTGCGAGCTTGTCTCTTTTCATTTTCCAACCGGCCTTCCCACGACGAACAGTCATAAACTCTTCGAGAATTCGGCCATTTACTCTATCAACATTAGATTCATAGATTGTTTTATCTGTAAGTGACATCCCAAATGGAGTGTGACCAGGATTTTTCCATGGTGAATTTCGAACACGAAATTCTTCTTCCTTTTTGATTAGAAAGTAATTGGCCAAATCTTCCGCGAATGCTCTTAAATTCACCCCCCGTAGCTTCTCAATCCCTCTTCTAATGAGATGAGATGTTTTCTTTCCAGGGATATCAATGGCATAGCGACCAGTTTTTGTGAGTTTTTTATAACGCCACCATAAAAGAGCAAACTTAAATGATTTGTCGGCAAATTCATTTTTTACAGTTAAGGCCAAAGTCTTTGCTTCATCCAATCCATTTGTATGTCCTTTTTGTAACAAAAGGGCCAAAGATCTGACAGGATCAACTTTGCTTTGATCTTCATCTTTAGCAAGGGGAACTCTATAGTAGCGAATACTATATCCTCCAACATCTCCACCATAACTTAGACGAAGAATAGGCGCTAAATGTTTAACATCAAATCCTATAGACCAACCTGTTCCATGTCCTTTATCAACATAGACTTGCATTACGTTGCGACTTTCACGATAAATATGAATTCTTCCCACTCTTATGTGGTCTGTGGCCGCACTCAAACCAAGATTTGTTCCTGACATTGTTGTATAACTTAATTTACCAAAAACTTTTGGTGTAATTGAAGTTGTAATAATTAAAGATTCTCCAACACCAAGAAGATTATCGAGTTTATTGAAAATTTCTTTTCGCTCGTTTTCATCTTTTGCGTCAGAAAGATTGAATAAGTTTTTCTTTAATGCCATTTTTGAAAAATTCACAAGCATTTTGCTATAGGGAGATTTCATGGCCTCTTTTAAATCTTTCAAAGGTCTCATGTGAGTATATGTTTTCAAAAAACTCACATCTCCTTTAATATAGGCCCCATAACCAGGATCAAGACCTTCAATTCCAAGGTGGCCGCCAAGTGAAACAGAAGCCCCAATAGTATCTGCAATTTGAACAAGATTATCGTTTTGTCCCTGTGACCCCATAACAACGTCACGCGAAAGAATGACATTTCCATCCGCTGTAGGTGAAAACCATGTACCAACACTTCTTTCTCTAAATTCACCTGTTTTCAAATAGTGCTCAAGACCTTCTTTAAAGTCTTTTTTAAACCATTCTCTTTGCGCTTCAGTAACATCAATAAAAGAGAGTTTTTTATTAACTCGCGACATCAGCTCATCAATAACCTGACCTCTTAATTCAGAGAAAACATAATATTCGAGATCTTTAAAGGGACTATCTGGTTCTCCGTGAGCAAAGAGTGAAGCGTATCCTTCAAATTCTTCTTTTTTAAGAATCCCTTCTTTAAGTTCTTCACCAAAGTTTGGAGTATAGTTAAAACTTAATTCTTTTGAATTAATTTCAAATAATTTTAAAATACTATTTCTTCTTGAAATCAACTTCTCAACAAGAAGAGTAGACACAGATTGTGGATATTTTGCACTCTCCACAATTTGTTCAAAATCATTGCGATTAAGTTTTGCTAATTTATTAAGGGCCCATTTGGCGTCAAAACGATCGGCGCCAGTTGCCGTCACAAAAAAATGATCAAACTGAACTCTGTTTTCAGACTTTAATCCCATCTTCCAAGAAAGCTTATTCACACTCTCTGTTACATCAGTGAGACCATAATATAAACCGGCCGCTCTAATAGTTCGCGAGTAAGTGTACTTTGGAGGAATACCATAGGCCAAATTATAGAATGAGTTTTCGGCAAACGAATAAATCAGCACGTCTTTCAAAACGATCTTTTTTTCTTCTTCTTTTACAAGCCATCTTTTGGCCACAGCACTCGTGGCCTCAAAAACATTTTTATCTAAGAAAGCACGTTTTTCATCTTCATTATTAAAAGAAACTTCAATCTCTTCCAACCACTGTAGTCTGGGAACAATATAGCCCATCTTTTGCAAGAGAGCTTTTCTCAGCATTATTGAGTGGGCCTCTTTGGACATTGAAATTACAAAGCGCTCATTTGATTTCGAGCGCACATTGAAACGAAGGAGTCCAGACTGAGATGAGATGGCCCCCGAATAAGAGAAGGCCTTATCATCTGTGATCTTATCTTCGTTTGCTTTTAAATAATCTTTGCCATCCCATATATCGTTTGGTCTTGGTTCAAGAGTAGATAAGTCTATGGAATTAGAAAGTTTTCTTGCTTCTTCACTAGTAAGTATCTCCCCTTTGGAATTCAAAAGATCGGCCGCTGGCAGAAATTTTCCATCCAGAGCAATGACTTCACTGGCCGCAAATGAGGCCAATGAGCGGATGAATAGGAGTATTAAGATACTGATTTTATAAGTATTTGTTTTCATAATAGGCGACACTAACACAGCGCAACACTTGAAGCTATAAACAAAAAGAAAATGTGAAAAAAAAACCCAGGCACAAGGCCTGGGTTCACCCTATATAAACACGCTTTAGATAAGCGATATTATTAAAGCTCAATTCCTAAAAGGTCTGGAAGAAGTTTGTTTTCTAAGCTCTCTGCAGAGATTTTATTTTTCTTAGCTACTTTTTCAACTAGCTTATCTTTGAACTCTTTATCTTCCATTGCTTTTTGGAAGTCAGAGAAAGTTGCACCAGTGAAGGCCTCGATATCTGCTTTAAGTGCAAGCTCATCATCTGCTGTTAGCTTCTCATCAGCAGCACGAGAAAGCATTTTCTTAGCTTTTAGACCAAGAGAAACAAGAGACATAGATGATTGCATATCAAGTCCGTAGGCAACTGATACTCCTGCAGCTTTTTGAATCATTGAATTTTTCTCGATTTCTGAACCGATCATTGAAACGTCAGTTGTTTCTGTTTCATCTTCATACTCAAGACCAGAGTCAAGGCCTAGGTAGTAATCTTCGTAGTAATCAGAACCAGAGTAAACAACCTCTTCGTATTGATCACCATAACCATCACCTAGGTACCCATTATAGAAGTTATCATCCCATTGAACGTCACGGAATGCTTCACCAAGGTTGAAGTTGCTTGAATAGTAATCGTAGTACTCAAGAGTTCTGATGTAATCTAGAGATACAGCGATATTTTTGTCATACTTTGCATCGTAAACTACGAACCAGTTTCCATATCCTCTTTCTGTGTCGTACTGATCTTTAACAATATAAGAAGAGTCCCAAGAAGCTGAACCATCTACATCATTAAGTGCGTTAACAAAACCTTCGGCAGTAATATATGTAGAAGTTTGCCATGATTTAGATGGAGTAGATGAACCACCGCCACCACCGCCACCGCCGCCACCACAGCTAGCTAATGCTGAACCTAGAACAAGAGTCGTCATAAGTGTTTTTAAATTTTTCATTCTCTCTCCCTTTGCAGAATTTTGCATCACATTATTTTTTTCATCAAAAACTCCATCCTGGAATAGTTGAGTTACTCTATACAATACTCGTGCCAAAATTCTGAAGCGATGTAAGAGGATTTGATTTAATTTTGGTGTCACTATGAACATTTTTCAGACTTAAAGTGCACCTTGCTAAGCATCAACCAGTTATCTTGGTATCGCAGCGCACCACGCAATGCAGCATTTCAACAAACGCTCTATCAGACAAAAGAACACTAAGTATTGATTGACGAATGAAGGGCCTACCATTAGCCTTCTAGCTGATATTTTATATATTTCATTTTTAAAATATAAAACAGAAGGTATCTGAAATCATGGTAGATTCAGTCCAAATTGAAGACATTGACTCACAAGTTTTAAAAGAGCTTTCGCACTTCGAAAACTTTTTTGCTCGCATGGGCCTAAAAAGAATCGATGGTGCTGTCTACGGTCTTTTGGCCCTATCAGAAAGACCACTTCGCTCAGAAGAAATTGAAAAGACCCTTGGTCTTTCTCAAAGTGCTGTTTCAATGGCCATAAAAAATCTTACCTCTCTTGGTGCCATCCACTCAATTAGTGATCAGACAGAAAAAAGAGTTAAGCTTCATCAAGCGAAAGTAGATGCTCTCTCTGTTGTTGCCAGCGTCTTTAGAAAACGTGAACAAGAGTATGTAAGTGAATTTAAAAGTATGGCCCAAAGACTTATGGCCAAAACTTCTGAAGAAAAAACGCCAAAACGTCATCAACGACTTCTTTCAATTATTGAAACTTGTGAAACTGCAGAGTCGGTCATGAGTTTTGTCATCAATATAAC
>NZ_AUNE01000036.1 GCF_000447755.1 Bacteriovorax sp. BSW11_IV | reverse complement strand
GAAGCTTACCCAAAAGAGTACTGACATCACGCAATTTCAAATTTCCCATGTTTTAGAATATGGCGCCTATTTGGAAAATAAATACAGCTCAGACAATTCTAGAAGAAGACGAGTTCAAGCACTTCGCATTTTCTTTGATTTTCTAGTAGTCAATGGACTCTTTGCAACTAATCCCGTGAGAAAAATACCAACTTCACCAAAGTTTTTAGATATCCCAAGACCTACGCCATTCATTGATGTTAAAACATTGTGGGTACATCTTTTGGAAGAAGAAAAAATCAATAACGGCATGGCCAAATTGTGTGCACTAAGAAATCAAGTCATCATGCTTTTAATTTTTGGTGGCGGCCTAAAAGTATCTGATTTGCAAAACCTTAAAGAGAACGATCTCTATTTAGGAGAATCTCCTCGCGTTCTTATTCAACACCCGAAAAGAGATCCTTACACAATACCTCTTCCCCCAATTTTTAACGACGTTATGAAAAAATATAAGGAAGAACTATCATTTTATAAAAAGGAAGCTGGACTTACATTTGATCATATTCTTTTTAATGCAAATCCATATCGCATACTCTCAGGAGGCCTATCTCCAAGAGGACTAGAAGTGGTCTTTGAAGATATTAGAAAAAAATTGATGATCACATTAACACCAAAATCTTTACGCCAATCATGTATCTTTAAATGGCTCTCACAAAAGAAAAATGATACTTCAATAAAAGAATGGTTGGGAGTCGCTCCCTCATATTCACTAAAACTTTATCGTGAACATATGGAACAAAATATTTTTAATGATGAATTTTTAGAAAAACTTTATCGCAACCACTTTGCGAAGGCCCATTAGTTTTTAATCTTTTAATTCCTGTGGTCTCGGGGCCACAGGCAATCCTAAATCTTTATCTTGATGCCAGCGATCCACATAAAGTTCCGTGCGCTCAATTCTGTAGAAGTCTAAATCTTTTTCAAGCTCATCAAGTTGGAAAGCAAGCTCGCGTTGCAATTTGGCGTAATCGCCTTTCTTACCAATCAGAGCATCTAGGGCACGCTCTTTATCACGTGTGAGTTCCATAATTTTCTTGTCATATTCGGCTGCCAATTTCATTTTCTCTTGATCAAAGGCCCAAATAAAATGATTCACTCTATTGAGTTGGTTGAAGTAATCTTTCTTCCTACGAAGAAGCGCAACTCTATAAAGTGAGGCCTCTTCCACACGTTTTGATAAATCGCGGGAATCGACAATAATAACTGTTCCTCTTCTAAAGTAGAGCTCTCCACCCCAACATGGCGTTAAGTCTTCAGCATAAATTGTAAAATAGCCTTTTTCAGAAGAGCGAATATAGCCTATGCACGGGTCACGATCGCGCATTGTGGCCACATGAAAATTGATTTTATCACCAGCACGAAAAAAGCGTACGACTGAGTTTTCGGAGCTCACCTTCATGAGATTACTTGACTTATCTCTGTCGGTAATGCGGCCAGAGAACTTGGCGTAATTGACATCTTTATCGTAGAACGAGTCAAGACCTGTCGTTTGGTCTTTAGTAGCAAATTTATTGTCTGCAACGGCCTTACGGTTTTTGCCTTGCGACTTTGTTAAAACAAAGTCCTCACCCATAACAGAGGGCGCTAAACAAAACAGAGAAAGGGCCAATAAACCAATCTTAACCATAATCCTATTATGACTCACTCAATCAGGGCGCGCCATGAGCGGAAAAACTTGTCGCATGGCCTCGGGATTGATATTTTATAGGCATAAAAAACTTAAGGAGTCGTTATGGATTTTTTTCTTGATACAGGGATTATTTCTGAAATTGAACAAGCTGCAAAATGGGGATTTGTTGACGGTGTTACTACAAACCCAAGCTTAATCGCTCAAACTGGTCGCTCACAAAAAGATGTTATCACTGATATCTGTAAAATCATCGACGGACCAATCTCTGCTGAAGTTATTTCAACTGAAAGAGAAGCTATGATTAAAGAAGGTGCGGCACTTGCTGAGCTTCATGACAACGTTGTTATCAAACTTCCTCTAACAGAAGACGGAATCTCTGCTTGTAAGTGGTTCTCTGACAATGATATCAGAACGAACGTAACACTTTGTTTCTCTGCCAACCAAGCTCTTCTTGCAGCTAAAAATGGTGCTACTTATATTTCTCCCTTTCTTGGCAGACTAGATGATGTTGGTCAAGATGGTATGCAACTGATTCACGAAATCCGTGCGATCTATGACAACTATGGGTTCACAACTCAAGTTCTTGCGGCCTCTATCAGACACTCTATCCACGTTAAAGACTGTGCTCTTGCAGGTGCAGATGTTGCGACAATGCCACTTAAAGTTATGAAGCAACTCTTCAAGCATCCTCTAACAGATATTGGACTAAACCAATTTCTTGCAGACCACGCAAAATCAAACAAGTAGAATACAAGAGTTAAAAGCTCTGTCTTAAATTCTTAATTAAAAAAGTCCATCAACCGATTTGTTCTTTGCAAACGGGAGATGGACTTTGAAATTTAAACCCTATATTTTATCGCTAATATTACTGACCAGTTGTATGGGTCAAAAGACAGAGAAAAGCTCTCTCTCAACATCTGGGGCCTCAGGTTCTGGATCTAATCTTACGACACGCTGGCCTGCAAGCAAGTTGCCTTTGGCCGTAAAAATCTCAACAGACTTCAACACTTCAACCATCGATAGTTATGATGAAACAAGTGGTAACGATAGCATCCAGCAAATGATGAAATTGTGGAATACGGCCTATGATGCTGGCACACTTTATAATTTCAATGCAGGATATATTGCCAATTATGAACCAGCACTTGCCGATAGCTATAATGATTCGACTGTAGGAATCTATTTACTTAACTCATGGCCTGCTGAATTTAAAGCAGAGGCCCTTGCTGTCACCCAGTACTGGGCCCAAGAAATCTTTTCACCAACAGGAAATTACTATGAAATTATCCATGGTGATATTTTGGTGAACTACGAATACTACAACTACTCAGCGGCCGCATCAGGTGTTACCTATAAGTATGATTTTCCAACAGTAATTCTCCACGAGCTTGGCCATCTTGTGGGTCTAAAGCACGTATCCAAATCACTGGCCCCAAGTATAATGCTTAGTACATTGGGTACGGATGAAGTGAAAAGACAAGTTTACACTATTGATAAAGAACTTATAAACACCATTTATGAGGACACTGCCCTTACTGCAGAAGATCCAGTGCTAGGAAAATTTTCTAAAAGCGAAGACGCTCCTCAAAAGCGAGGCAATGTTTATCGTGGTGTTATTGAGTTAATGCCTAGTGGAAAATGTCTACACTATCTAAATGGAAAGTTGGTTGAAGAGCATTAATTAAGATGTGATTCAACACATTCTTTTACACGCGAGCGGCCTCGAAAAAGCAATTGACGAAAATTTGAGGCCGTAATTTTTAAAACTTCGCAAATTTCTTCTGTAGAAAATTCTTCAATAAGACGCATATTTAAAACGGCCTTTTGTACATCTGGAAGCTTTTCCATACAATTTTCTACGATCTTTAACATCTGGCCTTCTTCCAAATATGTCGAAGGGTCCCGCACATCTCCAAGCCAATGGCCATCCTCTTTGAATCGAGATTCTAAAATGTCGTCAATAGGATCATAATTTTCAAATTTCATTTTTTGGCGACGATACTCAGATACTTTATGATAGAAAATGCCAAAGAGAAAAGTACGTATGTGACTTCGCCCCTCAAAGCGCGGAAGTACCTCAAAGAAAGTTATCCATGTATTGTGACACACATCTTGGGATTGATCTTCCCCTAGACCCTGACCCATGCCCGCACTCACAAGATGTGATGTATAAGCACAAACCACCTCATTTACAGCACTTTCGTCTAAGGCCTTAAGCCTATCTAAAAATTGAGGGTCTCTAAAATGATCTGTCACAGAATTCCTTGGAGCTATTTTTTCTCTATTATACAATTGAGAGGTGCAAACACAAGGATAGGATTATGCGAACCATTCTTCTCGTCTTATTTACATTTATGAATAGCACTTTGGCCTTTGATCATACTCATAAACTTTTTAACGATCTTTTAGGTCGCAATTGCATTCACAATGAATTTTCAACTCAAGTGCGCTATGAGAATATCAAAAATAACGAGTCAAAAAATTTAGATCGTTACCTCAAAGAAATGAGTCAAGTTACTAAAGATGAGTACAACACCTTCAATAGAGATCAGAGACTGAGCTTTCTTATCAACGCCTACAATGCCTTTACCTTAAAACTAATTATCGACAACTATCCTGTAAAATCCATCAAAGAAATTGGTGGCCTTTTTTCATCACCATGGAAAAAGAAATTCATATTTCTACTCGGTGAAAAAATTGACCTCGACACCATTGAACATCTTCTCATAAGAAAAGCATTTAATGAGCCTCGTATTCATTTTGTACTCGTGTGTGCGGCCAAAGGCTGTCCTCCCCTTAATCCCGTGGCGCTAACAGCAGAGAACTTAGAATTTTACCTCACAAAAAGCACACGCAATTTTCTCAAAGACGAGCAAAAAAATTACTATAATTATAAAAGAAAGCGTCTCACTCTCTCACCTATATTTGAATGGTATAAAGAAGATTTTGAAAAAGATGGAGTCGATCTCGTAGACTGGCTTATCCCCTACCTCGAAGACCTCAAACTTATTGAGGCCTTAAAAAGAGAGGATATTGAAATTCGTTACTCTGTATATGATTGGTCATTGAATGACGTGAACTGATTCTAAGCTTCGTGAACCTGGGCCTTATAGCCACGGCCATAAATTGAACTAATACGAACTTTAGAATGAGAAACTTTTTTACGTAGAAGACTCATGTGATAATTTATAATTCTATCAACACTTTCTTCATCACTATTTTCACCAAAAAGTTTTACTAGGGTTGAGCGCTCAACAATAGCGCCACGCTCTTTTACAATGGCCACAAGAAGTTTAAACTCACTAGGAGTAAGCTCGACCTTCTTTCCTGAAACAGAAACGCTCTGAGAGTCCAATGAGAAGTTCATATCACCATAGGCGAGGTTCATGCCTTTGCTTACGGCCCTTGAGAGAATACTGCCAATCATGGCCTTAAATTCATTGCGATCAAAAGGCTTCTCAACATAGTTGATAGCACCTAATTTATATGATGTTACTTTTGATTCTACGTCTGTATTTGATGAAAGCATGATGATTGGAATATCAGCGTGCTCTGGTGAACTCTTAATTCTTGCGCAAACATCATGGCCACTCATATCGGGCAACATAATATCTAGAACAATAAGATCAGGCCTTTTAACAAAAAGTTCCTTTAGACCGTTTTGTCCATCCTCGGCCGTAATGACTTCATATTCATCACGTAAAACGGCTTCAACCAATACCCTCATAGTCGGGTTGTCCTCAATGCATAAGATCTTTTTTTTCATGAGCAAATACTTTTATCTAATAGAGTTTATCCAATCCTTGACGAGTTCTTTATCCTCATCACTCAACAAATGATTAGCTCCAGGGGGCATTGGCCGCCCTTCACCTTGTCCTAATATTCTTAAGTATAGCTCACTTGAATTGGCCATGCGAGGTTTTACGAGTCCGGAATCAATAAGATTTTTTATGCTTGCCTCGCTATCTCCCTCAAAAATTTGGTGACAACTTGTGCAATTTTTTGTGAAAAATCCTTTTTGCAAAGCTTCGTATTTTCCAATGGCGAGGTCAGAATATTCCACCTGCCCACTATTATTATCAGTAGTTACGTCATCTTGAAGACTTGGGGCCACAACCATAACAGTTCCATTTTTATCCTCTACAAACCATAGCTTACCGTCACTTCCTTCACTCATACCAACAGGTGCCCCTCTCGGGCGCACACCTACTTTTGCTTCCCATCCATTTATAATTTCTTTGGCCTCACCAACTGGTCTTTCATTTTCGTCAAGATCAAAGGCCACTAAGCGATGACCTGTTTCTCGATAGCCGTGAAGTGATACGACAAGTTTATTTTTGAAAAAAGAGAGCGCCTCTCCACGATAAAAAAACATATCAAGGGGTGCACTGTGCGAAGGTAAAAAAGCAACAGGTGCTTCGTAATCAGAACAATCTATTTTTGGCATTTTGCGATTAAAAAGTGATTTTTTAAATTTAGGATTTAAAGAATCTTTTTCATAACAATATGGCCAACCAAAATGTTTTCCATTTCCAAGAAGATTAATTTCTTCTTTTGGTTCATGAAGTTCTTTGAAGTCCATACTATTTTCACCTTGAAAAAAATCTCCAAAAAGATTTTCAGCAAGGGCCATTGAATTTCTAAGTCCTCTTCCTTGTACAACAAATTCACCCGTAACATTTCCCTTATCATCGAGAAGATACTCGCGAACTTGGGCCTCATTTTTATATTGCTCACAAGGATAAATCGGTTTTCCAGATTCAGTTAGACACTGATCAGTTGGGGCGCCAATATTAACGAGCACACTATTTTGTGAAGTAAAAATAAAATGAGTTAATGGATGAGATCCCTCAACAGGAAGATTCACGATAAAATCTTTTCTTTCAATATTTTCATTGGCAGTAGGATCGATAGAACTAATGCGACCAGCTTCTCCAATATAAATTCTGCCATCGGGTCCAATCTGCAGGCCATGCGGGCGATCAAGTTTTGTTAGAACTTTTGTTAAATTCTTATAACCATTTTCTTCGATAACAAGCTTCCAAAGAGTTCCATTATTTTTTGCCCAACTTCCCATATCTGTAATGTAAAACTCGTTTTCACGATACTCTACAATCCTTCTAGGCATCTTTAACCCTTCTCCTTTATCAACAACGAGGCCGACACAGCTCCCTTGTGGAGAAGAAATTGAAACGCGTGGAAAACCTGCACATGTTGAACTTTTCTCGACGGCATAGCCGGAATTTAAAAGCTCTGCGTTTGCAAGAGATGAAATGAGCAAAAGAAATGATAGAGATAATTTCATAAATACCACCGATGGAAGATGGTGATATTTTAACGAGAACTATGAGCTCTCTCCATATGAAGAGAAGCAATTACAATGTCGTCTAAAAAATAGACAAAAAAAAGGCCCAATTGCTTGGGCCTTCCTTTATATCATCAATAAATCACTATTTTTGGTCTTGAAATTATTAATTGACGATTACTTAGTTGCTTCGAAAATTGCCTTGAAACCGTCGAAGTCTCTAGCAGCAATCTCAGAAAGCATTTTTCTGTTAAGAGTACAACCTTTGTTCTTAAGAGTACCCATGAACTTCGAGTAAGAAGTACCTACAAGCTTTGACGCTGCAGAGATTCTTGTAATCCAAAGTTTACGCATATCTCTCTTAAGTAGTCTTCTACCGATGTATGTATAGTGAAGCGCACGCTTAACAGTTTCAGCAGTGTGCTTGTACTTAGTTCTTCTGTCAAAGTGAAAACCTTTGGCAAGTTTAAGAACTTTGTTTCTTCTTCTTCTAGCTTTAAAACCTCTTCTAACTCTAGACATTTTAACTCTCCTTTAAAACGATGCTTTGGGGGCCAATGGCTCTTTTAATAAAATTTTTCCCAAGCCTCAGTCAGTTACTAAAAAATACGTTAATCAATCGATTAAACGTATGGGAGACATCTCTTTACTTTATTGTAGTCAGCTTCGTGAACGTAAGCAGTTTTACCAGCTTTGTTCTTACGCTTTTGACTTCTTTTTTCAAGAATGTGTCTTAGGTTCGCTTTTGCTCTTTTAAGCTTACCATTTCCAACTGCTGTAAATCTCTTTGCAACAGCTCTTCTCGTCTTCATTTTAGGCATTGTTAACTCCTACCATTCTATATTTAAGACCAAAAAATAATGTATGAAGCACATTTAAATACCAATAAGTGGGCGAAATGTAAAAGGAAAAGTAAGGCCTTTGCATATTATTTACGCGAAGTTCTAACTTTTCATCCTACTCAATAAAAAAAGGAGACGGCAAGTCTCCTTATTTCAGATATTTACGAATAAATACTATTTCTTTTTAGGAAGGGCCTTGTCTGGTGAAACGATCGTGATGATTCTATTTCCCATGAACTTTGGCTCGGCCTCAACAGTTGAGCCCATGGCCGTAACTGTTTCAAGAATAGACTTAAACTTTTCCATCCCAGCATCTTTATAGGCCATTTCACGCCCACGAAATTGCATAACCATTTTAACTTTATCACCTTGAGCAAGGAAGCGCTCACAATGTTTAAGTTTAGTCATAAGATCATGTGCCTCAATATTTGGCTTGAACTGGATTTCTTTTAGTTGAGCTTGAGTCTGCTTTTTCTTCGCCTCTTGGGCCTTCTTTTGAATTTCGTACTTATACTTTCCGAAATCCATGACCTTTACTACAGGAGGCTTCGCAGTTGGTGAAACTTCAATCAAATCAACTCCACTCTCATCAGCAATACGACGCGCCTCATCCATAGACACTACACCATAGGCCGTACCATCGTCGCCAATTAGTCTACACTCGGGAATTCTGATTTGTTCGTTTACTCTAGGGCCAGTATCCTTTCTTTGGAATTTACCCTGTCCACCACTGTTTTTTTCCTTAATAAGTCACCTCCAGGAATGTTAATAAAAAGCCTCTATGAATTATCATGAGGTTAAAAAATATTCAAAGTATATTTTAAATAATTATATCAAAAAAAAGTAGTTAAAGGCAATTTTTGGTACATCGCTACTCCAATCAAAGACCAAACGCCAAGTGGTTGCTAATTTTTGGGTCTGTTTAGAAATCTCTTGTAGGTTCTTAAGACCTTCATGATGCACTTCACCCAAATTTAGATCAAACCACATTTTTTGTAGAGGCACTTCAAGGGCCATGCCCTTGCTTACATCATAAAACTCAAGACCTGAAGGAAGATTGCCCACGTGACCAATAACCTCACGGCCAACCCAAATAGTGCTGGTATCAGCGAAGAAGTAAAGGATTGTACGATCTCCATAAAGTCTGAGTTTTGGATTTGTCTCTATGAAGTGAAAAAGCTTTTCATCACACTTTTGCCAATGTCCTGATAAGTAATCATCCTCAATATATAAAAGGCGACTATTAGTCAGAGTAACTTCATTCCAATGATTACTCACCGTCTTTTTCCTCCCAAGGCTCAATATGAATGAGAACATCCACATGGCCTGCAATTTTCTTTAATTCCACCACAACAGCATTTTCAACTTGCTGGCCGACAGCATGGGCCTCAACTAATGTAAGGTTTGGATCTAGATGGACGTGAAAATCGGCGTGCAGCCAATGCTCATTACCTCGGATACGAAAATTATGAATATCTTTGACGTGATCAAATTTCTCAATTTCCTTTAAAAAGCCTTCATCCAACGGAGGAGCTCCATCAAGCAGATCATTTAAATTTATGCGAACAATCTTTAAGGCCAAATAAACGAGGTAACAAATAACAACAAGTCCAACAACCGTATCAAGCCAAAAGTGACCGAAGTAGCTGGCAATAATTGAAATGAGAACTGCCCCACTAATAATGAAATCACCAAAAGTATGTGAAGCATCTGCAATTAAAAGTGAAGAATTATAACGCTCTCCCCACTTTCTTTCATACGTAGAAACAAAGAGAGAGATCATCATTGAAACGATAATACTGATCACAGGCCATGGGCCAAACTGAGCACGAGAAGAAAAATCCCCTTCGAGAATAGATTTAATATTTATCTCTCCGGCCACTTGATAAGCAGAGAATAGAAGCAAGAACGCCACAACCATACTCCCAAGAGTTTCGGCCTTATGATGTCCATAATTATGATCACTATCTGCTGGCTTTGAAGCATAGTAGATTGTAATGAGCGCAAGAATATTTGTGGAACTATCAACCATTGACTCTAAACCCGAAGAAGTCAAAGAAAGATAGGCAAACATATGGCCCACCACAATTTTGATGAGGGCCACTGCAATATTAAGATAAAAAGTAATCCACAGAACGCGGCTTATGCCTTTGCGTCTTTCACTTAAAGTCACACACTCTCCACGCGTAGATTAAATTTCATTTGTTCTTTTAGATCATTTTCAAACTTCTCTACTAAACCAGCAAGTACCTCAGGATTATCAACAACGTATTCCCCAGCTGAAAGAGATACAATCTTTTCTTGAGTGAAATACTTCATCGCATTTCTCATAAGTGGCAGAGAAAAACTTTCTTGAAAACGAATAAGCTTTCCAAGGTCTTTTTCATTGTTAAAATTTGCTTTAAATAAATTAAAGAACTCATCCCACTTAAAGCCAGAAGGCTTCTTCTCACCCAACTCTTTAGCAGTAAGAGCACTAATATAATAGGCCTCGTTGATATAGCTTAGAGAGCGAGAAAAAACACTTAATGAACTTGCAATGGCGTAAAGTTCTTTGTGTGAAAGATTCATTAAATCATCTAAAGTTGAAACTTCGCGACCGATTGATTTAGAAACGATCGTCAGAGTTTGCACAAAAAATTCTTTAATCGTAGGAAGATAAAACTCATGCTTCATCTGATTACGAAGCTCTAAGAAAAACTTTTTCAAATCATCTACGTTATTAATACGACCACTGAAAATATTGATCCAGGCCAAGTTGATTGTCCATGGAACAAGAAAGTGGTGTAAGATTGTATTTTTAAAATAAAGCATCTCTTGGCGAGCTTCTTCTTTAATGGCGTAAAAAGTATGACCTCTATTATTTTTTCCAATAAGGTCAAGCTTTGAGTTTCCAATCAAAATATCTAGAGCACGACCAAGTGTGCTCTCAAGTTTGTCACTTGTTAATGAAGGCGTACAAGGAATATTGAAGTTCGCACAAAATTCCACGATATATTTTGCTCTGGCAAAAATATCGTTCCACTGGAGCGCTCCTTGAACCTCATCAAGCAAAATAAGTGCGAGTAGTGATGTCGGAGTCACCACCATATTCTTACCAACATTTCTAAAACATTCAAAGGCAAGCTCATAAGCATGAGCTCTAATATCAATATCCTCACCATCAGTATGGGCCTTTACAGGTCTTCCTAAATTGATATGAACATTTCCAAACTGATAAGACAAAAATTTAAAGAGACCAAAAAGTTGCCCCGTACTTTCTTTAACTTTTTTACCACCCTTTAATTCGCGGGCCAGTGACTTTGTTTCAGGCACATATTCGTGATTTATACTCACTGGGCAAAAAAGTAGATCGGCCTTGCTTTCTTGTGGAAGGTAAGAATGGGCCTCAAGAAGCATTTGATAAAGACCAAATTTTGGAGGTAGTAATTTTCCAGTACGCGATCTTCCCCCTTCAAAGAAAAACTCAATAGGTTTTTTATCAAGAAGAAGACAGTATAAGTATGCTTCCAAAGAGAGCTTATAAAGAACATCATTGTTAAACGATCTTCTGATAAAGAAGCATCCCGATTTTCTAAAAAGTTTTCCAATAGGAAAAATATTTAAGTTAATCCCCCCTGCTACATAGAGAGGGAATCCAAACGTTTTATATACAATATAGTTAATGGCCAGGTAATCAGCATGAGACTGGTGATTAGGAACTAAGACCACACAATTATTTTTAACCAATTCTTTGAAGTCGAGACCATTTTCATTGAAATTGATCCCGTCATAAAGATTTGGAAGAGTGGCATCGAGCATTTTCTCAAAAGTCTTAATATAAGTTTTTGAGTAATCGGCCCTAATCTCTTCGAGATTTTTAAGGGCCTTTTCTCTTTCAGCTTGAGAATTTTCACGCGACTCGATTCTTTCTTTAAGCTTTGGATAGCTTAGAAATTTCTTCTGTAGACTATTTAACATGGATCCTATCCTCTTACTCCATGGGGTTTACTTTCGGCCATCCCAGATGAGCTCATTTCAATAAATAGCCCGGCCTCTCTCATCGCAACAATTTTTTCAACACCAAGGTAAGTCATCCCTGAACGGATACCACCTGTAAGTTCATCAATAATATTTTCAACAGGGCCTTTACAAGGAATCATTGTATGCTCACCTTCGGCGGCCATTCCTTTAGGCAACTCTCCTCTCCAAGAAACTTGTGCAGATTTTGAGGCCATACCACGGTATTGCTTCATACCACTCACAACTTCACCTGGAGTTTCAAGCGCTCCTGATACAAGAGACCCAACCATACATGAATCAGCTCCTGCACAAAGGGCCTTAACCATATCACCTGAGTTTTTCAAACCACCATCAGCAATAACAGGAACACCATGCTTTTGCGCTTCTAGAACACTCATAGCAATGGCCGAAAGTTGAGGAACTCCGTGACCTGTAATAATTCTTGTCGTACACATTGATCCTGGACCAATACCAACTTTAACAGCATCTGCACCTGATTCAATCATGCGCTTCACACCATCAGTTGTTGCAACGTTACCAGCAATGACATCAATATGTGGGTAACGCTTTTTAACTTCTTTAAGTACATCGTGCATCATCACTGAATCACCGTGGGCAATATCAATAGTTAAAATTTGGACACCGACATTTACCAGAAGTTCAGCTCTGTGAAGACCTTCTTCTTTAACACCAATAGATGCAGCAATAGGAGTTGTTAGGTTATTATCTTTTAAGAATTTTTGAATAAATTTTACGTCTTCAACTTGTTCTTCTGGAGACATAAAACGGTGTAGAATACCGAGTCCACCAAGTTTAGCAATGGCACAGGCCATTTCTTTACCTGTCACTGTATCCATATTGGCCGTAATGATCGGAATGTCGATTGAATAGTTTTTAGTGGCCTTTGTCCCTAGATCTGGATGGCGACGCGAAGAAATCTCACTATGTCTTGGCACGAGTAAAACATCATCAAATGTTAAACCGCGACCTCTTTGCAAAATACCATTTGCACCAAACATTAAATCCATGCGTTCGTCCTCCCGAAATTGTGTCTGTAATGTAGGGAAAGAATAACTTTTTTAGCACGGAAATAAAAGGAAAGGGTCAACGACCCTTTGCATTAATTACGTTTTTTTAATCACTAGACGCGTAAATTAACTTGCAACAGAGTCATCGAGTGACTGCGCACCTTTTTTGCGGCCGTGACCATATCCGAATAGGCCAGGGCCAAGTACGGAGAAAGGCCATCACTAGTTAATTTATTGAGAAATTTTTCACGCAATTCATCAGAAGTATGCTTAAGCTGTAACATCTCTTCTTTAACAAGAAGTTCATCGAGAAAATTCCCTGTAATAAGCCCTTGAGCGATTTTATCGTAGAAGGCTCTAACTGAATTGTAAAAAGCTATAAATTCTTCACGGATATCACCATCAAAAGCACCCTTTTCACAAAAACGAGTCTTACTTGTGGCCAATTTATCTAGATAATCAGCAATACTTTCAAGCTCATCTGCACTGCGAACCAGCGCCTGAGCGCGCAGGGACTCTCTTTCATTGAGACGATTTTCCATGAGCTTTAAAATGAAAAAAGTAATTTCTTTTTGAATATTATCAGTGATGCGCTCATAATCTTTAATTTTGGCCAAAGTACGCGGATCAGTCGCTCCGTTGTTGAGATACTCATCAACTCTATTAAACATACGATCAACGATATCTTTAAATTTTTGTAACTCTTTATCGGCAACAACAAGGGCCGTGGCCGCGATCATGTCGCTGGGATCGCCAAGCACTTGGAGCTTTGTTTGTTCTTTAACTTTTTCATCTGGAACAAGCTTAGAAACAAAGGCCGCAAGCTGATTGATAAAGGGAATAAAAAGTAGCGTCGCCACAACATTAAAAATAGTGTGTGAGCTCGCAATATGAACTGAAATATTTGGGCGCGCCCCACTCATATCCACAAAATTGGCCTCGCCGGGAATAAGCCATTCAATAAAATTTGCGTAATAAGGAAAAATAGAAATGAGAGCGAGAACACCGAGTATATTAAAGAGAGAGTGTGCGTGGGCGACTCTTTTAGCATTAACTGAGCCGCCAACCGTGGCCAACTGGGCCGTGATTGTCGTTCCCACATTTTCACCTAGCACCAAGGCCATGGCCGTGTTGAGTTCGATGACTCCTGATTGCGCAAGTGCCATTGTGATTCCGAGCATGGCCGATGAAGATTGAATAACAATAGTAAGAAGACAGCCGACAACAACGCTCGCAAGTAAAGAGCCGATACCTGCCCCAGAAAAATAGCCCAAAACTTCCAGAAATTCTGGCATATCTTTTAAAGGTTTAAAGGCATTGCTCATAATTTCTAGGCCAAAGAAAATCATCCCCATACCAAGGAAGATACGACCAATTTCTTTATGGCGATTCGTGCGTCCAAACAGGGCCGGAAAGATCCCCAGTCCTATAAGAAGAAGGCCATACTTTCCAACTTTAATTGAGATAATCCAACCCGTGATCGTGGTTCCAATATTGGCCCCAAAAATCACTCCGATGGCCTGAACAAGGGACATAAGCCCCGCATTGACAAGACCTATTACCATAACCGTAGAAACGGAAGAGCTTTGCACTAACATCGTAACCGCACAACCGACAATGACGGCCAAGAAACGATTTGATGTAAGTACGCTAATAATTTGTCTGATAGTGTCTCCAGCAAGAGACTGCAAGGACTCTGACATGGATTTCATGCCATAGAAAAAAAGGCCAAGTCCACCTAAGACAGTGTAGGCCATAGTAAATGCGCTCATATTATTCCCAAAGTTTGATGCACTAATGTATTGGGACTATTATCCACAGCTTGCACCTAATGGACAATATAAAGAAAGATAAATTTTTAATTACCAGTGGTTAGCTTAGCAAAGTAAATTGGGATTATGATGTACAAAATCGTGTCCCTAACGAGGTAGAAAAGAAAGAAGTAAACGAAGGCCTTGGGCCCTTTTAGGAATAATTTCTCAATACCAAGGTATTGAACCTTCTTAGACATCGAGATCATAAAAGGTGTTTTACCGTAATGGCGAAAGAAAAAAGAGATGGCCCCATCGACCTTCTTATCAAATTTGATAAATTGATTGATGATGATTTGTGGGCAATATTTGAGAAATAGACGCGCGAAAACCTCGCCCCAACGCTGCCAAAATGGCCTGTCATTTTCAGGGTTCAATTCATTATCTTTAGTGCGCGCTGTATCATTCATTTGTTCCATGGGCCGATACTAGCAGAAGGCCCCATCTTTGAAAAGTAAACAAAACTCGGGTTAAGTAAAAGATGATCTAAATCATTCAATAGGTTACATTTCTGTGACAAATAGATGCATGTTGTGCTTTATATTCTGGCCATCCCCTATTAATTAAAGAAAGGCGTGAATTTTTCATGATTCAAGGACTTAAGCTCATTAACCTTCCTTCTGGCAGCCCCTTGGTTAAAGAAACCAGTGGTGATGTTTTTATTCTAAAAACGTGTCAAAGAACGATTCTTGTGGGCCACAATCTCGCGCCACTGGAATACGTCAATAAGGCCCATGATTTTGACCTTTACGAAGATGAGTCGGCCTACCTTTTTCTACTCGAAACAATTTGTGGACTAAAAAGTAAGCTTGTGGCCGAAAATGAAATCACAGGTCAATTCAAAGACGCCTATCTTGAATACCTTAAACATAGTTTTAAGGGACCGCTCATTATGAACGTTCTTGAAAAACTTTTTAAGGACGCAAAAGAAGTGAGAACTCTCTATCTTCATAATGTCGGCCAACAATCCTACGCTGGAATGTCGCGTCGTTTTCTTCAACAAAAAAAGAAGTGCGGAAAAGTTTTACTCGTTGGCTCGGGGGCCTTAACGCGTGACTTAATAAAGCTTCTCGATAAGCACTACGAAATTTTTATCACAGCGAGAAATGAAGAGAAGATCAAAGATCTTCTTAAAGAATACCCGCAAAAAAATATTAAGACAGTGGGCTGGAAAGATTACTCATCTTATGAGACTTTTGAGCTCATCGTAAATACAATTGGTGCCGAGGACGTCGTTCTCTTTAACCAAAACTTTTTTAAGAACTGGAAGCAGGCCCAAGGGGAAATCTTTGTGGACCTGGGAACTCCCTCTGTTTTAAGAACAGATCTAAGTGATAAGCACGGTATTTATCGTTTGGAGCAAGTCTTTAGAGAAGCAAAAGTATTAGAAGAAGAAAAAGAACAAAAAGTTGAAAAGGCCAGGGATCATATCGCTTATTTAGTTGAAAAGCGAAAGACGACGTTTAGTCTCAATGTCCCATTTGGCTGGGAGGATTTACAGTTTGTCTGATTCAAATAAGGTAGTCTATAAGATAGGAACAAGAGGAAGTCTCCTCGCCCTTACTCAATGTACACAAGTCAAAGATCAATTAGAAAAACTCACAGGTGATAAATTCGTTCTAGAAGTTATCAAAACTCAGGGTGATTTAATTACTGACAAACCACTGTGGCAACTTGAAGGGAAAGACTTTTTCACCAAAGAACTTGATCACGCTCTTTTAACAGGTGCCGTTGATTTAGTGGTGCACTCATATAAAGATTTAGGAAGCGAAAGACCTGAAGGGATTGAACTTGCGGCCATTACCAAAAGACAATACTCAGAAGATATTCTTCTCATTAGAAAAGACGTGCAAAAGAAATTGCACGATCTTAATACTCTCATTGTTGGAACAAGTTCTCCTAGAAGAATCGTAAATATTGAAAAAACTCTAGCAAGCCTTCTCCCTGCAAAAGAGGGGTTGAGTGTAAAAACAAAAATGCTTAGAGGTAATGTAAATACCCGCATTAGTAAATTAAATAATGGCGACTACGACGCTATCGTTTTGGCCTTTGCTGGAATCGAAAGACTGGCCCTAAGTCCAGAATCAAAAAAAGAGCTAGAAATTCTTATCAAAGATTTAGACTTTATGGTTCTTCCGCAATCAATTTTACCAAGTGCCGCTTCTCAAGGGGCCCTGGCCATTGAGTGCTTTAAAGACAGAGATGATAACGGCGCTCTATTAGAAAAGCTTAGTCTTATGAAAGACAAGCAAACAATAAGCGAAGTTCAAAGAGAGAGACAGGCCTTTGCTTCTTACGGCGGTGGCTGTCACTTGGCCGTAGGTATTCACGTTAAAAAAGTTGGTGACTACTACGTGCACACTCATAGAGGAACAGTTGATGATAAGGTAATCGATGTTGTTCAAACTGAAGGGGCCTTCCCTACTTGCCATGATAAATCCAGTGCTTTTGTAGGTCTTTCTGAACAAAAACTTTTAGGGACAAATTATCTTAGTGATAAAATTATTGAAAAAAGACCCCTAGAGTTTAATGAGACATTCACAACTGACGATTTATATTTTACGTCATCACACTGCTACAGCGTGATGGAAAAGACCTCATATAAAGCTCTCTTCGCAGCTGGAGCGAAAACGCATCAATTCCTTGCGAAAAAAGGACATTGGGTACATGCTTCTTCAGATGGTCTAAGCGAAGAGTACCTGCAAGAGCTCAGAGGTTCTAAACTTCTTGGAATGTTTCTTGGAGATAACAGAAAACTTCTTGCTCTATCGAATGATGATGGAACAATCAACGAAGGTGAAGTTCTTCAAGTCTATGAAAGATTCATTGAATCTCCTAGCGAAGAGTATTTAGAAAAACTAAAAAATACAAAAGTCTTCTATTGGATGAGCGCCCATCAGTACAAAACATACACATCTTTTTGTCCTGAAATCAAAGAGGCCTTCCATTGCTGCGGTCTAGGTAAGACTCAACTTAAACTAAAAGAAATGGGTGTACAAGTTAGGGCCTTTAGTGGACTTGATGAATTCAATTCTTGGATGACACAAAAAAATTAATTAAAAGGAAAAAATATGAGTAAGCAAACTGAACTATTTGAGCGTTCAAAACAACTGGTTCCAGGAGGAGTTCACTCCCCAGTTAGAAGTTTTAAAGGACTTCCTATCACTCCGCGCTTTGTTAAAGAGGCCAGTGGAGCATACTTTCAAGATGTAGAGGGTAAAGATTATATCGATTTCTGTATGAGTTTTGGCCCCCTTATTCTAGGTCATAAAAATACAGAAGTTGAAAAAGATTTGATTGAAGCGCTAGGTCGTGGTTGGAGCTATGGAGCTTGTGAACCTTATTCTCTAGAGCTTGCAGAGTTTCTTATTGAAAACCTATCTCATGTTGAACAACTTCGTTTCGTGAACTCTGGAACTGAAGCGGTCATGACGGCCTTAAGGCTTGCTCGTGGTGCTACGGGAAGAAATAAAATCATTAAATTTGATGGTTGCTACCACGGACACGTAGACAGTATGCTCATCAAAGCAGGCTCTGGACTTGCTGGTGAAGCAGAGGCCTCTTCTGCCGGTGTTCCGGAAGGTGTTGCCAAAGATACGCTTATCCTTGATCTTGGAGATAAAGAGGGTGTTATCCAATGCTTTAAGGATCATCCGGGTGAAATTGCGGCCATCATTATTGAACCGCTTCCGGCCAATAATGGTCTTCTTGTTCAAACAATCGAATTTTTAACTTTCCTAAGAGAGATCACTGCTGAGCATGGATCACTTCTTATTTTTGACGAAGTTATCTCTGGATTTAGAGTGGCCTTCGGTGGAATGTGTGAAGTCACAGGAATTGTACCTGATATCACAACTTACGGAAAAATCATTGGTGGCGGTCTACCTGTAGGGGCCATCGCTTCAACAAATGATATCATGAAAAACTTGGCGCCACTCGGTAATGTCTACCAAGCGGGAACTCTAAGTGCTAACCCACTGGCCATGGTTGGTGGACTTTCGACATTGAAAAAACTTAACGAAGAAACTTATCATAATCTTGAAAAGGCCGGACAAAAATTAGAAGAAATTTTTAATGAGTGGTTTGTTGGCTACAACGATGGTGAATTTAAAGATTATCACATGACTAGATATGGGTCACTTTTTTGGATTCTTCCAGGCGGAAAAGATATTCATAGAGTTGGAGAAATACCTCTGAATCTAGCGGGGCGTTTTAACAAACTATTCCCTCTTCTTTTAGAAAAAGGAATCTACCTATCGCCAAATGCGTATGAAGTTGGTTTCCTAAGTCAAGCGCACAATGACTTTGTTCTAGAAGATCTAAAGAAAAGACTTTGGAGCTAAGTGTTGACTGGTCGTAAGGTATTTCCCATTCTCGCCACCTTGTGGGTGACAACATCACTGGCCCTTGGAGGCTGGTGGCTTTATCTTATCCTAGTTTTTGAGGATAAAGTAACGCATATGGGATTATCTCTTCCTGAGCTTGGAATTAAACCTAATGTAATTCGTATGCTCAAGTGGGAAGGATCCACTCTTATTCTTCTGATTTGTTTTTTATCGATCTCTCTTTTCATTCTTTACTATAAAGATCAAAAGAAAACGAAGGCCTTGCAAGCATTCTTTGCAGGCCTTACCCACGAACTGAAAACACCCTTAGCAAGCATTCGTCTGCAATCAGAAGTTATTCATGACACAATTGAAGAAAATTACAAGAGCGACACTCTTCTAGAGAAATTAACTGAGCGCCTTATTGAAGATACAGGAAATCTTGAAACACAAATGGATAAGATTCTTCAACTCTCAAGAATTGAGCGCGGAGGAAACTTAAACCCGGCCCCTGTTGATTTAATTTCTGTTATTAAAACAACTCACGCAAAAAGAGCGAAGAATCTTGCGATGAACCTACAATCACAAGTCATTGACCCAATTATTGAGGCCGACCTCTTTGCCCTTGAGCTTATTTTAAAAAATCTTTTTGAAAATACAAAATCTCATACGGAAAACCTAAGTGCTACGCTCACGATTGATGAAAAAGAACACCATATACGTCTTATCTATGACGATGGTGGAATATTTCATGGAGAGAGACAAAAACTTGGAAAACTTTTCTATAAACACAACTCTGCCAAAGGCTCTGGAATTGGTCTGTACCTTGTGCAAAAGCTCATGGATAGGATGGGTGGCCGTTTTATTATAGAAGGTGAAGAGAATTTAAAATTTGTCCTATGCTTTAAGAAATCCTTGGAGGTTGTATGAATGATGCAAAGTCCATGATTCTCATTGTTGAAGATGAAGATAATTTAGGAATTACTCTAAGTGAATACCTCAATGGTCTTGGTCACCACTGTCTCAGAGCTGAGAATGGAAAAACGGCCAGAGAACTCTTTGAAAAGCATAGTCCCGACATTATTCTGATGGACATTGGCCTTCCCGATGCCAGTGGATTAGATCTTGCTCGCGAGTTTAGACAAAAAAGAAAAGACTTTGTTCTGCTTTTTTTAAGCGCGCAAAATGATCCCAACACTAGAGTTGAAGGACTAGAAATAGGTGCAGAAGACTATATTACAAAACCCTTCGCCCTAAAAGAGCTTGTCCTGCGTCTGAAAAGAATTCAAAGCTCACAGGCCCTCAAACAAACTCTTCCAGAAGAAGTTCAATTGGGTGGTTTAAAAGTCTGGTTCAGAAGATTTGAAGTAAGCGATGGTGATGGTCACATTATTTCTTTGCCGCAAAAAGAATGTGCCATATTAGAGCTGCTCTACACAAGAATGGGTGAGGCCATTGATAGAAATGAAATCATCGATCAAATTTGGGGGCTCGATAAATTTCCGAGCAATCGCACAGTGGATAACTACATTGTACGCTTGAGAAAGTGGATGGAAACAGACCCGCAAAAGAGCGTTGATATTCAATCAGTGCGCGGTATCGGCTACAAATTAATTAAAAATAACTAAACGCTAAAAAGGATATAAAAATGGGTTTATTTGCAGATAGAATTGTTAATGCGAGTGGAAAGACACAAGTTCCAGTTTGGTTTATGAGACAAGCAGGTCGCTATCATGACCACTATCAAAATATTAAGAAGAACAGCGATTTTATGACAATGTGTAAAAACCCAAAGCTTGCTTGGGAAGTAACTCATGGTCCACTTGATGAATTTGATTTCGATGCTGCTATTCTTTTTAGTGATCTTCTTTTTCCCCTTGAACATATGGGGATGAACCTTGTTTACAACCCAGGTCCAATCCTAGGGACAAAACTAGAATCAATGGAAGTTCTTAAAACACTAAAACCAGTTGCGCCTGCAGCTGAATTTTATAACTTTCAAAAAGAGGCCTGTGCTCTTCTCAGAGCAAGTATGCCCCAAACTAAAACACTGCTAGGTTTTGTTGGTGCTCCATGGACTCTTTATACTTATGCAGTAGAAGGTTCACATGCGGGAAGTTTAACGAATTCAAAAAATGGTATTTACGATGGTAGATTCCAAGGCTTCTTAGAAATTCTACTTCCTGAACTTTTAACAGAAATGTCTGTTCAAGCGCAAGGTGGGGCCGATGCAATTTGTCTTTTCGACACGGCCGCAGGAGAACTAACTCGAGATGATTTTAAAAAATATTTGATCCCTGTTCTTAAACAAGTTACTGCTGAATTTAAAAAAATGCACCCAGATAAAAAGGTTGTGTACTACTCAAAACTAACTCATATTGAATATCTAACAGATATTGAAGACGATAATATCGATGTTCTTGGCGTTGACTGGAGAATGGATATTACAAAAGCATTAGAAGTTCTTGGAAATGATTACTATATTCAAGGAAATTTAGACCCAAGTCACCTTCACTTGCCATGGAATCTTCTTGAAACAAAGTGGCAAGAGCTATGGCAAAAGATTGAAGCTTCTAATAGACCTAATAAATGGATCGCAGGACTTGGGCACGGTGTTCTTCAACACACTCCGAAGGAAAATGTTCAACAATCAGTGGCCTATATTCATAATAATTTTGTTTATTAGTAAATATGACACCACAAGAGCTTAGTGACAAACTTTTACAATTTCATGCTCCGGGCGGAAGGTACACATACTACCCGCGCCGCAGCTCTTGGCTTAATAATGCCAGCATAGATGATATTGAAAAGGAAATAAAACGACTAAGCTCTGTTGATATTTATCTCCATATGCCTTTTTGCAAAGAACTGTGCACATTTTGTGGTTGTAATATAAAAATCACAACAAACCCCAACGACTTTGAAAATTACACAAAGGCCATTGTCTCCCAATGGAAGTATTACAAAAATATCAATCCAGAACTAAAGGTAAATAGAGTTTACCTCGGTGGTGGTACGCCAAACTACCTACCTGTCAGCGAACTGGAAAAAATATTTTCAGAGCTTCATATAAGACAAAACAACCCCCTTTCTATTGAACTAGACCCAAGATCAATTACGGAGTCTTTAATTCAATTTTTAAAGAACTACCAATGCGAGCGCTTCATCATTGGAATTCAAGAAATTGATGAGAAAGTATTAAGTGTGGTAAATCGTACAGGCGATAAGAAGAGAATTATAACAAATATAAAGGCCTTAAAAGAACTTAATCCCAAAGATATTACGGGTGAGTTTATCTATGGTTTGCCTTTTCAGAGTGTTGAATCGTTGAAACACGCACTTGAAATTTATACCAGCGATCTTTTATCAAGTGTTCAACTCTACCCATTGGCCCCCGTGCCATGGAATGAAAGTGTGCAAAAATCATTTGGTCCCTATGAGCCTCTTGGCCCTAAAGAGCTTAACGATGTTTTGGCCCATGCCAGTCAATATTTAGAAGAACACAACTTCACCAATATTCACTTTGGCCTTTTCACAAGAGACAATTCTTATTACATGGCAAAAAGAAATGAAGGTGAGCTTTCAAGAACAATGATGGGAACAATGCCTTACAAGGCCTCTGCCCTTCTAGGGCTTGGCCCATCGTCAATTTCGAAAGTAAATGGCGTCCTCTTTCAAAACGATCCCCTATTCGAGCGCTTCCAGGCCAAAATGGAAATGGGAAATAACGCCCTAATTGCCACTCATCGTCAAAGCGAAAGAGAGCAGCAATTTGAGTCTTTATTACAGATTTTTTTTAATACTGACACCCTCGACAAGACCTTCTCACAGGCCCTTTCGAGCTTTGTCGCAGAAGGCCTAATCAGTAATGATGGGACTCTTCGCGTTTCAAACGCTGGAAAGCACTTTAGCAAATACATTTGTCACAGTCTTGAAATTTCCTATTTCTAACATTTGAAAAGTAAGAACATTTTTGTTTTTTTAGATTTCAGTTCACAATCGTGCATGCCACAATAGAGAATATCTTAAGCGCTCTAAAAACAACCATGGAAGGTTTGTATGAACATTTTAAAAAACGTCAGTCTATCTCTTGCTCTTGCACCGCTAACGTTAGCTATCGCAAATGCAGCGCCTCATTACATCACTGTAGGAAACGACCTCGCAAGTGAACTTATCAAGGCAAACCCTGAAGCAAAAATCATTAAAGAATCAAAGAACTTCTCATTACTAGAAGTTGAAAAGTCAGATAAAATTCAGGCCTCAGTCATGGCCCATGAGAAATTTCACCGTTGTGGTGGTTTCTTTAGCTATGAAACTTTAACAGAGGCCCTCGGAGATTTCGATCTTCACAACGATAATGAAAAAAGTATGCTCTCTTTTCAAGACTACTCCCTTACTGAGGAAGATTCTGTAAAGAAGGCCATGGCCCAAACGAGTGAAATCAATATCCGCTCAACAATTATTAAACTTTCTTCTTACCACAATCGTTACTACAAAAGTACAACTGGTGTTGAATCAAGTAACTGGATTGCAGATGAGTGGAAGAAATTAGTGGCGCACAGAAGTGATGCCAAGGTTTCTCTTTTTAATCACACGAGCTGGCCTCAACCATCTGTTATCCTAAAAATTGAAGGCGAATCACCTGAAACAATTATTATCGGTGGACACGCTGATAGTATCGCGGGTTTTTGGAATCGTGGCGGGGCCCATGCTCCAGGTGCTGACGATAATGCCTCTGGTATTGCTACAATCACTGAAGTAATCCGTGTTCTTATGGAATCTAACTACAGACCTAAGAAAACGTTAGCATTTATGGCCTATGCAGCAGAAGAAGTTGGTCTTCTTGGTTCTAAAGAAATTGCTAAAAAGTATAAAGATGACGGCATCACCGTGGCCGGAGTTCTGCAACTTGATATGACAAACTTCAAAGGAAGTGACTGGGATATCGCACTAATGCAAGATTATACAAATAATGAGCAAAATGCTTTCGTTGGCTCGTTAATTGATACTTACCTTCCAGGCCTTAAATGGGGATACGATAAGTGTGGATACGGGTGTTCAGATCACGCTTCATGGCACCTTCAAGGCTTCCCTGCTTCAATCCCATTTGAAGCTAAGAAAAATGATATGAACCACAGAATTCATACAAATAAAGACACTCTTGAAACTATGGGTGGAACAGCAGCACACGCAGAGAAATTTGCAAAACTTGCTATCGCCTATACTTTAGAATTATCTAAGTAATGATGAAATTCCCGCGGGCCTAAAGGGCAGCGGGAATTTTTTTTGGAAATTGTAACGTAAATCGACCATATTTTTTATCCTGCTTCATCCACAACAATCCCCCATGCTCTCGAATAACTTTCTTACAAACCTCTAATGGCAAACCACCTTTTTGAAATGTACTCACAGGATTTCTATTCGCATTATTGGCCGAATCATCAATAACAACATAGATTTTTTTATAATTGGTTTTAATTTTCACATCAATAATCTTTGAATGTTCTAGACCACGTGTTTCTTTGCGCGATTGATTAATGAGACTGTAAATGGCCTCAGAAAGGAGGATCTCATGGCCATAAAAGTCTATTTGATGTGAATCAGTTGAAACATTAAGCTCAATTCCATCTTCTTCAAGTTTTTTAGTTAAGAGTAAACGGATATGGGTAAAAATACTATTAAAGTTAAAATCCTGATACTGCTCTATCTTATGGCCTAGGATAATATTCTTAATACCCATAAGAGTTGAGTTGATGCGATCAACTTGTTCATAAATGGAGGTAATTGATTCACCGACAGCTTTACTGTCTAATTGAAGTTTATATTTTTCTAAATATTGTGCTCTTCCTCTAATAATCGCAAGAGGGTTTTTAAGTTCATGCGATAGACCAGATGAAATTTGTCCAAGGGTTAAAAAACGAGACTCCATTTCAATCTTTCTTTGTTGATATGCTATTTTTTCTTCATAACGATTAATTCCTAGGGCCAACTTCTCAATTTCTTCATAGGCCGAGAAGTCATGATCTTTAATTGAAACCCTTTCTGGCGATTCAAGATGATCTACAACAATATCAATTGGTTTTAAAATTGAGCGTGCTATGAACTGACCAAATACAACAGAGACAAAAAACGCGAGCAGTAAACTGCTGCCTATCAATAGCTTCATGAAAAAAATATTTTTAGTATAATTGCCTTCAATAAAGTCATACAACTGCTCAATAGTAATTTGAAGGTTTATTTCATTCTGACTAATTTCTTTTTTTATTAATTCGAGTTTATCGACTTGGGAGAGAATTTCATTTTGAAGTGTTTCAATTTTACTTATCACCTCGTCCAAGTAGATACTTTTTGTTCCCTCTATTTTTTTTAGATAATTATTAATGAGTAAACTTCCTTTACGATCCCCTTGAATCAGCATGTCAAAATGATCACGTAACATCACCAAATCGAATCGATACTGCACGATATTTTGATTTTCTTCCATCCCATTGATCAAATTATTAACTCTGCCAGAAAGGCCTCGATCCATACGACCTAAACTCATTTGAATAAGTATAAAATCATCAATATGTTGCTCATACTTTTTGTTATGATCATTTATTCTTTCGAAGTACTCCTTATTCCTCTCTTTATTGAAACTATTCAATTGCAAAGAAAAGTCTGTTCGACTTTTAGAATAATTTTCATAGTTCAAAGACTTTTGACCAAGAAATAATCCCATATCACTATTAAGACCATTAGCTAGTCGGGAAAAAGCGATGCGAGTGCGCTGGAAGGCCTCCTCTAAGGAACGTGATTGCGCGACAACAGCTCCTTCTCGCAAAGACCATCCCTCACTAAGTATAAGCACCATCATAACAATTAAAATGCCCCCTAAGGCCGGGAGCGCACTAAGAAGAAAGAGTCGACCTGAGATCGTAGAAGATTTGAACATACATATCCTTTTACAGTATTTTAATAGAGAGAATATGAAGACAAACTCAAATTATACGCAATTTTTCTAATGTTAGAAAAAAGCATCATATCGAAATAACTTAGAGTGCTAGGCCTTATAAATTCATAAGTTGAAATGCGACACTTTTGACCTATAATGTTCGTATTGCGACAAGGATGTTTTAATGAAATCAATACTGCTTATTGGCCTTATCTTTTTATTGTCATGTTCTCACACTCAAAACGAACAAGAATCGAACAGGGAAAATGATCAAACCAGACTAAAATCACCCTATATTCTTCTTATCTCCATCGATGGATACCGCCACGATTACACAGATATGTACGATGCTGAAAATTTAAAAAAATTTCTTATTGGTGCCGCAAAGGCCAAGTCTCTTAAACCGAGTTTTCCTTCAAAAACATTTCCTAATCACTACTCGATTGTCACTGGTCTTGTGCCAGACAACCACGGAATCGTGGCAAATCATTTCTATGAACCAGAAATGAAAATGGAATACAAACTCTCAAATAGAGAAATGGTTAAAAATCCCAAATTCTATGGTGGTACTCCTTTTTGGAATTTAACACAGCAAAACGGTATGAATAGTGCGAGCTTTTTTTGGCCTGGCTCGGAAGCAAAAATTAATGATATGTACCCAACTTTTTGGAAAACTTTTAGTATGGAGACCACTCATACAGAAAAGATTGAAGGAATTATCAATTGGCTTAAATTACCAGAAAACAAACGCCCCCATTTTCTCACTCTCTACTTTCACGATGTAGATTCTGCAGGACATAAGTATGGCCCAGTATCACCCGAAACACGACAGGCCGTTCAAAAAGTCGATAATAGTTTGGGCAAGCTTTTTACCGAACTTGAGAAAATGGATCTGCCATTAAATATTATCATCGTCTCTGATCATGGAATGACAGCGGTAGACAAACATTCTCCCTATTACCTTGAAGACATATACGCTGAAGACTATCCTGAACTTAAAGAGAATTTTACTTTTATTGGCATGGGACCAATTATCCACAGCTATTTCAAAGGCGATGAAAAAAATAAGAAAAAACTTATCTCAAAACTAGTTCACATTCTTAACAGTAAACGAATTAAGGCCAGGGCCTTTTCAAGAGAAGATATTCCGTCACAATTCAAATTAAACAAGAATCCACGCATTGGTGATGTTTTAATTATGACAGAACTTGGAAAATTTATTGGTCAAAAGTCTAATAGTATAAGTGAAGGAAATCATGGTTACGACAATAATAAAAAAGATATGCACGGCATTTTTTACGCAAAAGGTCCAAATATAGTGCCTAAGACTTTACCAACAATTGACAATACTAGCATTTACAATTTTATGGCACAAATCTTAGATATAGAAGTAAAAGAACAAAATGATGGAACAATTCGTCACTTATTACCAATAGTAAAAAAATAGGAGAATTTATGAAAAAAATGATGGCAGCTATTGCCCTAACAACACTATCTCTATCTTCGATGGCGGCAGACTGTGTTGCTCTAACTAAAGATGTTCCCCAAGTAACTTGGACAGCTTTTAAAACACCAGCTAAGGCAGGAGTAAATGGTACATTTACAAATACTTCGATCGTGGCCACAACAGCAAAAAATGCTCAAGACCTGATGAGCACTGCAACTTTCACTATTGATACAAATACTTCTTCAACAAAAGATGCTGCTAGAGATGCAAATATCAATAAAAACTTTTTCTCACTTTTCAAAAACCCAGGAAAAATCACAGGAAAGGTTTTAAAGGTAACTGACAAGAAAGTTAATGTTGCTATTACTTTAAATGGTAAAACAATTGAAGTTCCAATGAAATACGCTCTTGAAGACAACAAGATTGTTGCTAACGGAACTATCGATGTATTCGATTTTGCTCTTAACGATCAATTGAAAAAACTTAACAAAGCTTGTTTTGCACTACATGAAGGTAAAACATGGAATGATGTAAACATTCAGCTTGTTGCAAATACTGAAAGCGTAAAATGTAACTAAAAAAAGAGGGTCAGAAATGACCCTTTTTATTTCAACAAAGACTCTAATCCAGAGAATATCTTTTTAAAATTTCCGACATTATAAACTGGTCTAATCATTTCTAGACATTGTTCAAGTGCAAATTCACCTTTATTTGATGTGTAATACTTTGAAACAAAATCCTCTACTACGATAAATAAACAAGCAATAAGCGGAACTTGATCTCCTCTAAGTCCTTTAGGAAAACCTGTGCCATCTGGTCTTTCGTGGTGGCCAAGAATAATCATTTCAACATCAGGAGGAGTAAACTTTAGACTAGATACAATCCCCTGTGCTTCGAAAGGATGATTCTTTATTTTTTTTATGTCTTGCCAACGTAAAGTAGTAATCTCTTTTTCATCGAAATACTTAGCAAGATGATGATCATCCTCATTAAAAGCAATATCATGAAAAATTGCAGCATAAACAATTTTTTCAACAATGCCACGAGAGAAAAAGCCAAGCTCTCTGGCAATTGCTGGAGCAAGATAAGTAATCAAAAGACAGTGTTCATAGAAATGTCGAGATTCCTTTAGATGTTGGATCTTTTCATAAACGATGCGACCACTATTTTCTATTTCATCAAAAAGCCTATTCGTTACCAAATTAACTTCGGACACGATATCTTGACTAACACCAAGGGCCTTTACTTTTTCTTGAATGGCCTCGACTAAAGAAATTTGAAGCGATTGGTTTTCATGGGGGTCTTCTGACTTATTTAAAAAACGTACTTTTAACGAATCAAGGTAGAAAAAGAAATCATCCTCATTTAGATAGAAATTACGCACACCTTTAATTGTGTATTGTTCAATAATTTGCTCAAGGCCAATACTGTTGGCCTCATAAATTTTGACATACTTACTTTCTGAGAGTCTAAGGTAGATATCAAAACGTCCGTTTGTGAGAAGAGTGGACTCATAATTTAGTTTTGGATAGGGATGATTAATCGCATTGAGCCCCAATCTTTCCTGTATGGCCACGGAAACACTATCCACATCTATATTCTTAATGAGATTCAAATTCACAAAGGGAATTTTTTCATTTTCAATTTGTTTGATAATTTTATTTGGCTCTGGATCCGAAGAACTAACAATAACGGCCAATTCATCTTTGCTTGGATTGAAATTATCTACGAGTTGATTTAAATTCTCATAGGAAATATCAGCATCCATTACCCCTTCAATAAGAAGGACATCCACATCAGACAAAACTTTCAGTTCATCAACAAATAACAATCTCATTTAAAATTACCTTTTTCCATTTGCCTGATTATCAAATGCTTTTCCAATGTCTTTTGTAGACTTATTCGATCAACTGGCTTTAGAAGAAAATCAGACATTCCAATAGCAAAGCAACTCTCTTTATCTTTTTGATAAACGTTTGCAGTGAGAGCAATTATTATAGGTTTTTTACTACCTTTACTCTCTTTTAATATGATTTTCGAGGCCTCCATACCGTCCAAAATGGGCATTTGAAGATCCATTAATACTAGATCATAGCTTTTGTAGCGAAAGGCCTCACAGGCCTCTTTACCATTTTGTGCAACCTCAGGTTCATAACCTAGGCGCTCAAGGAAGCGAACAATCACATCCCTATTTATAGGATTATCCTCAACGACTAGAATGTCGGCCGGGTAATTTTCTGAAAACTCACTAATATCAAAATCTTGATTATGGGTTTGCTCTAAATCCAAATCTCCTTTTTCTAATTCAAGAGTAACTTTAAATGTTGTACCTCGACCAATTTCACTCTCAACAGAAATATCCCCTCCCATATATTTAACAATTTTCTGACAGACAACAAGGCCAAGTCCAGCACCATGATTGTGATGGGATTTCATATTATCAAATTGTTGGGCATTGAAAGGTTTAAAAATATTTTGCAGCCTACTTTTAGGAATTCCTATACCTTGATCAGAAATTTTAAATTCTAAAAGATAAGCATTATTTGAAAGATCGACATCCTTCAGTGTAATCCCCATGAAAACATCGCCAAAGTTGGAAAACTTTATTGAATTATCGAGAAGGTTCTTCAAGATTTGTCTAATTTTATCTCCGTCACCTTTAAGAACACGCGGTAATCTTTCATCCAGTTCGATTTTAAGCGTGAGATTCTTATCTTGAGTGTGATCATTAAAATATGTAAGGAGCGCTCCTAAAATATTTTTCATGATAAAATTTTTGTGTTCAATTTTAAAACTATCAGTCTCAACACGAGAAAAATCTAAGATATCATTTACTGTAGACAGTAAAGATAGAGATGATGTTTTAATGGCAGAGACGATACTTTTTTGATCATTATTTAAACTTCCCTCTTCCAAAACTTCAATCATACCAAGAATTCCATTCATAGGATTTCGTATTTCTAAACCCATATTTGAGAGGAATACACTCTTTGAAATAAGAAGATCATTGGTATTCTTTTTAATCTTATCAAAATCTAATAATGATAATCTGGCGTTTTCATAAATATAAAATAAAAAGCTTACACATGTTGCGGCACTCAGCCCCATAAAAAGAAGAAAAATTGAAATCAATGAGATCTTTTCGTTGTGAACCGTGGTCCCCGTCTTGAAGTCAAACAAATAGAAACTCACATAGAAGGAAGTGAGTAACATTTGAGAGAGAATATTTATGGCCAAGTGACGATAGTCCTTACTTTTAAGATCAAAAGATAAAAGAAAGCGGAAAAAGAAATAACTTGAAACAAATGTAAAAAGAAAAAAGAAGGCCTGTATACAAACGAGAAAGAATAGATCGCCATGAATGGCAAAAATACTATGACCTCCCGTAAATATAAAGGAGAGGATGAATAGCATTGATATAAATACCAATTCAAGTGGTCCAAAGTGTTGTTTTGAATAAAAGTGATTTTTCTTATGCCAAATATAAAGAAATAAGGGGGCCAAATGAACAACACTCAAAAATGTCGCACAAAAAAAGCTAAGAGAAGTTCCAATATAAAACTCCCCACCCCCTATGAAATGATCATAACTAAAGAAGATAAGAAAAGATGTCACAGCACTGGAGATAAGAGAGACACAAAAAAATGAGCAAAACTTCTCCCAGGAATTATAAAAATACGCCTTATTTCTATTGTCGAAAATATAGCTGATCGCTAGTGGTGGTAGCATGCGCGCCAAAGCACAGACAAGAATGATCAAAGGATTGGCAAGGCCACGACCAAAGTCATGAAAGTTATAAATTTCTAACGCCACCCCACCGGTGAAAATAGCGACAAAGTCAGAAACCCTTCTTTCTTTACCAATGACAATAGCAAAGGCCATCGCTGGTAGTAACAAAGAGAGCTTATATTCACTCAAAATAAAAACGTGCCCAAGTCTTCCTAGGGTAAAATAAAAAAGGACAATGGATAGAAAGTGAATAATATTTCTCATCATAATGTTATCCTTTAAATTTACTCACTTCATGGATAAAAAACAAAATAAGAAATACTTAGGCCAAACGACACGAAACAATCAGGTATTTAGAATTTGAAATTCAAAGGAACTTTAAGATATAGGTAATAGCGTTGACCCTAAAGTTGGCCAACGCTCTTTTTAGAATATTTACTCAACTATTGGTAACTTGAGATAGCGAATACCATTATTCTCTTTTTCAGGTAACTCACCTGCATTGATATTGACTTGAATACTAGGCAACAACAATCGAGGAGCTTGTAATGTCGCATCACGAGTTGTTCTGAACTTAATAAAGTCTGCCTCTGAAGTACCACCCTTTAATTGAATATTGGCATCCATTGAAGCTTGTACCGTTGTCTTATATTCAAGAGGACGGCCACCTGGCATATAATCATGACCAACATAAATCTTAGTCTCTTTAGGAAGAGAATAAATAATATTATGAACAGAGTTATAGAGAGCTTTTGCATCACCTTTTGGAAAGTCACAACGACCTGTTCCATAATCAGGCATGAAAATAGCGTCACCAACAAAAAGAGAATCATTGATGTAATAGCTCACGCATGCAGGAGTGTGACCAGGTGTATTGAAAACCTTAAATTTCAAGACTCCAGCATTAAACTCTTCACCATCGGCAAATAGAGAGTCAAATTGAGAACCATCAACCTTTAAATCTTCAAGGTTAAAAATCTCTTTAAAGGTTTCTTGAACTTGAGTAATATTCTTCCCGATTCCAATTTTTACACCAGGAAAGTCCTTCTTAAATAATTGTGAAGAACTCAAGTGGTCAGCGTGCGCATGAGTTTCAAGAACGAAGTGAACATTTAACTTATGAGCGTTAATATACTCTAGCACCTTGTGGTAACTGTTATGATTTAATTTTCCCGAAAAAGAATCGTAATCAAGAACAGGATCAATAACCACAGCATCTTTTGTGGCCTCATCAAAAACGATATATGTCATCGTATATGTACTTTCATCAAACAGGGCTTCAATTTTCATACAATCCTCCATAGTTGAGATTGATTATGACAAAAAAAATCAAAACGTAAAATGATCTTCGTCAAAGTTGCCTTTCATTCTTGTTGAATTAAAGAATCGAAAAGGGCACAATAATAGTATGAAATTACATAATTATGGCGAAGACCTGATCTCTATTATTAAAAAAGAGTACCCGCAAGAAATTTCTCACAAGGAATTTAATAGCGCAGAGAAAATTTACGATGAGGGAGATACTCCCCACCATCTTTTTTTTATAGATGAAGGACTCGTTTCTTTGACAAGTCTAAGTATTAACGGCCAAGAGGCCCTCCTTAGGGTCTTTGGTAAAGGCTTTATCTTTGGTCATAGATCTCTCATCAGTGAAGAGCATTATCACGCCAGCGCCCACACTCTTTGTAAAACAAAAGTGCTGATGGTGCCCAAAGAAATTTTCTATCTTACAATCAACACTCACCCCAAGGCCGCAGTGTTAATTGCAAAAATTTTAGCAAAAGAACTTAGACGATCAGAGCTACGTCTAAAAGATATGAGTGGAAAAAAAGTCTATGGCCGCATTATAGAGGCCCTTATTTTTCTAAAGAATCGCTACCCAGACTATCAATGGACGCGCAGAGAAATTGGTGAGTTCTCTGGAGCTAAGACCGAGACAGTTTCGCGTGTGCTTGGCCAGCTCGAACAAGAGGGCCATATCTATAAAGAAGGTAGGGCCATCCATATTAAAGACCCCGTTGCCTTATTGGAATCTGAGGCCTTTAACGATTAAGTTTGATTAAGATCATAACACTCACAACTTTCTCTATGTCATTATAGTTAGAATGACGGGGAGATTATTATGACTATTGGATATTTTTTAGCATTATTTATCGGTATCAGTCTTGGACTTCTAGGTGGCGGAGGCTCAATCCTCACAGTGCCTATCCTCGTCTATGTTCTAGAGATGCCAGCAAAATCCTCAATTGCTCTAAGCTTAGTTATAGTTGGGGTGACTGCACTAATCTCGGCCCTTGGACATGCTCGTAAAAAAAATGTAAATTTCAAAATAGCTTTTATCTTTGCTCCCATGGCCATGCTCGGGGCCTTTTTAGGGGCAAGACTCTCAAAACTAATGGATGGCAGCACTCAGCTTATTCTCTTTGCCATCATTATGCTATTGGCCGCAATTTTTATGTTTAAAGGTCAAAAGACAAATGAGAAAGAAGATGAAAATGAAACAAAAGAAATTAAAAAAACCCTCATTCTTATCCAGGCCTTTATCGTAGGAATTATCACTGGTATAGTTGGCGTTGGTGGAGGTTTTCTCATTGTTCCTGCCCTGGTACTACTAACGGGAGTCTCCATGAAAGTGGCCGTGGGAACGAGTCTACTCATTATTGCCTTTAACTCATTTAGCGGCTTTGTTGGCTATATTGGCACCATTGAAATTCCATGGATGTTCCTGTCTATCTTCACAACAGTTACCGTTATAGGATCGCTAATTGGCGGCCATTTAAGCTCTTACATATCAAGTGCTAAATTGAAAAAAGTTTTCGCTGTCTTTCTTATTATTATGGGATTTTTCATCCTCTACAAAAATAAAGACAAACTTGTAAGTGAATTCAATCCAAGAAAAGCTGACGTTCAGAAGGTTTTGGCATGGGACAAACACTCTTACCAGGAAAGAATTTCTTTCTATTCACTGCCACAAGATCGTAACACCAATCTGTAATAAAGCGTGGAAGAAAACGGCACAGTGAAAGAACAGGCCATGGAAAAGAAAGAAGAGAGAAAATAAAGAAAACGGCCTTGGACTTTATATAGAAAGTGTCATCAACAGTTACAACGACACTATCAAAACTTTCTCTCAGGGCACTTACTAAATGATCTTTAGCATAATTGCCCTGCAAAGAAGTATATCTGAACAATCTTTTACGATCACGCTTTAGAACAAAGCCTACAAAGAAGTGGCAAAGAGCGCAATCTCCATCGAAATATACGATTATCGTCTTTGCCATATTTATCCTATTTATTCGTTTGGAAAAATCACAGGTCGTGCTTCATCTTCAAGTTCAGTAATACAGTCTGTGATATTTTCATAAAATTCTTGATTCAAGTGAGACCATCTCGGCCCTTGTTCAATCATCTGCTCATAACTTGTTATTCCAGTGAACTCACATTTACCCATAAAGTATTCTGGATCACCATCAGTGTCATTATAACCGTCAAACAAATAAACTGAAAGAGTACAAGTTGCCGTGACATCATCACAAGTAAGTTCAGGGAAGTTAAAGTTAAAATCCCCTTCGCACCATGTATCACCACAGATATTATCGATTTCTAGCAGGATTTTATTATTTTGAGCGCGAGTTAAAAAATCGGCAGCAAAGATTGAAGTATTTAAAGTCAGTGCCATAAGTAGAATAATTGATTTCATATTAGATCCCTTTTTTAATCAGTTCGTGTGGGCTTTATATGTAAATAGATCTATGCGGTAAAGCTTAGAAAAACAATACTATCTATACAATTTTTATATGAAAGTGTGAGGGTCTAGCTATTTGTGTTCAGCTGGCCACAGGCGGCCAAGATATCATCACCCTTTGTCACGCGAACCATCGTAGGAATCTTATAACTCACTAAAACTTCTTCAAAGGCCCTAACAGTAGAGAGTTCAGGTCTTTGATAATGGCTCCCTGGAACGGGATTAAAAGGAATCAAATTGATAATGGCCCTTTTATCTTTTAAAAGCTCTGCAAGAGCTTTGGCGTCTTCTTCGGAGTCATTTAAATTTTTAATTAATAAATACTCGTAAGTAACAAATTGTTTGCGATGAAGAGGAATATCATCGATAAATTTGAGTACTTCTTTTAGAGGATAGCGCTGATTAATAGGAATGAGTTCATTTCTAATTTCATCAAATGGCGAATGAAGCGATAGAGCAAGATTCACACCTGGCATCTCATCTTTCCAGCGCATAAGTCCTGGCAAATAGCCTGAAGTTGATACAGTTATTCTTTGCGCGGCCATTGAGGCGCCCTCTTGAGCGATGAGAATATCACAGGCCTTTTTAACAGCATCAAAATTATGAAGTGGTTCACCTTGTCCCATAAAAACAACATTTAGAATTCGGGCATCGGGTCCAGGTCTATTCTCACCTAACCACTTATGGACCATCATCAGCTGACCAATAATTTCGTGAACTTTTAAATTTCTCTTAAGGCCTTGCATGCCAGTGAAACAAAACGAACACTTCATAGCACATCCCACTTGAGTGGAAAGGCACACGCTGTATTTTCGGTTAAAAGGAATAAGAACAGTCTCGACTTTACTGCCATCTTCCAGTTCAAATAAAAACTTTACTGTTAAATCTGATGCCTTTTGAATATGCGAAATTCGAGGTAGGCCAAATGACATTGCGCCATAAACAAGCTCTTTTGTCCCTTTAGACAAATCTTCAACACAAGGTTCAAAGTTTTTCTTTTTATAATGCCAATTATAAAGAACATTGGCCCCGCGAGCGGATAGGCCATTGGCAGTAATAATGTCTTTAAGCTCGTTATAGCTTAACTCGTAAAATGAACTCATGTTTAATTCTCGTGAAATGACTAACAGCTCTTATCAAGATTAACGCGTTTAGGCCACGAATTCCCATGATAGAAATCATCTAACGCAGCAATGAATTTTCTTGATCGTAAACATTGCGCACCACTTCAAAAAAGTTTTTTATGTCTCAAAGAAAAACGGTTAACTATTCCTTTTCAATGAGTTAAACTACAGGTGATTTCAAATCACATTTTTTTAAACTACATACTGTCTAAAAGGGGTAAATTTCCTATGGCATCAAAACTGTGCACGTATTTAAAAGCATCTGTTGTAAAAAAACAGGTGATGGCCGTGACAGGACTCCTGCTTTGTGGGTTTCTCGTCTCTCACTTAATTGGGAACTGTCTAATTTATGTTGGTTCAGACGCGTTTAACACTTACGCTCATGCGCTAACGAGTAACAAACTTATTTATGTTGCTGAGGCAATTCTTGCTGCGATTTTCTTCACGCATATTGGTCTTGCGATCAAGTTGACGGTAGAAAATAAGAAAGCTCGTCCAGTTCAGTACTACATGAAGCAAAAGACAGGCAGAGGAGCAACTTTCGCTTCTTCAACAATGCCTTATACAGGGATGCTAATCCTAGTTTTCCTTATCATCCACTTAATCAACTTTAAATTTGGTCCTGTTTACATGACTCAAATTGACGGTATCGAAGTAAGAGATCTACACAAAACTGTAGTTCTTTATTTCCAATCACCGCTTAACGTTCTTTGGTACGTAATTGCGATGATTGCCCTAGGTATTCACGTAAGTCATGGTTTCTGGTCAGCATTCCAATCACTTGGTTTCAGCCATCCAAAATACAACTGTGGTTTAAAACTTATTTCAAAACTATTCGCAGTAGTGATCGCTCTTGGATACATTGCTCTTCCAATCTACTGCTACCTTCTAGGGGGTAAATAATGACTGATATTAAGAAACTTGATGGTAAAGTTCCTGAAGGTCCACTAAGAGAAAAATGGACGAACCATAAATTCAATATGAAACTTGTAAACCCTGCGAACAAGCGTAAGTACAACGTTATCGTAGTCGGTACAGGTCTTGCTGGAGCTTCTGCTTCTGCAACTCTTGCAGAGCTTGGTTACAATGTTAAAACTTTCTGTATTCAAGATTCAGGAAGAAGAGCTCACTCAATTGCTGCCCAAGGTGGTATCAATGCTGCGAAAAACTATCCAAACGATGGTGACTCAGTATGGAGACTTTTCTACGATACAGTAAAAGGTGGAGACTACCGTGCAAGAGAAGCAAACGTTTACCGTCTTGCTGAAGTTGCAAATAGCATCATCGATCAGTGTGCTGCTCAAGGTGTTCCTTTTGCTCGTGAGTACGGTGGAACTCTTTCAAACAGATCATTCGGTGGAGCGCAAGTTTCACGTACTTTCTATGCGAGAGGACAAACAGGTCAACAGCTTCTTCTTGGAGCTTACCAATCAATGATGAAAGAAGTTGGTAAAGGTAAAGTTCAAGTTTATACAAGAAGAGAAATGGTTGAACTTGTTATCGTTGACGGTATGGCCCGCGGTATTATTACAAGAAACCTTATCACTGGTGAATTCGAAAAATTCGCTGCTGATGCTGTTCTTCTTTGTACTGGTGGTTACGGTAACGCTTACTTCCTTTCTTCAAACGCAATGGCCTCTAACGGTTCAGCGGCTTGGAAAGCTTATAAGAAAGGGGCAATGTTTGCGAACCCTTGTTTCACGCAAATTCACCCAACATGTATCCCTGTTCACGGAACAAACCAGTCGAAACTTACTCTTATGTCAGAGTCACTAAGAAACGATGGCCGTGTTTGGGTTCCAAAAGCTCCAGGTGACAAGCGTAAGCCAAATGAAATTCCTGAAAGCGAGAGAGATTACTACCTAGAGAGAAAATACCCTTCTTTTGGTAACCTTGTTCCAAGAGACGTTGCTGCAAGAAACGCAAAACTAGCTGTTGATGCTGGTCAAGGTGTTGGATCAACTGGTGTAGCTGTATATCTAGACTTTGCTGATGCTATTAAGCGTGACGGTCTAGAAACAATCAAAGCTAAGTACGGTAACCTTTTCGATATGTACGAGAGAATTACTGACGAGAACCCATACGAAGTTCCAATGAGAATTTACCCAGCTGTTCACTATACAATGGGTGGTCTATGGGTAGATTACAACCTACAAACAACTATTCCTGGTTGTTTCGCTCTTGGTGAAGCAAACTTCTCTGACCACGGTGCCAACCGCCTTGGAGCTTCTGCTCTAATGCAAGGTCTAGCTGATGGTTACTTTGTTATTCCATACACTCTAGGAAATTACCTAGCTGGTGAAGGTCTAATCAATAAGAAAGTAAGTGCAGATCACCCAGAATTTGATAAAGCAATGAAAGAATCTAAAGACAGATTCTCAAAGCTTCTAAGTATCAACGGTAAGAGATCTGTAGATACATTCCACAGAGAACTTGGAAATATCATGTGGGAACACGTTGGTATGGCAAGAACTAAGGAAGGTCTAGAAACTGCTATTTCTGAAATTCAAAAACTAAGAAAAGAATTCTGGCAAGATGTTAAGGTTACAGGTACTGCAGAAGGTATCAACCTTGAGCTTGAAAAAGCAAACAGAGTTGCTGACTTCTTAGAACTAGGTGAACTAATGGCAAGAGACGCTCTAACAAGAAATGAGTCTTGCGGTGGACACTTAAGAGAAGAATATCAGACAGAAGAAAACGAAGCGAAACGTGACGATGAAAACTACACTCACGTAGCGGCTTGGGAATATAAGGGTGACGAACAAACTCCCGCTCGTAACATTGAAGAGCTGAAGTATGACAACGTTAAACTTACTCAAAGATCTTACAAGTAATAGGAGCAATAAATGAGTTCAGATAACTTAATGACACTTAACCTGAAAATTTGGAGACAACAAAACTCTAAAGACTCAGGAAAAATTCAAGACTACGTACTAGAAGGTGTTTCACCAGACTCATCTTTCCTAGAGATGCTTGATCAATTGAATGAAAAACTAATCGCTGAAGGTATTGACCCAGTTTCTTTTGACCACGACTGTCGCGAAGGTATTTGCGGTATGTGTTCACTAATGATCAATGGTCAAGCTCACGGTCCAGAAAGAGAAACGACAACATGTCAGCTTCACATGAGAAAGTTCAATGATGGCGATACTGTTGTCATCGAGCCTTTTAGAGCGAGAGCATTTCCTGTTCTGAAAGACCTGATGGTTGATCGTGGCGCTTTTGATGAAATCATTGCTGCTGGTGGTTTCACTAATGTAAACACTGGTAACGCTCCTGATGCAAACTCTATCCTTATTCCTCAATCAGATGCTGAACTTGCAATGGATGCAGCTGCTTGTATTGGTTGTGGTGCTTGTGTAGCTAGTTGTAAAAATGCTTCTGCAATGCTTTTCGTATCTGCAAAAGTTTCTCAACTTGCTCTACTACCACAAGGTCAAGTAGAAGCTGATCAACGTGTTCAAAACATGGTTGCGAAAATGGATGAACTTGGATTTGGTAACTGTACTAACGAAGCTGAATGTGAGGCCTCTTGTCCGAAAGGGATTTCTATTTCAAACATCGCTCGTATGAACAGAGATTACCTATCTGCTGCTGTAAAAAGTAAAGCTGAACCAAAAGCTTAATCCATAGAAGGCCCCTTTTTGGGGCCTTTTTTTTGGATTTTTTGATTTGTTTTATTTTTAATATTTTTGTTTGACCTATCAAACTTTTCAATATAAATTCTCCCTAACGAATCAAGTTAAGGAGATTATATGAAATACTATTTAATTACTGTTCTAACGACTCTTGCTTTTGCTAGCTCTTCCCACAGCACTGAATTCAACACGGCCTATTGGGCACAAGGTGTAGGCTATGACTGCGGAAGCTTCGAAGACCTACCTGTACCAGCACCTGAAATTTACACTCAAAAAGAAGTAAAATTCAAAAAGCTATCTGCAGATAAACCACTTAATAACTTCATGCTTGAACTTAGCTACAAAGGTGCGCACGAAGTTACATGTGAACAGACTAATCTTTATGTGCGAAATAGAGCGACACAAAAGCTAGAGCTCGCACACACAGAAGTTAATCTGCCAGAACTATGCGAGGCCACAAAAACATGGCTTGATGAAGAGCTTAAAAATCCAGGCTATGATGCTACACCAAGAGGTCACCGCTACCTTGCCATCAACATCATTGACGGCGAAGAAAATGAATACTGCGAAGGTCCAGTTGTTAGGGCCCTATTTGAAAGAAAACAATAAATTTTACAGAATAGGGCCAGTGCAATCTGGCCCTATGCATATAAACTTACCGCCAATTCTTGACAAAAACACACCACCTTTGTCACTATTTCTCCCTATTTAGCCATCATCTTCTTACTTTTTCTTACATTTGGGGCTAAAAGTTCATCATATTAAAAGTCTTTAATGACCCCCTTACCTCTTTATTCTAAGATGCCACAAATTTTCGGGGGAAAATTATGGGGAATAAATTCATTATCGCAAGTTTGGCCATCGTAACGTCTTCTTGTATGTTCGTAAGCGACAAAGAAGTGGCGAAGGTAAAAGAAGTCATCGAGACAGAGCAAGCTGCTGTAAGTGACAATAATGTTGAACCACAGAGCGCTACTCAACAGACGGCACCTGCAGTCGTTGAAGTCGAAGCGCCAAAGCTCATCATTGAGGCCCCTGTAGTTCCAGTAAAAAAAGAAAACGTAACTAAAGCTAAAAAATCTGCAAAAGTAGTTAAGGCAACTAAGGTAACTAAGGCAACAAGGCCCGTTACTAAAAATACACCCGAAACAAAACCTGCCACTGTTGTCGATACAGTATCAACTCAAGCGGCAGCAACAAGCGAAATAGCGGCCAACTCCATTACAACAGATCTTGATTCTTCAACAATGAATCTTGGTAAAAAATTTGGTGCAAGCTTAAGTTTAACAACTTCAACAAGTGTACTTGAAACAGATTCATACGATAGTTATGTTACGTCATCTGCTCAACTAGCAGTTAGCTATAAACTAACAGATAAGATTTCACTTAAGGCCAATGGTTCTGTTGATAAGAACTTCAAAGGCGAAAGAGATCAATCATTTTCAAGTGCCTACCTAGGCGTATCTGCACCCCTTAAAGATTTTGGAACTACAATCTCGACAGCTGCAAGTGGTGGTTACTACTTTCCAGTAAATGCCGACCAAAGAAGAAATACATCTTACAACGGTCGCGCTCTTGGAAAACTGAGCGCAAATATCGATCTTAGAAAAGTTGGACTTAAATATGTAAGCTTAAGCCTCAGTACTGCTTTTGCTAAGAACTTCCACGAATTTAAAAGAACTGCATCAAACGGTGCTAACACAAACTATTACATAACTAACCTTGTGGCCCTGACATATGCTCCATTCGCTAAGGGTGGGCTTACTGCCTACTTTAGCAATACAACGAAATGGGACTATGAAAATGAGCGCGGTTCCGACTCGTTTGCTCTTGGGCAAAGTTTTGATTGGTCATTTGACAAGAATTTCGCCATCAGTGTTGGACACGAACTTGGTGGGAAAACTTATGGGTATACGGGAAGACAATTTGATGTCTCATTATTTGATAAAAGCAAATCTAGTGTTTATACAAGCTTGATCTACACGCTGTAGGATTAGAGCAGGAGAAAGGGAATGAAAAATTTAAAGACTCTCACAGTACTTGCTTTAGCACCGATCATTATGGTTGGTTGTGCTAAAGATACTCCGTACGATGAAGTGTACAAGGAAGTAAAAGAAGCAAGTAAAAATGAATTTATCACTGAGGAAAATGGGCAACCAGTTAAGTACCTTTATGTTCCAATGACTCTTGGAACACCAAGAGAAGTAACTCAAGCTGACCCATTCTACCAAGGTGACGAAAAAATCGTTCGTCTAGAGTGGTCAGAGGAAGGTCTAGAAGTTCTAGAAATAGAAAAAGATCGTCGTTTCGCAGAAAATGATTTGAACGACACTCCTGTACTTACAATTCCAGGGTCATATGCATCTTATAGATGTCGTGAAGACAACTACGGAAAATGTACAAACGCTGAAGAAGAGAATAATGAACTTGAGTGGTTCCAAAAAGATAAGTTCACACCGAACTTTGAAGGTCTACAAGTTCGTGAGATTAATATGCTTGATGTCTCTACAGTTGAAGCAGATAGCTGTGTACAACACGCTGGAACTAAGCTTGTAGATTATGAAGTATCTCCAGGTGTAATTAACGTAGAACTAGAGAAGACATATAAGCTTTCAAGCTCATGGGGATGTATCTGGTCTAACTATGTTAACGATAAATTCTCATACAACTCATTCAAAGTTAGATTTTTCTACTCTCTTGTTCGTCTAGACCAAGTAGCGAGTAAGAAATATGAGCCAATTCACTACCCTATTCCTGACCATGATGATTTTGGTTTCTTTAAAAACGAAGAACTTGTTTTAAAAGATGACTTTGATCCTGAAAGAAAAATCAGAAAAGTTCTACTTAATCGTTGGAATCCAGTTCGTGAAAATAATGAACTTGTTTACCACCTAAGTGCTTCATACAACAAACCTGAAAATAAGCTTCTTAAAGATGCTACTTTCAAGGCCATTGAAGTAATGAACAACAGTATGAAAGATGTGAATATTCCTTTCAAAATCAAACTAGTTGAAGCAGAAGGAAAAGGAAAAAATCCAGGAGATCTTAGAAACAATATGATCGTTCTTATTGACGATCCTCTAGCGAACGGTCTTCTTGGTTATGGACCGACTGTTTCTAACCCACAAACGGGAGAAATTGTTCAAGGTCACGTAAATATGTACGGTGGTGTTCTAAAAACAATGTCTCGCCATGTTTGGGAAGCTGCTGTTGATTTAACAATTGATAAGAAAAAAGAAAAAGCACAAGAAGAAACGCTAGCAGGAGTTATTACTGTTAACCCAGCGGCCTACACAAATCTTCCAAATACACTTGCAACAATGACTGCTGTAACTTCAGGTTTTGATCCTGCTGCAACAGCTGGCGACGATGCTCAATCTCAAAAGATTAAGAAAATTGTAAATCTAATGGAAAGAGCTCACGACAAGAAACCAGGTCATGTACATACTGAAAAAACTCACGCTCTTGAAAGAGTGAGCCTAAACAGTGTTGAAAAGAAAATTGAAAAAAGAATTCACCAAAAAAGAGATATGAAACTTGAGCAAGTTCTTAAGATCAAAGGTGAAAACTTAAGTGAATTTGAAAAACATGCTCTTAAGGAAGAAGCTCGTATCGCTCGTTGGGCAGAAAACAACGCCTTTGCAGAAGAAGCGTTCCCAATCGCAGGTACAGTGAAAGTTATTTACCCTGACCTTATGAATATCCCTGGCGTTTTAAATGCAGATGGAACTCTAAAGAGATGGTCGGAACTAAATGATGAGCAAAAGGCCCAAGGTCAAAATATCATTCTAGTGAACTCTTATACATCAACTCTTATCCATGAGCTTGGACACAACCTAGGTCTACGCCACAACTTCATGGGTTCATGGGATAAAGACAATTTCTATAGTGATGAAGAAGCGAGAGCTCTTGGTCTTGATGCTGCACCAGCATACTCATCGATCATGGATTATGCTTTCAGTAACTTTAACGAACTAATGGCCCTTGGAAAGTACGACCTAGCTGCACTTCGTTTTGCTTATGCGCAAGAAGTTGAAACTGATACTGGTGTTGTATTAAAAATCAAAGGTTCTGTTTCAGAATTTAAAAAGGCCCTTGAAGACGCTAAAAAAGCTGCTCAGGCCAAAAAAGATGAATTAACAGCAAAACTTGAACTTCTACAAAACGATGTAACTTCATCTACTGCTGATATTAAGAACCTTGTTAATCAAATCAATGACACTGACAAGATTCTTAATGCCAAAGACAGAAAGGCCTATGCTTTCTGTACAGATGAAAATGCTGGTTTATCTTCAATCTGTAATAGATTTGACGAAGGGACAACTCTTCCAGAAGTTGCTAACCACAAGATTAAAAGATACTACGATCTTTATAAGTACAGAAACTTTAGAGATGGACGTCTTGACTACTCTAGTTACGATCTAGGTGGATACCTTATCGCAAGATACTGGGAATTCGCTTCTATCCGTGACATCGTTGAAGAGTATGAATTCTTCCAAACAATCTTTGGTGCTGATCTTATGTCACAAGGTTGTTCACCAGAAGATACTGCGAAATACCCAGTATGTAAGATGATTAACGAAAGAAAAGAAGCCGTAGATATCGTTGGAAACTTCTTCATTGATGTTCTTAAAACACCAGATCATATCTGTGCTGTAACAACAGCTCAGGAGCCAACTGTGATTGTTGAATTTAAGAAGCTTGCTGAAATTTACGACGAAGTTAAATACGACATCTCTCACGTGACAACATCATGTTTCGATCCAGCAGTAGAAGCAAAACTTGCTGAAGAAGGAAAAGTTGTTGTTGGTGAAGTTGGTAAATTTCTAAATGGTTTCAAAGACAATGACCCTAACTTCAAATATTCATCAGATAGAGCAACTCGCGGTATCTGGATGGATAAAGTTATGGCGATGAAATACCTTTACCAAAGAACTTGGAAAAACGGCAGCACTGACGAAGAAAACATGGCCCTAGTTGATAATGCTAATATTTTAGCTAAAACTCAGGACGTTCTTGCTCACTTAGTGCTTGGACAACCACTTACAGAGCCACAACCATTCACAATGAAAGATGGACGTAAGTTCCAGGTTCCCTATGTAATTGGAAGTGACTATAAAGTTGAACCAGTGGAATCTGCTCTATCATGGGTAACTGATTTCCTTGGCCTACCAGCTCAAGGTCGTTCAGATCTATTAACTACGCAATTAAAACAAATTGCGAGAATTGGAACAGACTACGGTCAAGACTATGCTGATAGTGCATACAACACAGTAAACTTTGTGACGAAGACAAGAATCTCTTCAATTTCTGATACTGATCTTCTAAGCAAGAACTATGTGTACTTTGATGCTGATGATATGATTTACGCTGCAAGAACAAACAACGCTCTAGCTTACACAATGATCTCGACGATCAACACAAAAGATCTTCTTGATTCAGCTGGTGCAATGGTTGTTTCGGCCGTAATTGAAGCGAGATCAAACCCACAAGCTCCAGCTGAACTATCAGCAGAAGAAGTGGCTTACTTTGAACTTGATGTTCAATGGCAAGAAAGTTTAATCAACTACGCTCAAAACAATGCTCCACTAACTCTTCAAGCGTTTGTGGGAACATTTGGTCAAGAGCTAGGAGCTAAACTATTTGCTGTATACCAAACTGGTGCTGCGAGAATGCAAGAAATTCTAGTTATTAAAGAAACTCTAGCAAACACACCACCGGCAGATGCCTCAAAAGAAGTTGTTGCCCTTTACAGCGTGCCACTTGAACTTCTTCAGATGTATGTGCAAGGCCTTATCACTGATGAACTAGTAAACCACTACGCTTCTCAATTAGATAAATTGCCACAACACAAAAATCATCCCAATAAATAATGTCCAATGAGGGCCTGAGAAATCAGGCCCTTTTTTTTGTTAACGCATTCTGATCGAAGTGGTATTGTCCCATTCATGCTTATCTATAATCAAACCACATTGGCCTTTAGGAATCGATGTCTCAATTTCGCTCGCCTTATCATGGCCAAGGAAATGGGGATTTCTTTTGGACGAAATAGATTTAAGTGGAAAAATTTCTCTATTCCCCTGAGCTTTGTCATTTTCGAACACCCGACTTTCTTGGGACATTTCAATTCTCATATTTATCAAATTGGCCTTAATAAAAAACTCATGTACACGGCCAAAGATAAAGTCTTAAAAGATATTATTCGCCACGAGCTGGCCCACCTCTTTTGCTTTCTTACCCACGGACGAACAGTTGATGATCACGGTGTAGAGTTTAGAGAGATTTGTCGCAATTTCGGTTGGGATGAGTCTGTCTATCGCGCCTATATGAACGTCGAAAATGAGAATGATAAAATTGAGGGTGATCTTAAGAGTGAGAAAATTATTGAGAGAATTAAAAAACTCTTAAATCTTGCAAGTTCAGAAAATAAGCATGAGGCCGAACTTGCAACAATAAAGGCCAACCAATTGCTTTTGAAGCATAATCTTGAGCATATCAATTCTCAAAATGAAGAAGAAGATGTTGTTGTTAAAAGAGTATTAGAAGGATCTCGTAAAACATCTAAACATCAGGCCATCTATGAAATCCTCACAACATTTCATGTGCAGCCAGTTTTCAATCATGGTAGAGGTCATTTTTATCTAGAAATTCTCGGCGATCGCGTCAATGTGGAAATCGCAGACTATATCGCGAATTATTTAGACTTAGAATTAGAGCATCTTTGGAAAATGGCCCAAAAAGAAAACGAAGGCCTAAAAGGCCTTGCCAATAAAAATTCTTTCTTTGAAGGGATGGCCCAAGGGTATAAAGAAAAGATGCGTGAACAAAAAACACAGATTGATTCAAAGGCCCTCGTTTTACTCAAAAAAGACCTCGAAAAGAAATCAGAAGTGGTTTATTCCTCACTACGCTACACTAGCTCCAAAGGCTCTTCAAAAGGCAGTGAGGGCCGTAAAATTGGCAAAAATATGGGTCGTGACCTAAGTTTTCGTCAAGGAATCGATAAAAAACAAAAATCTGGCACTGGCCTTTTATCTTGGCTTAAGTAATTTTAGTTAGTTGGCCCAAATAACGAGTAAATCTTTTTTTAAATTGCACCGAGAATTGTTCCGATAATAAAATGTTAATATTCTTTCATAGAAAATCGGGAGACGGCATGCAAAAGAAAAAACTGACGATCAAAGACTTTATCGACTCGTGCAGCCTTGTCTTTAAAACCTATCAATACGATGTGAATCTCTCAAAAAACAGAACGACTCTTTGGCACTTCAGCGCTCGAAAAAGCGAAAAGAAATATATGATCTACTGTGCCCCACAATATGCTAAGACTAAAGGTATTGTAAAAATCGCACTTAAGAAAATTCCTAAAGGATCACGTCTTGTCGTTGTCTGTTCACGATATGGTGCGACTGAAAAGATGGAGGCCGATACTATGGGCTACTCTCTTATTGATTACAATACGCTTGAAAAATATGGTCTAGAAATGATCGATGCTAAAGCAAGATTGACCGAGGCCGCTTAACACTGTTTTTTATCAGGGCCAAATATCCATTTGTGTTGTTGGCCTATAACTCTAAACATCCCACCAATTTGTTCATTCCATGCAATCACGTCAATGAATCTTTCGGCAGGAAAGTTTTCTAAAAGATTATATGATGGTGTCATACACCAAGAGAAGTTCATTTTATTCGTAAGAGAAATAACTTTATTATACGCTTCAAGAGTACTATCAAAATCAGCTCTTGATTCAATAACAGACTTTATTTGAAACTTCCCTTCATACTCATTGCAAAGTTTTGCGATAAGCTCAGGATTAGTTCTAACACCTGTTGAAGGAGTTTTGTAGTCAAAGCTGATAAAATCCACCATCTGAAAAATGTCAGGAACAATACGCGTTCCCGCAGCTTCAATATTGATGAAGTATCCGGCCTCTTTCAATTTTTTTGAAAGCTCGATTACATAAGGAACGTGCTTAGGATGAAGCGGATCTCCCCCTGTGATTGAAACACGTTTAATCTTACCCTGAAATGATTCGTTATAAACTTCTAAGAGAATTTCATCGAGAGAAAAACGACTTCCTTCAAAGTCCCATGTATCCACTGAATCACAGTTGATACAGCCAATGGCACAACCTTGAAAGCGCACGAATACCTGAGGTGTTCCAAGGTGGATTCCCTCTCCTTCTGTGGCCCGATAAATAGAGTTTATTAGATAATCTTTCATAAGTATTAGCGACCCATGTATAACACATTTTAAAATTGTGTGATACATAGAAGTGGTCCTTTTTACAGGGTGATAACAGAATAATCAATACTTTATAGGTGTAACTGTGCAAAATATAAAGAAAGTCGGGTTGGGGCGCCTTTGGGTCCACCTCAAAAGTGAGCGCAAAGACATCGTCATGGCCACGGCCTACTCGATTTTAAATAAAATCTTCGATCTTGCTCCCCCTTTGCTCATCGGTCTTTCGGTCGATATTGTCGTCAAAAAAGAGAGTTCAATCCTCACGAAATATTTCCCTGTCCAAACGGTTATGGAACAACTTTGGCTTGTGAGTATTCTCACTCTTGTCATTTGGGTTTTGGAATCGTTTTTTGAATTTCTACTCAAAGTCAGATGGAGAAATCTTGCACAAAAAGTTCAACACTTATTGCGCATGGAGGCCTTCTCTCATGTGCAAAACTTGGAGCTTGCATACTTCGAAGATAAAAGTACGGGAAATTTAATTTCAATTATTAATGATGACGTCAATCAACTAGAGCGTTTTTTAAATAATGGTGCAAATTCACTTTTGCAAGTTATGACAACAGTTATTGTTATTGGCGCAATTTTCTTTTCAATTTCACCTCTGGTAGCAACATTTTCATTCCTTCCTATTCCACTCATTTTGTGGGGATCATTTTATTTTCAAAAGAAAATTGAACCACTTTATGGCGACGTAAGAAAAGAAGTTGGAATCCTTTCAAGTATTCTTACAAATAACTTATCGGGAATCGCGACAGTAAAAAGTTACGTGGCCGAAAAATTTGAAATAGAAAGACTAAGAGATCAAAGTCACAACTATGCAGTTGCAAATGCAAAAGCGATCACAGTGTCTTCAAGCTACTCTCCACTTATTCGTATGGTTGTCCTTTGCGGATTCATTGCCACAACATTACTTGGAGGATGGCTTGTTGAAAAAGGAACTCTTGAAGTTGGTTCATATTCTGTTCTTATCTTTATGACTCAAAGACTTTTGTGGCCATTAACAAGTCTTGCCGAAACATTCGACCTATTTCAAAGATCAATGGCATCGACTAGAAGGATTTTTTCGCTTATTGATACGCCACTTAGAGTCGTTAGTGGAAAAAAATCCATTTCACTAAGAAGTGATGAAACAATCATTGAATTAAAGGATCTGAGCTTTTCATACAATGAAGGTCCAAGAATCATCAAAAACCTTGACCTCACAATCAATCCTAAAGAAACAGTGGCGTTTGTTGGTGCAACAGGTTCAGGAAAAAGTACTTTGACAAAACTTCTACTGCGCTTTTACGACCCAGAAAAAGGCAGTATAACTATAGGTGGAGAGGAGATTAAGACACTGGAGCTTGGCTCTCTTAGAAACCTCTTTAGCTATGTTGGTCAAGACACATATCTTTTTCACGGTACAGTAAGAGAAAATATTCTTTACGGTAAACCAAGTGCCAGTGAAGAAGAGATGATCGAGGCCGCAAAGCATGCTTATATCCACGATTTTATCGTGTCTTTGCCAAAAGGATACGACACTCTGGTGGGCGAGCGCGGACAAAAGCTCTCAGGTGGTCAGCGTCAGAGAATAAGCTTAGCAAGAGCAATATTAAAAGATGCGCCGATATTTATTTTTGATGAGGCCACTAGTGCCATTGATAATGAAACCGAAGCGGCCATTGCACGTTCACTGGCCGATATTACTAAAAATCGTACAACGATAATGATTGCCCACAGACTATCGACTGTACTTGGCGCCGATCGTATCTTCGTTTTAAAAGAGGGTATCATTATCGAATCTGGTGCGCACAGTGATCTTATGGAAAGAAAAGGGGCCTACTACGACTTATGGAATGTAAAAGGCGACCCTATAGTTTTAAATTAGGTGAAAATATGGATGAGAAGAAAAAAACAGGAAGAGAAATAGAAATCGATCATATTGATCTCGATGTACTTAAAACTCGCACAACCGAAATTCCTGGTCTCATCCCCTATCCCCACCACTCAGGTGGAGTCACTATCACTCCAGAAGACAAGGGAAAGATCAAAGGTCGCGCCATGGCGGCCATGAAAGAGCAAACAAATAGAGAGCTTGAACAATTGATCAATCAGATGAAGCCTTTAATTGACCAAGCTAATAAGTTAAAAAAGCGCATTCATATCTCTGAGATTATCTATGAGGCCGATATACCGTTTGAGCCTCTCATTGGGCATTGCTACTACGTTTATCGCAAAGAAGAGGGCAAGGCCTTCATGTCAATGATTTCTCCCGAAGAATGGGGACCCAAAGGGCCTTATAAAGAATTTGTAGGAAAAGTTAAACTTTTACACGACCACACTTGGGAAATTGAAGATTAGTTGTTAAAATTTCTTCATGACAACTCAAGAAATTTACAATGACATTATCGAAAAATTAAAGGCCGGTAAAAGACCTCTGGTTAAACTCTCCCCTTCAGAATGTGATGAACTGAGAGAAAAATTCCTAAGTGCGGCCAATAATCAAAACAAAGATGAGCTCTACCCCCTTTTGTGCATTCTAGATAATACTCAAACCTTTATTGCCGATTTAGATCAAGCGTTTCTATGTGCTTTTGAAAAATTTCAAGATGCCCAAACTCTTGTACTCCTACTTGGATGTATGCAAAGACATATCATTGAATACAAGGCCATGCGTGGTAATAGATTGACCATGGACTTTTTAAACATACTAGAACGTGGTCTAAGGCATGAAGATGCAGAAGTTTTAGAATGGACTCTTAGAACAGTGGAAGCAATGGGTTCACAGGGGATATATTTTAAGGCCACAATGAAAGAAGTTAAGCCCAATATGCTGGCCGTCTTCAATAAGCACAAGAAAGCTTCTAAGCAAATTATTGAGATGCTAGAAAAGAGATGGAACTTTTAAGGATTGTTTTTAAAGATGAAAAATAAAAATTTTAACCCTGAAAATCTTTATCAAAAACTGCAACAGGCCACAAATGCTGTTGATCAAAAACATTTTCATAATCACGCCCAAGAAGTTCATCACGTAAAAATTCGTCCCAATAAGGACGTTGGCCTTGGCAAATTTAAACACGACCCCCTAATTCCTGGCGGCTATATTGCACACCCCACTACAATTCGCGCTATGAGAAAAGATATCTTTGCTGCTGGTGAAGAAGTTTTTGAAGATTTAGAGTATTGGATTCATTGCGAAAAATGCAACACAGCGCTAGATGTACAGTTTTGGATTTTCTGTCCATACTGCGAAGCACACTTTCCCTCACCTTTGCCAAGCCCCTTGAAATCACATGAAATGTAAATCTTTGTAAGATTAATACCTTTTACTAACACCTGTGAAATTCAGTATTTTATTAAAAACATTTATTCGATCAATTAGATTAGATTAATGCAAAAAAAATAGTTTAGGACGAACTAGCATTGAATAATCGAGAATAAATTTAACTTACACACACACGACAACAACGACAGGAGTAGGCTCATGACTAGAGAAAATGAGTATCTGAGTGAACAACAGGTAACAACACTCAAGGACAAGCTTCTAGGTGACAAGGAAAGAATCCTTAACAACATGAACTCAGTTAAGGAAACTTATCAACTGGACAAAAACGAACTCTCTGACCCAGTGGATGAAGCGAGTATCAACGTGCAAACGGCCCATGAAATTCGTTTCAAGAACAGAGAAAACTTCTACTTAAAGAAAATCAATAAATCACTTATCAAGCTCGACAAAGGGACGTATGGCCTTTGCGAAGAATGTGATGCCGAAATATCATTTGAAAGACTAATGGCACGACCTACAGCAGAGCTCTGTATTTCATGTAAAGAAGAGTCTGAGCAAATGGAGAAAAGCAACTTTTTCCTTAAAAAGTCTAAGTCGCTTGGTAAAACACTTCAAGAAATTGGTAAGCGCTAAAAAAGAACGAGCGGTCTCTATGGGGTCGCTCGTTCTTTTTTATCATCTGTAATCTCTTCTGTAATATAGTGTTCGTAATCAGTTAAGTACTGAACGCAACTCTTTGTCTTTGGAACATCATCAATCTGCGAAACAAAATGTCCTAAATAAACAAATCCATCAAGAGAATCGGCCTTAATGGCATATAAATTTCTAGCTGGTTTGCTCTTTGTATGCATATCCTTTAAAAAGTTAGGGCTCGCCTTGGAATTAAGCGCATTAATACCTCCAAGAGTCGCATCATCCATGACTAATAAATTTTTAAGAGAATCATTATCGAGACCATCAGCAAGCTTTAATTTATCGTCAAATTTTGGCGTATAATTATAATTCTCCCCACCCTTTGATAGTTTTAGGCCTTTATTATCTGGAAGCTTTTCGACTTTAACTCCAACCTTACTAAGCTCTTTTGATACCGAATCAAAATGTCTTTTCATCAAATCATCATAAATTCCTTGATGAAATTTCTTTCCCGTAATTTTTTTAAATGAAGATAGATTATTTGTGAGAGCATCATCTATATTTTGTAAAGGGGCCGCATAGAGACGGGCAAGCTTCACGCTACTGCCCGATCCTGTACTAAAACCTTTTTCAAGCTTTGAATCATTTAGTTTTTTGAAAACCCCTTGCTTACCTCTTTGATAAAAATAATGATAAGGAAGAGTTAAAGGGTTTTTTTGCACAAGTCCCAAGAAAGAACTTCCCATCCCTGAGAGAAGCTTTAATTCGTCACCAACCGCAGTTAAGAAGTTTGAAACTGGGCGCGCCTTCATTGCAAATTGATGAGAGCCCATGCGATAAGTTTGCTTACTTTCTTTAAGTGTATCTCCGACAAATTTTTTAAGTTCTAATTGCTCTTTTTCAAAAAAATTAAACTTAAACGCTCTCGGATCTTTTGAGATGGCCTTTCTAAATTGATTCATTGTCAGTAAGCTCTTGGCGCTCCCAAGCATTCCACCCAACAAATAACCTGTTCCAAGCTGACCCACTAGGCCGCATGTAAAATTCATTACTGTGCCGCAACTTGGGCACGACCAATCAGTCTTTTTCAAGCACTCAGATTCATACGCAGCACCACTCCATTCCATACAACCCAAAAGTTCAGAATAAAAAGTTCTAATATTTCCAAGAAAATTGAAAAAATTCTTTCTAAGAAGATCATAAAAAGTTGAAAAATCCAATTCACTCAGGGCCGTTGCCATATTCTCAGGCATGACAGAGCTTAAAAGCATGGCCCGCGATGTTTCTTTTTCATCATTAAAAAAATAATTCCAAAGATTTCTACCCGCGCGAGCAGCGGCCTTGGGGATATCTCTTACAAAAAGTAGTATGGTTGATTTCAAAGAATGCACGACATTTGTAATCATATTTTCCATACACCCCATTTTGTTGGTTGCCTTTTTACTGGTAAAAGGGAGCAAGTTCACGGCACTTTTTAAATCTTCAACCACTAAATCAATGATTTGATCGAAACAACTATTATCATTTTTAGGGCATTTCCCATCATACTTTGAAAGAACATTCATGGCATCGGCCACAAAGGGGGCCTGGTCTTTATTTGGCATGGTCAGCGCCATGGCCTCTTTCATTGGGGCACACAAATCGGCCTCATCGCTCTTTTCATTAAGTTTTGAAACAAGTCCTTCTGGTAAAGTAACGATCCCCTGTCCTTTATTATGACATTCTAAAAAAGTAGGAATTAGCCTTTCTTTTTGACCTGATTTTTTCTCTTTTAAAAAGATCGCAATTCTCTTTTGCTCATCATTTTGACAATACTTTTGAACCGAGCATTGATAAAAGCTCGAGTTTTGATAAAGGACATTCTCTAAGTCCCCAGTGCTTTTAACATCATATGTGATAACACTTGCCTGTGGATTTGCACTTATCTCAGGTGGTAAGATCATCAATGTGGAGAAAATTAAAATGAAAAAAATTCTAATTGCACTTTCTTTTATCATACAATTTCAACCCGCTCTTGCGGAAAAGTTCACTTTAGGAAGTGATGTTATTAATTTACCTATAGAAAAATCTTGGCTTGCAAAGCAAAGTGATAATAAAGGCTCTCTTGTCTTTTTTAATCCTAAAGAAAAAAATCCAAGACCGATCACATCACTTTATTTCGCAAAAGTTTTGTATCCCACACAAGACGTATCGACATTTAAAGATGAGTTCATTAAAGAGAAAATTAAATGGATTGAAGAAGTTGGTGCAAAAAGCAATAAAGCAGTCAAGGCCGACGAGATAGATCAACATAGAGAAATACTTATTGAGGCCGAGTTTAATTTTCAAAATAATGATTTTATTGAAATTACGAGAATGCGTGAATGTTCCAAGACGAAGACCATTATTTTAAAAATGCTCTTTCCAAAAAACTTACTTAAAACAGAGCAAAAACAATTTGATGAACTAAAAGAAGTAAACTTCTGTCCCGAGGTTTTATAATTGCGAAACCTTAAAGATCTTACGAATAACTTTTACTGTTTCGGGGTTTAAAATAAGATATTGAGTTGAAAAGAGATCCCCATAGGCCTTCAGATCTGTCCGTTCAACAAATTGAATATTGCGAAGATCTCCACAGGCCTTGGCATTTTTATCTACTAGCAAATTATCAAAATTAAATAGTTTCATCTTTAGCGGACCAACATGTGCTCTACTATTAAATGTAGACTGCAGGTATATTCTCGTAAGTTCTGGTCTTAGCCCCCATTGTCCACATTCATTCTCAGAAAGGCCTTGCAAGATATTTATGATATTTAAAACCAATACAGCTTTCTTATAATAAAATTCAGGTGCATTCATCAAACCTTTAGCTGTTTTTTTGTCATTATAAAGGCCATTCATATAAATGAGATCAATGGCACGATAGCCCTCAACTTGAATAGATTCCATTCTCTCTGCCAGCTCTTGAATCTGTATCAAATCAATTGTAATAAAATTTTCTCCGAGCATTTCTAAGAGAATTTGCACAAAAAGTGGGTGTATGTTTTTAATGAGAAGATTTCCATGAGTGTTATTAAAATCAGTTGATGAAATAAAGATTTTGATTTGTTCTTTCAAATCATCTACCCCATCAAGTTTATTTTTAAAATACATCGCTCTTGTTTGGGCCGCTCCTTTGTGAGAGACACTTTCATCCCACAAAGCTTTTGCATTTTCATTCAATAAAAGAAGTTCATCCCAATCCATGGCCTTTAGTAAATTCTTATCCTCGGAATTAACAAGTATCACCTCTTTACTTGGAAGTTCGAAGGCCGGAAAGCCAAAATCTTCTTTAAGAAGATCATCATCGGCATAGGGATACATACGGTAACAATATTGATGCTCAAGTTTTGAGAAATTGGCGGTATTAAAAACATTTATTGAAGGTCTTGTGAGACTTACCGTGTAATTTTCGTAATTAATGATGCCTGCAATTTTTAAATCATGTCCTTCGATTTTGATGGGCTTAATGAGCTCAAATGAGAATTCCTTATCTGAGATTTTTTTAGAGTGAACAACATTTGAATCAAGATTTAAAACTGAACATAAAAAAGCTCTATCTTGCAGAAGTTCATTTTTAATCGTTCGAACGCTCTTGCACCCCGTTGCAAAGGCAAGGGCCGATAAAATAAACACCTGTATAAACTTAGAACAGTTTTTCATACAAAATCCCTAGTTTTCATCTCTCCTAGGGATAATAAAGCAAAGGCGATGCCAAAACTCTTATATCGGCCCACAAAAAATGGCCAAAAAAAGGCCGTGAACTTAAGTCACGGCCCTATAATTACATAGTATTATCTACTACTTATCTTTATTCTTTTTGCCACGCCTTTTCGGCATCATCTCATCCATACTGGCCTTATGCTTTTGGCGGCAAACTTTCGTGGCCTCCATATCAGCAGCACTTTGAATACAAGACTTCAACTCTCCAAGCTTGCCCATGCGAGCGTCAATTTTCGATAAGGCCATGGCCTTTTTCTCTGCAAAACTTTTCTTTCCATCTTTTTCGTCGTGGTCATCTGCAAATGAAACTGATGACAAGAGAACTAAACATAGCACGAGCTTTTTCATGCAATACCCCTCTACTTATTTAAAGATTCCAGTTGGTGAAAAACTCCAACAGGATGGTTGATCATAATTCGTTCAATATACTTTACACCCTCTTTTTTAGAGAATGCTTCTTGAAATGCAGATGTGTCTTCGAACTTAACTTGGTAGAGTTTATCATTCACTTTAATAAGCTCTCCTTTACCAGCTAAATATTCTCGCATTTGATCAATGGCCTCGGCCCTTAGGGCCTCATCAGGAGTAAGGCCAATTAGTAATTGCCCTTCTCTATAGCCATCACAAATTCCAAGTTCCACTTCTTGCAACTCTCCAACTTCGAATTTTGAAAATTTTCCTTCAGCAAATCGCGACCACACACAAGCGCGACCATTTTGAGTTTTAATATTGGCCACAAATTGGGCGCCAAAGCTACCACAATGAACATAATAAGAGTTGCTTTCATCGTGAATGAGTTGAACACCACTTCGGTCTAAATTTTCTTGAAAACGAGAAAGATCACCGCCATCTATAATGAATGATTTTTGATCATTAAATGAAGCTATTTTAATTAATTGGGATTCTTCACTAATCCAGCATGCACCACCAGCAACAGAAGTTACTTCGAGAGCAAGTGTATTTAGTGAAAAAAGCACAAGGGCAATGTAGAGCTTTTTCACTGGTCTAATCTCCGACAAAAATTATCTGTACTTTATTTATCGGATATAGATTTCAAAGCTTAATAGTCGGGATTAATATAAACAAAAAAAAAGGGACCCTTGAGGATCCCTTCTCTTTTTAAAAGTAATTTTGATTACTTACAAGCTGGAACGTCTACTAGTTCAGACTTGATAAGTTTCTTAACATCACCATTTTTCTTTTGAGTAACTTTGTAAGTCTCAAGTTTGAAAGTTAGTGGGTAAGACTTGTTAACTTCTACAGTTTTAACACAACCATTTTTGTTGTACTTAACACACTCATTCATAGAGTAATCAACTGAAGTTGTAAGAACTTTCTTAACAGTTGGGATTTTAGTATTTCTTTCTTTACCGTAAACTGTTCTGTAAAGTTGAATAGCAAACTTAGTTTGAAGATCACCAGCGTCGTTAAGACATACGTTTTCCATATAAGTGATAACACCTTGTGGGAAAATAACTGTTGGTGATGAAGTTTCAGTGTAAGAGTATCCGTAAGCAAAAGAAGCAACAGAAACTAGTGAAGCAAGAGTAGCGATCATTTTTTTCATTTGAATTCTCCTATTAAAAGGTGGTTGTTTAATAAAGTGTTTTTGATGTCTCAGGTTATAGAGGGCGCAAATCAAAGTGAAAAGAAAAGGCAAAAAACAAACTAATTTTCTAGGACAAAGTCCCATCGTTCACAAAATCTGTGGACAAAAATAAATTTTGTCCATTAATGTTAAGATGCGAAACTAATTTATGAATGAGAAAGAATTAATAAAATTAACAGTTTACAAGTTTTATGAGAAGGCCACGGCCGATTTTCTCATAGGCCATCACTTTAGAAAGATCCAAGAGTTCACAGGTGACAATGTCCTTGCCCCACCCATGGCGGCCTTTTCTCACCATCTGCCACGTATTAATCAGTTCTGGGAAATGCAACTTCTAGGAAAACCAGACACTCCCCTAGAGAAACCTTTTAATCTCATTATGGCCCATGAGTATTTGCATATTCGCGTTGGAGAAGTGGGAAGATGGGTCACTCTGTTTAAAGAAACCATTGCACAAGTAAGAAAAGACCGGCCAGATTTTGATGAGCTTTTTGATGAGTGGTTGTCACGTATAGATGTCTTTAATGATATTTTTCTTCGTTCGAAAATTGTTCGAAGTAATCAAGGTTAAGTCTTATTGAGGGTTAACCGCCCCAAAACATTTCGTCACATAATCTTCAAGAACAGGCTCCCCTTTGATTTCATCAAAGACCCAGTTGCGAACGTAGTATTGATTCAATTCTTTGGCGGCCTTTTTGGCAAGTTCTGGAGTTTGATACATGATAACGGCCATCTCGACTAAGCGGATCTTGTAGCGAAAGACGTACTCTTGCACACAGCCCTCAGGGTAGTTTTTGCAAAGAGGTCTATTGAGATCGTTGAGACGAAGCTGTTCGATACTCTTGTCGCACTTTATGGCCACATCGTAGAGTTCTAAGGGTGTATAGCGGGGTTCTTCTTTGGAGCAAGATAGAGAGAGTAAGAGAATAAAAGGGATAAAAAATAAAGTCTTCATCCCTTTTATTTTAGCATAATTATTTTCTTTTGTAGCGAGGAGACTTTTTAACCCTTGAGACTTTTTTGTCTTCAAAGCGGTTGTCTTTTTTCTTCATTGTCTTCTTCTTGCCAGCAGCTGTAGCAGTGGCCTTCTTAACAACTTTTTTCTTCGCGTCTTTTTGGCCTTTTGCTGTCTGGTTTTGTTTTACTTCTTTAATTGGAGATAAAGGAAGTGACGACTGTCCACGAATGGCATCGTTAATTCTTTTGATAAGTTCAAAGTCTTTTGAAGTTACAAAGTTGTAAACGTGACCCATGCGCCCACTTCTACCGACACGACCAGCTCTGTGCACATAGTACACGGCCTCAAAAGGAAGATCGTAGTTTAGTACCCAATTAAGGTCTTTAATATCAACACCGCGAGCGACGATATCAGTAGCAACAAGAACGCCCCCAACCTTTCTAAATTTAGAAAGTGAGTCCTCTCTTTCTTTTGCCGTCATCTCACCATGCAGAAGGTGAAAAGTTAGTTTTGGAAGCTCATCTACAAGTTTCTTATAGATGACTTGAGCCTCTTCTTTCTTATTTAAAAAGATAATCCCACTGCCCTTGGCCTCCTTAGTAAGGAAGGTCGTTGTCATGGCCTCTTTTTCTTTATAGTTCAAATAGATATTGAAGTTGTTAATCGTCTTCTTAATTCCAGCGGCACCTTGTAAAGATACATCTAGGAAATCAACTTTCTTAAAAGTTTTAGAAACAAATTCTTCAAAGTCGTTTGGTCTTGTCGCACTCACTAGCGCCACTTGAGTATCAGACCACTCAAAGTGAGAATAAATACTCTCGATATCTTTATTGAAACCCATTTCTAATAATTGATCGGCCTCATCAAGAACAAGAAAGTGACACTGACTCGCATTGATCTCGCCGCTTTTAAGGGCCTTGGCCACTTTACCGGGACCACCAATAATAACGTCAACGAATTGTTCCTTAAGACTTGTTGCTTTTTTAGACTTATCCATTCCCACTAGAGTTCTCACTCTTAGTTTTGCGTGGTGAGAGATTTGTTTGAAAATCTCATGAACTTGAGTCACAAGCTCTTTTGTTGGCACAAGCACGATGGCGCGAGGACAACCTCTTTTGCTTGGCACGTCTTTTTCTGTAAGTTTTAATCTTTGCACTAGTGGTAGAGCGTATGAAAGAGTTTTCCCCGTTCCTGTTTGTGCAAGCACAGTAACTGACTTACCTTCACAAAAAAGTGGGATCACTTTTTCTTGAACTTCTGTTGGTTTTTCAAAACCGTGCTCCACAAGGAAGTTATAAAGTTCATCTACGTGCAAAATATCCATGAAAGATTTCATATAGTACCCATTTAAGTTTTTGAAAATTCTAGCACTTCTAGCAAAAAATGTTGTGCAATGTCAAGGCCGTACGAAAAAAAGGCCCCACAATGTGAGGCCTTTTCCGATATCAATAAATTTATCTTAGAAGAAAAATCTGAAGTTTGCTGAGTAATAGTTTGAAACTTCGATATCATCAACCTTGTCAGTAAGAGCAAACTTACCTTCAAGATCAAGATGGATTAGCCATAGTTTAGATCTGGCACCTAGAGTCAAATGCTCCTTATCGGCCTGAGTTCTGAAGTTTAGACCAATTCTGTCTCCCCAAACAAACATACCCCAATCAGCACCAACATAAAGGCCATCACCAACTCCGTAACCACTTCTTGCGTGGAAACCAGCAAATGGGCTCAGTTTGAAAATACTTAAACGGTAATCAGCTTGTCCATGAAGTCTAATAAGAGGATCTGTACCAAAAGCAGGCTTTCCATCGTCTTCAGAAGAAACTTCAGCAATTTTCATTTCTTCTACAGCGAAAAACGCTTGGTAATTTGAGTTTCTGTATCCAAATCTATAATCAATTGCAGCATTAATAAGTGTATTCTCAGCAACGTCTAAGTTACCACCGCCCCCTAAAAGTAGAAGTGCATCAGCAGACTTTTTAATATCTAGACGACCTAGACCATAAAGGCCAAACGTTCCAAAAAAGTGCTCACCTTTTGTATAATCTAGCCAAAAACCAGCTTTCGCTTCAACTTTTGCGTAAATATCAATCTCAGGTGTGTCTTTAGTTGTAGTAGCAAGAGTCGTTGAATAAGGAATCTTATCTACGTTGTAAGTATCTTTGATTTGATTAGCTTGCGCTTGAGTAATAGATCCTTCAGACACACAATAAACAAGTAAGTCTTGTCCGTCTGTTGGAGCACCTGTGTTGTATGGTGCTTGAATACAATCAAGTAGACTATCTCTAATCTGAGATGGAATCTGATCAAGATTTGCGATAATAGTTGTTAGTGAAGTTTGAACCTTTTTTGGTGTTAGTACAGCAGTAACACCACCACCAAAACGGAAATTTGGTTTGAAATTTACATCAAAGGCCGTGAAAGAAAAAAGAGGAATTCCAAAATCGAATTTCGCTCTAAGAACTTGTTCTTTATTATAATATTTTTCAAGAATTTGATTCACTTGCTCAATATCATTATCGACGTTACCAGAGTCAATATCACCAATTTTATCGGCATCATCTTTTAGATCCATAACATCAGTTGTCATCGCCGCATTGATGTCGATGATGAAATCGTGACCAAATGGTCTTAACATTTCTTGAGTTTTGAAACGGTCATCAATAAGCTTAGCTCTTTTTACAATGTCATATGCGCCAGCATTAAGTGTCGTTAGACCAATTAATCCCGTCAGCGCAAGATTCTTCCACGTTACCATGAATCTCTCCCTTATAGATTTTTGAAACTTTTGTTTATTATTGCGATGGTTAACAATAAATACTACGGGGAAAAATAGTTTAACTTGGCCAGATTACTTGATTTTTATGCTAAAAATTTAGAAAATTGATCTATAGTAGATAATAAATTTGGCCAAGGTTTTTTCCTCTCATGAGTAATGCACAATTTGTTTTAGATATTAGATTTCCCGATCAACCTCCTAAGCGCTTTGACGTCAATGGCAAAGTGGCCATGGGTAGTGATCCTCGCTGTAAAATTCATATCCCAGATTATGATCTTGCCCCTGTTCACTGTATCTTCACTGTGAAAGATGGTGTTCTGGCCCTCCAAAATACTGGAGGAGATCGCCCTACTATCCTCGACGGTAAACCTTTAGAACACAGTAAGAATTATATTTTGGATATTGGAGACAAAGTAGAAATTGGAGATATCGATCTCATCGTGCGCGTTCATGAAGAAGAAGAACTTCCCGATAGTACGCTGGTAAGAAATCTCTTTTCTCCTAGTGGTGAAGTTGATCCCGAAACTGGAAAGCATGGAAGTATTGCAGATCTTTTAAAATCAATTGATTCAAATGAAGGTAGTGCAGAAAAAATTGAAGATAGTATTTCTTTTAATGTCGATATGAAAACAAATGTCGCACAACCCTCAATTACAGAAAAAGATGTTACAGAATCTAGTTTTAATATTGAAGACGAGAATTTAGATAACGAAGACGAAAATGAACCTAAAGTTCAAAATGAAGCGACATCACCTAGGGCCATTAAAACGACACGTTCAAAGACGTCTCCAGAGAGAAAAGTTCGAGAAAAAACTGCGACAAAGAGCCTTGTGATCGAACATGCAAAAAGAGATGAGGCCGAAGATGATGGTAGCGTCTCTCAATCAAGTTCTTTTTTTGATTCCATCACTAGAATTATTTCTAAAGCTAAAAAAGAAGAAAAAAAGAAAAAGAAAAGTGAATCTCCAAAAGAAGAAACGAGTAAGAATAAAAAGCTCAAGCTAAAAGGAAAAGGTACGGTCGACAAGTCTTCTCTAAAAAAGACAAGTAAGGCCGTTCCAAAAATCTCGGCCAAGAGTGCTAAAGGTAAAACGATACCAAAAGATAAAAGACCACAAATCGATATTGATATTGTTGGTACTTTTCCTCGCCTCTTTTCTATTTTGGCCGGTTTTAGTTTGGTTCATTTATTAATCAATGAACTTGGATTCACTGTTGATGCACAAACAATAACATCATTAAAGACAATCCTTGGAGAAGCACTTGCCTTAATTCCAATGAACGATCTTTTGCCTGCTCAAATGGCAAGCGTAGTGAATAAGGCAATTTTAAGAGAGAGTACGATTCAATTTTTTATTCTCTACTTTGCTATTGAACTCATCTCTACTCTTATTTTTGGAGTGACAATTCCTCAAGCAATCTTTGGAATTAGTTCTACAGGAAAACCTGTGGCCAAAAGAATCAAAGGGATTATACGCGTACTAATTGGAATGATCACTTTTCCATTTATAATTTTTGACATCCCTGCACTAATAAAAAAGAAAACATTGAAAGAGATGCTAACAGGAAATGCTCTTCAATTTTCTTTCAAGCCCCTTAAATTTATTGGGATCATTCCAGTAACGCTTATCATCCTCTTGCCGTTAGAAATTCCTTTTATTCAACATGATGGAATCAATGCCAAGAAAAACCCTGAAAAAACAATTTCAATGACTGGTGATATTGCTAAGGTTTACACTCTTCCCTTTCTTGGACTTCAGGTTTTGGCCGAGTTAGATGAATATGAAATCTTTCCACGTATTGGACGTTCAAAACAAACACCTATTGGCCTAGATTTTTATAAGAAAAATTCATTGTTAAGGGCCGGAATTAGAAAAGAAAAAGAAATCAATGCCCTTGAAATACTCAAAACATTTGAGCAAGGAAACTTCTTTTTCTCATTATGTAATCCTACTCTCAATGATTCATTGGAAAATGAGACGGCCATTCAAGGTTCAGATAAAGAACTGGAAGAAATTCTTATTAGATCATTTAACATCACACCAGAAACACTACCCGCTGTCCTTATCTCACAGGGGCCTGAGCTTAAAAAGCTCTATGAGTTTAAAGAAAATTTTAAATCAGCTGTTGGTATTAAAGAAAATGCACAACTTGAAATTATTAAAGCGAAAAATTTTAATATTTTCTCATTTTTCCACCCAGATGATTCACTCTATAGTTTAGTTATCATTCACGATCTTAAATTCATTGTTTTTGAAGGAGACTACTCACGCTCGCAAGAACAACTCACTGAACTTGTGGCCAAAGTCTTTCCGGAAGCAGAGTTTCCTCAAAAACTAAAGCTCTCTGATACCAAACTTTTGGCCTTTGAATTGGCCAATATCCTTCACCACTATAAATTTAATGGGGCCCTACCGACGGCCAGTGATTTGCAAAAATTTGTCACATTCTACAAAGAAAAACTCTCTGAACTCTCACTTTCTGAGGACGCACAAAGAAAGGAGAAAATCATTAAAGGTCATTTAGGAGAAATGCTCAACCTCCTCCAAGGACTACCAAATACAGGTAATTGGCAAGCATTCCCAGAATTTAATGATCTCGCCTCAATGAAAAACTAGCAATTTTGACCCCACTCCAGACATTTGTCTGGCCCCTGGGGTCAGTCCATGCTATGGTGCCCCAATCCTAATCAATTGAAATTATAAGAGAAACAAATGACTAGAATCCAAGATCAAGTTAAAGAACATTTTACATTTGAAGTGGTTCACGTTGATAAGCACACTGGTGCCAGAGCGGGAATCATCAGAACACCACACGGAGATATTCCAACTCCAGTTTTCATGCCTGTTGGTACTCACGGAGCAATGAAAGCTCTTCAGCCACAAGTGCTAGAAGATATGGATACAAAAATTATTCTATCTAATACATACCACCTTCATCTTTCTCCAGGTTCAGACCTGATTAAAAAGGCCGGTGGACTTCATAAATGGATGGCATGGCCAAGACCAATTCTAACAGACTCAGGTGGATTCCAAGTATTCTCACTTCAAAAAAAGAGTTTGAAAGAAGAAGGGGCCGAATTTAAAGATCAGGACGGAAAGAAGATCATGCTCTCTCCTGAGACTTCAATCGATATTCAACAAAATCTAGGTTCAGATATCATGATGGCCTTTGATGAGTGTATTCCTTATCCTGCAACAAAAGAATATACAAAGAACTCAATCGACAGAACTCACCGTTGGTTGGATCGCTGTATTGCTGCTTGGAAAAATCCTAAGCAGGCCCTTTTTGGAATCATTCAAGGCTCTACTTATGATGAATACAGAAAAGAATGTGTTGATGAACTTGTAAAAAGAGACCTTCCTGGATACGCCATTGGTGGTGTATCAGTTGGAGAGGGCCCAGAGTTGATGGAGAAGATTGTTAAGTTCACTGCTCCACTTATGCCAGTTGATAAACCACGCTACGTTATGGGTGTAGGTAATCCCGAAGACCTTCTAATGATTTGGGAACACGGAATTGATATGAGTGATTGTATCATCCCTACAAAATTCGCTCGTGGTGGAACTCTATTTACAAACAGAGGTAAGATCAGAATTCGTCACAGAAATTATCGACGTGACTTTTTTCCAGTTGAACCTAACTGTACTTGTTATACTTGCCAAAACTTCACAAGAAGTTATGTGAAGCACCTTTTTGATTCCAATGAGATTCTTGGTGCAACTCTTACGACAACTCACAATATTGCCTTCTATAAAGGCCTAGCTGAGCGTGCTCGTGAAGCGATCCTACAAGATCGTTACAAAGAATTTAAAGAAGAGTTCTTGGCCAATTACAAAAAAGACGACAGAGAATAAAAAATAAAAAAGACCAGCAATGCTGGTCTTTTTTTTTACCCTTCAATGGCCTTAGAAATAATTTTCGTCAGCTTCTCAAGGTCTTCAATTTTAATATTGTGGAACATTGAAATTCTAAATTGATTACGCCCAAGCTTTCTATAGGCATCAATCCCGTAGGCAATTCTCTTATCAAGTAAAACTTTGCAAAGGTCATCTGCCGAATATTTATCATCGATATCAATAGTTGCCACGGCCGTTGATTTGAATTTATCTTCAGTCACGTAAGCACTTAAGTACGACTTTTCTTTTGCCCAACCATAGAGAAGATCAGCTTTTTTCTGAGCGAGTTCTTGGCACTTCTTGTATCCAAGTTTATTCATTTCCTTCACTTGTTCATTTAAAAAGAACAATGATGTAATTGAAGGAGTGTTATAAGTTGAATTCTTACGACAATTTTCGATGGCCTGCTTCCAGCTCATAATCTCAGGAATGTAGCGTCCTAGCTTGGCCACTTCTTCAGATCTTTTAATCGCTTTTGGTGACATGATGGCAACAAATATACCACCTTCACTTGCAAAAACTTTTTGCGGAGAAAAGAAAAAGATATCTGTTTTAGATACATCACATGGAACTTGTCCGGCTCCTGAAGTCGCATCGATGGCAAGAATTTGATCATCATTTACAGAAGGTAGTTCATCAATTTGAACACCAGTTGAAGTTTCATTTAAAGTTACTGCAACGAGGTCAAACTCTTTATGATTTGAATAGCTCACGCCTTGGCCATAATCAAAGGCCCTCTCCTCTGCAGAAATCCACGGAATTGAGTCAGATGATTTAAACCACTTATTTGAAAACTCGCCACATGTATAGTGAACAGCTTTTTCTTTTACTATACCAAGACCAATCATATCGAATAAGAATGTTGCGCCCCCATTACCAATAACAACTTCGTAATCAGCAGGAACTTCAAAATACTTTTTCAATCCGTCTTGGATTTCCTTAAACATCTTTTTAAAGGCATCTTGTCTATGACTTGTCCCAAGTAAATGAGGGCCAGTGGCAAGTAAAGATTCGACATAGCTCATCGGGATAAGAGAAGGACCACATCCAAATCGTGGGTCACTTGGTATTAGCTCAGCGGGAATATTGAAATTTTCGAACATAACAATCCTTTGTTTTTTGGTAAATTTTAAATCGAAGTGCGAGCTTATGAAATAAAAAAGTTGTCAAATGAAGGCCTTACTGTTTCAATTCTAGTGCACGAACAAGGATGTTTATGAAAAAAGGACTTTTGGCGCTCCTCGTAATTTTACTGAGCGTTGGGACATTAGCACAGACGAATTCACGTCAAAAAACACGACCAAAAAGAAGTGTAAAAAAAGCTGTACGCACTAATCACCATAAAAAACCTTATATTGATGATCTTTATTTTGGAGTTGGAAGCTTAACTGAATTTGTCGGTCATGTTCAAGTCGACGAAAATGGTGGTACTGAATCTTTCAGCTTCACCCCCTATCTCACCGTAGGTCTAAAAACATATCTCTATGACAAGAGCCTAAGCTGGCTTCCAGAATTTGGAATGAGCTTGCCCCATAAAGGCGCTGATGAAAATACAGGCCGTTGGAATTTTCATCTCGTGTCTAAATTTGCTTATGAGTTTAACGAGAGTTTCGCCCTTAATGCAGGTCTTGGACTTTCGTGGGTTCGCCTAAGTCTAGATGGCGGAACACAAACACTTCAAAACGGAAATAGCGTTGATGAATTTCCTATGCCGGAAGGAAGTTCGGTTTCTCAAAATCTTATCCTGACGTTGGGTGCCAGTGGAAAATTTGATCCCAACTGGGGAGCAAGTGCTGATTTCCATATCTTTAACATTGAAGACAGTGAATCTCGTGCTTGGAGCTATATCATTAGCGTGAACTATCACTTCGGAAAAGTAGAGTTTGATTTATGAAAACAAGTTTAATTGCCCTTATATTATTTTTCCAGACTTCGTCTTGGGGATTCACACTTAACAACACTGCTGGGGCCGCATTCACAGAAGATGAGGTAAAACTCTACTTTGCAGACAATTGCGTAAATTCAGGAATAGACACAAGTGAGTGGCTCTACCTGATTTCACAAACTGCATTGCGCTTTTGGAACACGGCCCCAACAAGTCGCCTTACTCTATCAGAGGCCGGCACAAGATCTGTTTCTACGGCATTTTATACAGACTCCCTTTGCACAAACTCTTCTTCTGATTGTGATATCAATCCCGATCTGGTTGTAAGTGATAATATTCTTATTAGCTGTAATGAAGAAGCGACAATCAATTTTCCAGATGATCGCATTCTAGCCAAGGCCCTGCCAAATAATACCAATGGTAAAACCATCAATGGGGCCATTGTTCTTATTAACGACACTGCAACAAATAGATTTCAAAGCATGTCTATCGATGAAAAAATCAGCGTTGTCGCACATGAAATTGGTCATGCCCTTGGTCTAGGTCACTCACGTTTTCGTGAGGCCCTCATGTATGCAGAGAGTTTGGAATCGAGAACAAAATTAGGTTGGGATGATATCGAGGGACTAAGCTTTTTATATCCGAAAGAGCAGCCTTTTGGGGGCTTTTGCTCGACGATTAGGCCCGATTATATCGACACAGATGTCCACCACAATCACGACCATTCGGCCCACGATCACAGTGATGAAAACAAGGCCCCTTATGTTCTTATGATTATGTTAGGGGCCGTGGTTTTCTTTACTTATAGAAAGCTTCTTCCACGCTTGTGACATTCACTTTCATATTCTTCTAGCCAAACTTTTTCTTGTTTGGTTAGAAGCTCTTGTTCAATCAATGAGTGATCAAATCCAATATAGACAAGATTTTCAAAACACAACATGCCTTTAAGAGTTGGGTGCTTTTGGACAATGGCAATATTCTCTAAACGAACACCCCCGAGACCAGGAATATAAATTCCTGGCTCGATTGATCCCACTTGACCTGCTTTTAGAGGAATATTAGACGTCGGTGATAATCTGAAATTACCTTCGTGTACATTAATTCCCACACCATGACCTGTGCCATGGGCATAGTCATAACCTAAACTTCTCATCTGAAAGCGTGCGAGAGAATCCAATTGTGCTCCCCAAGTTCCTTCGGGGAAAATGGCATTTTGAACTTGTAAAAGACCTTTAAGCACTAAAGTATACATTCTTTTTTGCTCTTCATTAGGCTCATCAGCGATGGCCACAGTTCTCGTTGTATCTGTAGCAAATCCACTTTCAAAGTAGCCACCAGAATCGAGAAGATATAAATCTCCTTTAGTGGCCTTCTTAGAACTTGGCGTTGAGTAGTGAATAATAGAACCGTTGGCGCCAACGCCAGAGATCGTGCTAAAACTTTGAGCATAGGCCCCTTGATTTTTGTAATTGCTCTCAAGAAGATCTCTCATTTCAGTTTCACTTAAAAACTCTCCTGCACTGGCCTTTTCTTTAACTTCCTTAAGCGTATTAAAAATGGCCTGATCCCCACTATTGAATGATTTTCTAAATTCGTTAAGCTCATTTTCAGTTTTAAAAGAGTGGTAACGAACAAGCCCTAGAGGAGCATGAGTTAATGTATGACCAAAAGCTGTATCTAAAAGAGCTTTATCTGCATAAGAAGTTTTATCGCTATCAAAGTAAACTTTATTGGCCTTGAGAGTTGAGAAGACCTTTGCCATCGTTGTCAAACTATCGTCGTAAACCCTATAGATTTTTTTAATGTCTTCATTTACGAGTTCTGTATTTGGAACAAAGAGGTGAAGCTCTTTATTTGTAAAAAAAGCTTTGGCCGCGATAGAGCTCTGGTAAGGAAATTGATAGGCCCTGATATTTGAAATCCAAGAAACGCTATCCATGGCACTAATAAAAAAGGCCTCCCCCTCTTTTAAAATCTTTGACGCTTTTGTAGAGAAGCTCTCAAAATTTAGAGTTTCAGGTAATAAAAATGCTGAACTCGCAAATGTATATTCATTGAAAGAAACAAATTTCTTTAAGTCTTCATCAGAAAAAGACACAACATCAAGGCCATTAAAAAGAGATTGTCCTAGTGAGTTTGGTGTTCTTTTGCTGGCCACCCCAATTTTTTGGACTTTATGCTCTTCAATAAGAGCACGCATGGCCGGTAAAATGTCTGGATAGAATGCACATTTGTGAACCACACATGTACTGGCATCAACTTCGTTGTCGGCCTGCTCATGGTAGCGACCATCAACAAAAAGGTGAATCTTACCGTCAGGCATAACTAAAACTTCGGCCATTGAACCAGTAAAGCCTGTGACGTAATAGCGCCAACACTCAGGTCTTGGCACATACTCATTAATGTATTGGTCAAAGCTTGAAACATAGAAAGCACTTAGGCCGTTGCTATTCATGAAGTTTAAAAACTGAGACACATTGCTCTTCACTTCATCGCGATTAAGGAAAAATTTTGCTGTCATAAATTACCACACTATAGTTTTTTTTCACTCTTCCGATAAGACCCCGTAAAGAGAGGGAAAAATGAAAGTTGCATACGCTAAAATTGTTTTTATCATACTTGCCGTCTTCGCTTTTAAAATCGCGATTGCCGACTCAATTAGAACTAAAGACTTTAAAAGAAATCCTAGTTCACAAAATATCCAGGTTCAGACTTCTTTCTAAACCCCTATTTGCCAAAGAGTTCATTGAACACTCTGCCTCTATGAGTATAATCCTTAAATTGATCAAAAGACGGAAATGCAGGAGAAAATAAAAGGTCCCCTGTAAAATCCTGTGAAACCACATAGTCTTTAACCTTATCCAAAGATTCTAAATAAAGAGAGTCAACTTTGTCGCCCACTTCATTTAGAAGTTGTGGACCAACGTGCCCTATAAAAATAATCTTTGCGGCCTTTTCACGTATCTCGTTCAAGTAGGGCAATATAGAGTCCCCGCGTCCGCGCTCCTGACCACCGATAATGAGCCACAAGGGAGACTTCCGACCTAGGAAGGAATTAAGGGCCGTTAAAGTGGCATCCCAATTCGTACTTTTGGCATCATTAAAGGCCTCAAACTTATATTTTGTGGGCACATATTGAAGCCTAAACGCCACTCCACAAAAGCTATTGATAGTCTTTTGAATCCCCTCTTTCGTAGCGCCCATATCTTTAGTGAGCTCAATCGCAAAAAGAAGATTTGATAAATTATGAACTCCAAGAAGTTTAAATTCAGACAATGAATAATCGGACAAGGCACTTCGAATGGCCTGTTCTGTTTCGGCCTTAAGTACTTTAAGCTCACAGTGAATATGATTTAAAAGGCCGTGCAGCCCCTCTTCATTTTCGCAAATAAAGAGCGTATCAGAAGAGTCCATCTTATTGGCAATATTCACCTTAGCGCGAGCGTAATCGCGAACATTCTCATAGCGCTCACCATGGTTAGGATAGATATTTAAGATGGCCGCTTTCTTTGGTTTGAGAGAAGGAGTACTCTCAAGCTGAAAACTTGAAAGTTCAAGAACGGCCACTTCACATTTTTGCCCATCTCTAAGATGAGTCAAAGCATAATCACAAAAAGGAATACCAATATTACCCCCGACAAAGGCGCTAACACCAGAGGCCTTGAAGATCTCTTCGCAAATGGTCGTTGTTGTGGTTTTTCCATTAGTCCCCGTGATTCCAATGATGGGAATTTGAATATGTCTTAGCGCCAGTTCAATCTCATTGATAACTTCAACCCCGTTAGCAAGGGCCTTTACTAATATAGAATGTTCTCTGGCTATTCCTGGACTTAAAATAATGGCATCCATTTGGGCCAATAGATCGCTAGTCTTAGAGTCGTCTTGAGAAAAGCACTGGTCTTTGGGCACAAGCTTAAAGAGCTCTTCACCAGCTGGCCATGAACTGAGCTCCCCCATATTTACAACATAGGTTTGAACACCTAGGTGGTTTAAAAATTTAATGGCCGACATCCCTGAGCGACCAAGACCAAAAACGGCCACTTTATTCATATTTTTTACCTTGTTTAGTTCAAATTTTTCCCTATTACTGATATATCATGGCCATAAAAAAGAGGCCACGACATGAATTATAGAGACAGGTTTATTAAGATTAGCAATTTTCTGCGCCCGCTTGCCCCCCTGTGGCAAGACGAGATTCTTAATACCTATCCAGACTCTTTGCAACATTACCCACAGAGCTGGATTGATACTCTTTGTGCCCTTAATGAAGACGAGCTCTATCAAGTGGATATCAAGGACAATTTTGAATCCATCACAAAGACAGAATTGGGGCAGTGGCTCAACCAAATTAAGGCCCTATGTCAAATTGAGCGCATTGAACTAAGTTCGCATTCTCCTAAAGAAGCACTACCGCCCTATGCTTTTCATAAAGTGAAGGCAAAAAAACAATACGAAATCAAAATTATTGGTGATTTCATTGAGGCCCTCGACGAACAAAGACGCCCACAAAAACTTATCGATATAGGAGGAGGTGTTGGTCACCTCGCAAGAATTATGGCCCACTACTATAATCTTGAAACGACTTCTATTGACTGTAATGAAGAGTTTCAACAAATTGGTCGTGAACGCCTAAAAAAATATCCTGCCCCTAAAGGGGCAAAGACACTATCGTACATCAACCTTCTTTTTGGACCTGAGGGAGATGACAACCAACTTAGACCTTTATTTGACGACAAGACCCTAAGCCTAGGGCTTCATACTTGTGGTCCATTGGCCCTGGCCCATTTTCGTACTAACTTTAAATATCAAACAAAATCACTGATTAACTTTGGTTGCTGCTACTCAAGAATGAGCGCTTCGCGCGATGTAAATGTATCTCATTTTGCCAAAGAGAATCCTCTTGAATTTAACGAATACACTCTGGCCCTCGCAAGCCGTGGACACAATTCCATGACAATGCAAGATTTTAAACTGAAGCGCCAAGTAAAAAACTATCGCTACACTCTTCACTTCTTTTTGAAAAAATATTTTCCAGAGAAAACGTTTCTCAGTGTAGGAGAAGTACTTACAAAGGAATATAGATATCCATTTTCACAATATGCCAAAGGCAGAATGGATCATCTTGGAATTGACAGTAGTGCTTTTAGTGATGAAGAGCTCGATTCATTTTACAGTGATAGTGAAAGGCAAAAAGAGCTCGATCAAATCTTTGTGGCCAACGTCATCAGATGGCAATTAGGTAGGATTTGTGAGCTCTATATTCTTCTAGATCGCTGTCTTTACTTAGAAGAAAATGATCACGACGTCGTTATGAAAGAATTTTTCAGCGATGATATCTCTCCAAGAAATATTGGTATCTATGCAAACAAGAGATTGCCTTAGTCTCTTGTTTCACTCCAACCCGGAAGAGTTTTATCTTTTTCTTCTAGATTTTGATAAAAATATAAATCCTTACCTGCACGTCTCGAAATTTCTTCTAACACTTTTCTCTTATCTTTTTGATCTACATCAACCAGACACTTTGTTAATTCTTCAACATAGCGACAAGCATTGTCCTCGTCACCTTTTTGAAGTTTATAACGCTTATTAATAACCGAATTGGCCGTAGCAAGAACTTCAAGATTAGCGTGAACAATTTGATTTGAATGCTTGGCCAATGTTCCACGACATGTCAGATTTTCTTTATCACCCTCGAAATTTTGCAATAAATATTTTCTCATAAGTGAATCAACGAAGGCCTTATTTTGCTGGTTTTTTGGATCATCTTGTTCACGTTTTTCCCAATCAAAAGTGTAAAGCCACAAATTGAGAAAGCGATCCGTTTTACGGGTCTTATTTAAAAAACTCGTTGCATGCACACTCGCATGAACTTCATCTTTACTTAATGATTTAACATACTGATCAAAGTTCGCGCCATTTACACCATTTTCAATCATATCTTGAAAAGCACGACATGAATCGAGTGCTGACTTTGCTTGCATATAAACTTGATTGATATTGTGAACAAGTCTTGGTCGCCAGTGAGCATCCATTCGCAGGTACTTATCAACGATCTCTCTTTGAACTTCACCCTTGTCTGCCCCTTCAACTCTAAGAGCATCAATGAATTTTCCATTATTGTAGACATCGCCAAAAGATTCTTTCAAAAAAATCTCAACAATAAGGGCCGTAACAACTTTATGTTCATCAATTTTAGTTTCAGCATTGGCATTTGGAACTAAAATTTTAAGAATATCTTTGTAAGTAAAATCTCTTTTAATTAAATAGTGATCCATCACTTTGACAGAATTTTCAAGATTAAAACTCTCGTCATAAAGAGCAACCTTAGTATTATCAAGTTTAAAATGGCCTTTGAGAAAACCGTCTGGCGTCACTAAAAGTTTATGGCCATTAATTTCAAAAGATACACCCTCTTTTGATATGATAGGCCTTGGTAATTTTTTTAGGCCATATTTATCAAAGACCTCTTTGATATGTTGGCGCTCTTTTTCATCTGGAATAGTTTTCAAAATCTCGTGAAGCTTATAATAATTTTTTGCATATCTTCCATAACTGTTGGCATATTCTTGTGACATCATATCCATGGCGACGGAATAATATCTATTATCGACTTCTCTGAACTTCTTATCATAGAGCTCTTCTGCATTTGATTGAACAATTGTAAAAAGGGCCAGAGTACTTAGAAGAACTTTTTTCATAAAACATCCTAGTGTTTTGTAAACATCATCTAAGTTATCGGAAAATATAGAATTAATTTGAGACTGGAATTGAAGGTGGAGTTTTTTGCTCCACCTTCTATAAAATCTAATTAGCGTAGGTATAACATATCAAAGAAACTTGGAAGTTCCCAAAGCCCCTCAGGCATTAGACATTCAATTTGATTACAATACTCGGCCATTGCAAAACAAACTGGCATTAATTCGTGCGCTATTTTTTTAGCACGCTCATCAATATCCTCAGGGAGTTCATTGATCATATTTTTTAAATTGCGCGCATTTTCATAAAGAGACTCTAGTGAAAGATTGATTTCTTTGTAAAGATCAGTCTCTACATTAGATTGGAAACCAAGATTTTTTTGTTCTTTAATCACTGATCCCAATTCTTTTTTATACTCCAAGCAACTTGGAATTATGAACTTATGAATCATATCGATGAATGTATGAAGCTCAATCAGACGAATTGTATTGTAGCGTTCTGTTAGAACGTGGTAACGAGTTTCAAGTTCAGACGCTCTAAAAATTTCCTGACGTGTTAAGAAATTCGTTTCCTTAGTATCGTTGATGATATGAAGACAGTCGGCCGTTGTTTTTAGATTTGGCAATCCTCTTCTATTAGCTTCTTGTACCCATTCATCACTATAACCATCACCATTGAAAATAACTTGATGGCTTGAACTAATCCATTTCTTACAAATTTCCATTAGAGCAGCATCAATTGTTTTTCCTGCAGCAAGTTCAGTCTCTAAAATCTTATTCGATTCTTCAAAAATATCAGATACAGCACCATTTAAAATACTCATTGGTAAACCAATGGCCATAGCAGAACCAACCGCTCTAAACTCAAACTTATTTCCAGTGAAGGCAAAGGGAGAAGTTCTGTTTCTATCAGTATTGTCTTTTGGCAACATTGCAAGCTGGCGTGCTCCAAGATCAAGCATCACTTTGCTCTCTGAGCTTGTGGCCTTGCCATCTTTAATGGCATCAAAAATTTTCCCAATAGCATCTCCAAGATAAACAGAGATGATACTTGGAGGAGCTTCATTTGCCCCAAGTCTATGATCATTACCAGCAGAGGCAATAGAGGCCCTTAAAACTTTAGCATGTCTTTTTACGGCCTCAACAATAATTGAAGTCACTGCAAGAAAGCGCATATTTGAGTGAATCTCATCACCTGGCTCAAGTAGGTTCAAACCTTCATCACTGGCCATTGACCAATTCAAGTGCTTCCCAGAGCCATTTACACCTGCGAATGGTTTTTCGTGCAAGAGTGCAACGAAATTATGTCTATTGGCCACGTTCTTGATTGTTGCCATCACCAATTGGTTTTGGTCAGCGGCCACATTGGCATCTCTAAAAATCTGTGCAATTTCAAATTGGCCAGGAGCAACTTCATTGTGTCGCGTTTTGGCCGGGATGCCCAGCCTGTGCAATTCATAATCAAGCTCTTCCATAAAACAAAGAACGCGCTCAGGAATCGCCCCAAAATAGTGATCTTCCAATTGTTGATTCTTAACTGCTGGAGCACCAAATAAAGCTCTTCCGGCCATCACAAGATCAGGTCTTGCGAAGTAGAATGCCTTATCAACAAGAAAATATTCTTGTTCTGCACCACAAGTGACGTTTACAGATTTTGTGTTTGGAAAACCTGATAGGTTTAAAAATTTAGTGGCCTGCTCGCTTAGCTTAGATACTGATCTAAGAAGTGGCGTTTTAACATCGAGGGCCTCACCATGGTAAGAAACAAATGCAGTAGGAATACAAAGAGTCTTGCCACTAGCACCTTCGATAAGAAACATAGGAGAAGTTAAGTCCCAGGCCGTATAACCTCGGGCCTCAAAAGTAGCTCTAGAGCCACCGTTAGGAAAAGATGAAGCATCGGGCTCACCTTGAACAAGCTGTGAGGCCGATAATTTTTCAATAGGCTTACCCGCTCTATCAAAATCTAGAAAGGCATCGTGCTTCTCAGCAGTCGCCCCAGTTAAGGGTTGAAACCAATGACAAAAATGTGTCGCCCCTTTTTCAATGGCCCATTCAGTCACGGCCTTGGCCACGATTTCTGCGTGCTCTTTTTTAAGGCCCTTACCTGATTGAATAACACTTTCTAATTCATTTTTAATTTGTGTAGGAATGCTTGAACTTTCAGAGAAATGAAAAATATTTTCTCCAAAATATTCAGTTACTGGAAGATAATTTCCGCGCCCGTCAGTGGGACGTTCGAAAATACGCTCTTCGCGGTTGGCAGCTTGTAATTTTGAAACTGTACGGATGCTCTCCCTAGACATGTTTTCTCCTTAAAACATTAGATCACAGAACGTGACAAACTAAATAAATGATAAGGGAAAAGGCCCATGGCCGTCCACGGGAAATTCGGTATCTTTAGAAGAATCTTAAAGAGTTTTAATTGACCGTTCGGTAATTAAAGAAGGGCAAAAAAGGCATTGGCCTTTGCCATACAAATCATCGTTGTTGCAAAAAGAAAGAACGCGATTTTAGCAATAAGCGCTTGTGCTTCGTGGGGCATCATAATGAGAACTCCAAAAATTTAAATAATTTTCACATTTGTTATGACAAAGAACAAAGACTTTAGCAATATAAAATTATGGATATTGCTTATTGTATAGAGTCTAAAAAATTTAACCCAGTTCTACCCACAATCTTCATTGGTAAAAAGGCCACTGAAGGTCACGATTGGCATTACTACTTATCTCGTAAGGCCCTGTGTGGAGCACTGGAAACCCTAGAAATCATGATGCCACCAGAGAGTGTGGAGATTGAAGGACACCTTCATATCAAGAATCACCCTGAAATTTTGGTTTCACTAAGCCACACAAAAGAACATGCCATTGGTCTTGCAACGCGCCAAGAAGACGGAGTTTGCAGTGTTGGAGTAGACCTAGAGCTTAGAGAACGTAAGCTTACAGAGGGCGTCGAAAAATTTTATTACAATGATCATGATGCTCTTGAATTACAAAACGATCCCCTTTTATTGTGGTCTTTAAAAGAGGCGGCCTTTAAAGCGCTCTCACCTTTTGCCCACAATTTTCAAGAAAAAGTCCTCGTCTTAAAAGACATTTGGATTAATGAGGGCCAGTTTGGTCTAGTATCCTATGGAAATCACAACCTAGGTGTTGTCGATTATTCCATGGAGCTTAGAAATGATGATTTATTGCTCATCAGCTTTGCCTTACTTCTTTGCAAATCAATTGACTAAAAACCTCAAGATTACTATAACGCCATAAAATAAAGTTATTCATGAGGCGTTATGAAAAAATTAATTTTGACCCTAGCACTTATTGGCTCAAGTGCCTTTGCTCTTGACCACTCTAAACTTGAATTCAAGCTCGAAGATATGTTGCGCTTTGAATCTGTCGTAGCTGTGCTATCGGTAGAAACACTAGAAAATGAAAACTACAGTGTGGACCTTGCCATTGACGCTGGCTATGCATCTCGTATGATTACTTGTGAAATTAAATGGGATGGGGATCAAAAAGTCGAAATCAAAAAATGCGACAAGGGCCTTGAGTGGTTCAAAACCCTTAAATCTAATTAGTTCTTTTTTTCTTCAGCATCTGCAACGGCCATATCTTCAAGACCTTTTTCAAGGATTGAATTCATGGCCTCTTTCACTTTATTAGCATCTTCACGATCAAAGACACCCTCATTGAAAAGAAGTTGGTCGATGGAAATCGCCTTGGCACGAGATTTAGAAATTTTTCCGCCTCTTTTTAAAAACTCTTCTACAGATTCAACTTTCATAAACTCTCCAATAATTTTTTAGAATCGATAGCTCAAATCTAAAATAAAGTCACGTCCACTGCTCTTTAAAAGTGCTGTGTGAGGTCTGTAATCTCTATCGAAAATATTGTTGGCCGTAAATGAGGCCTCGAAATTTTTCAACATTGCTTGTGAAGGAAGCCATGAGACGCCTAAGTTATGAACATTATAGCCATCACTTGCTTTAGAGGCCGTGGCCACTCTCTTTTGCTTTTCGGCCAAAAGAGCATGGTAGCGCAACTTTAGGTCTAGACCTTCAAAAAGATGAGAAAATACGAAATTCCATTCATCTGCGGCAGTCGTATCTAAGGGGGCCTTCGTGCTCTTGTTCTTTGAACGCGTTTGAGCATATGTCAAAGACATAGAACTGGTGAAAAAATCATATTGAGCTTTGAGTTCAATCCCTTCGAAATCAACGTTGGCCCTATTCTCAAAGGTCGTCGTTCCCCCACTAATATTTACCACTTGTTCAATGAAGTTTTTCGCCTCAGTCTGGAAATAAGTCACTTCCATAAATGCACTGTCTTCACTTAAAGCAAACTCATCCTTAGCGAGCTTAAAACCAACCTCATAAGATTTCGTTTGCTCAGGAACAAGATTAGAGTTGGCCACAAAGTAATTATTTGGAATACCACCACTGCCAGGAAAGTGCAGACCATTAACAAAAAGATCCTGTAAGCGAGGAGCATTGTAGCCCTCACCATAATTTGCATAGGCCGAGAGATTTGATGTTAATTCACTGTTAATCGCAAATTTCTTTGTAAGTTTGTCTCCCTCTTTCTTTAGGTTTTGATCTTTCGAACTGAGTTCAAATTTATCAAAGCGCAATCCCGAGACAATTTGCAACTTAGAAAAGGCGTGCCAAGAAGCTTGAAGATAAGTTCCATAGAATTCACTTTTTCCATCTGGAAAAGGTGCGTACTTATCGCTGCCATTTCTGCCTTCGTTGTCATCACGAATATATTCAAGCCCATATGTAACATTTAATTCTTTAGAGAAAGTAGAGATATTGTAGAGATCAAGCCCCTTCGTCTCAACAGTTGTACGAGCTAATTTTTTTACGGAGTAATCATACTTTTCAATATTTGTTTTCGTGTATTGTAAATTTGCGTAAGGATCAATTAAACCATTGTCACTTTTAAGATTATAGCGAAGAGTTAGTGCATCCTTTTGAGAATCCCTATCCGTTAATGGATTTCTAGAACTCACTGATGTTCTACCATTTTGAGGCTCTTGGGCCTTCGTGATCATCTTCTGCGCAATGACCTCAACTTGATGCTTTTGCTCCTTATTAGAGTTAAGCTTTATGAAAAAATCACGGCCCTCACTTTCTGAATACGCAAGCTTCGTATCATCTCCAAGACGTAGCGAATTTTTCTCATCCACACTTAAAGATAAAAGACCTTCCCAATTTCCAAATAAACCATACGTTGTAACGATTGCTTTTTGAAAATTATTGGCACTCCCGTAAATTGTCTCAAAAGACATCCCGAATGTTTGATCTTTAGCAAGAAAATCGCGCGCTTTTTTGGTTTCAAAAGAAACAACACCACCAACAGCTCCAGATCCATAAAGAGTGGAAGCCGGCCCTTTAATCACTTCAACACTTTTTAAAAGACTTAAATTGAGAAGAAAATCGGCATCGTGAGAGCCTCTAAAATTTTGTCTAGCACCATCAATAGTGAAGAAGATTTTTGTACTATCGATACCACGAATATTGATTTGTTGAGCACCCTCGCGAGGGCCGAAAGAAGCGTGAACACCAGGCAGTGTTTGCACAAGCTCTTCCACAGAGTTTGGTCTTTGCTCTTCGAGCTCATCAGAAGTAATCACGCCTACGGCCGCAGGAGTGTTTTGAAGAGAATTATTTGATTTTGTACTGTGAACATAAATTGTCCCAATGGACTCTTTAGCGACAACAGAAACAGACACTGAGAACAACATAAACAGCGTTAACGACTTCAGCATGAACAAACCTTTTTTAATCAATGGCAAATACTATGGGAACTTCTAAATCTAATTGTGAAACTTTCAATATTTCTGGAATAGGTGGAAAAACACCCACTTTATCTATCGTTTTCAAAGCAGCACTATTAAGACTGTCATAGGGACTAAGATGATCTACTTTCTTTGTCAGTATACGCCCCTCTTTAGACACTAAAATGCTTACAACAACCCTACCTGTATGACCAAGTCTTTGAGCACTTCTTGGGTAATAGCGATTGGCCATGACAAGCTCTCTGATATCTTCTTTGTAGCGAGTCATCTCATTTTGTTGGCCGAGGGCCACATTTTCAGTCTTAGCAATTTTTGCGACTTTTTGAACTTCTTTTTTTAAAGCTTTTTTAGGCTCAGTCACTTTTGGTGCCACAAATTTTTGCTTGGCTTTCTGTGGTACAACTTGTTCCTTAGTCGGAACGACGATCTTTACCACAGTTTGAACTTGCGAATGGGCAGAAAAGAGTTCGGCATAGAGTTCACTATTTTCAACAATGATTTTTTTATAAAAAAGAAAAACTGCGTGGCAGATTAGTACAAAAGATAACGAAAAAAGCATGAGCTTTTTTTCGTAAAATTTATAATCTTCAGCTGTCATTGGCCTAATCATGAAATAGAGTGTCTCATTTATGTTTGATACATCAAACTTATTTCATAATCTGTGGTTTTTGACAACTGCCGCGTAAAAAAAATCTGTTCAAAAGACTCGACATTACAAAGAGATAGGGATTTAACTGATGAAAATAAGCTTTTCTAATCTGTGATATAAAAAAATTATTGTTCACTGGACTAAACAACTTTGATAAAATCTTCAACATGCTAAGATTACTGGTAGTATTAATTTTATTTAAAATCTCAATGACCGCAATGGCCCTAGGGCCAATTGTATTCTTGCATCAAAATTCGGCCCCGAAATTCTTTCCTTTGGACTCTGGAAAAAAAGGCCTTTGCAATCATATTTACGAGAAAATAGCCTTTCGCCTCTCCCATAAAAACCTAAACTTTCAAAATCACCACGCGATGCTTCCCATTAAAAGAATTTTAAGCATGCTGGAAACGGGTGAAGGGCATATCTTTTGCGGGGCCGGAAAAAACCCTGAGCGTGAGAAGCTTTATATCTATTCGCCGACGGCCATTTACGAAGTAAGTAATGTTGTCGTTGGCCATAAAGATGAAATGCTCACTAAATTTGAAATGGATTACTTTCTAAAAAATAAGGTGGCCGTAGGCGCTTATTTTGGAACGACTTCTGCAAAGTATCTGCGCTCACAAATTGGCGATTTGGCCAAAGATCATTTTACGAATATTGAAGATGCTCTTTTCTTAGTTAATGCTAAAAGATTGCGCTTTTTTTATTATCATGACTTGGGGCTAAATCATTACGTCCACGATACAAAATACTCACTACAGGTTATGTCTCCTAGATTTAGAACAGTTCCTCAATGGATGATTTACAGCAAAAAGACACCGCCAGCTGTTATCAAGGCGATTGATGAAGTTCTCCACGAGATGAAAGACTCAGGAGAACTTCAAAAACTTAGAAATGATTTTTACTAGATCTTTGAATAGCGGCCGAAGCTTTTTTTCTGCAACTTAATTCTTCTTTTCTGTGCGTTTTCCAACTTTTCTTTCTTTAAGATTGAAGGCTTAGAGTAATGCTTCCTTTTTCTATACTCTTTTGTAATTCCATAATTTTCACACATGCGTTTGAATTTTTTTAATGTTCTTTCAATTGGCATGCCCTCTGCGGCCACAACTTTAACTGAAACTGAATTTGACATAATATTCCTCCAAGACCTTACATCATGGAGGAAATAAAATGAAAAAGGAAAGCAATAACTAACAAATTCGTATTATACGAAAATGAGTTAATTAATGTGATTTAATCATCAAACTCAATTATGAAATCTTGAATATCATCATATTCAATCTTATGTTCAGGATAGACTTTATAGGCCACTGAAACTCCGCTTTTGTGAACAGAGTTTTTGTCACCACTAATTAAAGGGTGCCAATCTTCAAGTGGCCTTCCTTCATAAACTTTTCTGTAGCCACAAGTTTCTGGAAGATACCCAAACTCAGTGATGCTATTTGGTGTGAGCTTCATGCAATTAGGAACCTTCATCATACGATTCTTATAATCTGTACAACGACAAGTTTCAGGATCAAGAAGTTTACATGAAATACTCGTATAGAGGATTTCATTAGTATCTTCATCTTGTAATTTGACAAGGCAACAACGGCCACAGCCATCGCATAGAGCTTCCCACTCTGTTTCATTGAGTTCATTTAATTTGAATTTTTCCCAAAACTTATCTCTAATCATTAAGGCATTCTTCCTTTAAAGATTTTTAGGGCCTTTTCTTTATCGACAACTTTGAAACCTTTAATTCTCTTAGGTGTGACACCTGCAACAACTTCGACCTCTTGGATATAACCAAGTCTTGAAATTGTGAATGTATATTTCTTGTCAGCAAGAATATATTTTTCCATATCAGCATAGCCATCTTTAAGCATGCGCATACCGTTAATGGCAAGGATTTCATCCTCTGCGTTTAGACCACCTTTAAAGGCCGGACCATCAAGTTCTGCATAAGCAACACTCATACGATCCCCAGTATACTTAGGTCTAAAACCAAACCATGGTTTATCGCCACCACTCCACTCAACTTCAACACCTGCAAGGTTGAAGTATTTTTCAAAATCAATATCTTTAGTCGTTGAGAGCATTTCATCAAAATGATCCGCAATCTCTTTACCACCAACAGCTTCCACCATTGAGATCACTTCTTCTCTTACTAATCCTTTCTCTGGATTCGCTTTATAGCGATCCCATAGAAGATCAAGAAGATCGATAACACACTTATTCTTTTCGGCCAAAAGAACGTTTAGTACGAAAAAAACAAGTCCGCCCTTCAGGTAATAACTTACAGATGAATTATCAGAGTTTTCATCTGGACGGTATAATTTAATCCAAGAGTTGAAAGAAGAATCTTCTAACGAATGGAACTTACGACCTGGAATCGAGAAATATCTATTTAGATTTTCTTTCATCATTTCAAGATACCCATCCAAATCAACATATTCAGTTCTTAAAATAAAGGCCTGATCCATATAGCTTGTTAACCCTTCAGTTAACCAGTGCATTCTCGTTTTGGCCTCTGTTAAATAATCAAATGGCCCCAACTCAAGAGGACGGATTCTCTTGACGTTCCATGTATGAAAAAATTCATGGGCCACAAGCTCTAACCATTTCACGTAATTTTTACGATCTGTCATAGCCCGTGAGCAAAAGTGAAGGGCCGTTGAATTCAAATGCTCTAGACCGCCGTAAAGCCCTGGAGCAAAATGAGTAATAAAAGTATATTTCTCGTAGGGAATGTCTCTCATTGTTGCCGTTACGTGTTCAACAATTTTTTTAATATCGGCCTTGAGATCCCACTCGTGAGGAAATGTTTTACCATAGAAAGCAAGTTCATGGTCAATTCCAGCAACTTGAAAACCATCTGTTTCATGACAACCAATTTCAATTGGTGCATCGATAAGTTCATCGTAATCTGCAGCAGTATAGAGAAAAACTTCGCGTTTAGAAGATATATCTTTAAGACCTGTAGTGACTTTCGACCACAATGGAGGAAAACTTATTTCAATTTCAGGATTAAGCATTTGTTTATCGAGAACACCCATTAGTGTTGAAGGGCCATGGATGAAGGCATGAGTACGATCGATATGACTTGTACGAACAGTTAATTCATGACAAAAAACATCGTAAGAAATTGTCACTTCGTCGCTAGAGTTTTTTAAATCACTCTTTGACCAATCGACTTCGTAAACACCTTTATCAACTTGTTGAAAAAATAATTCTTCACCGTTTGCAACTTGTGCTTTGAAGTTTTTAACATTCTTTCCATACTCTCTCATCAGGTATGAACCTGGCGACCAGCTTGGCAAGAAGAATTTCAATTTCGTTTCATTTTTATCTTTAACAGTTTTCAAATTAACATGAAGCAAATGACTATCTGGATTAGGAATACTAATTTTATAGTGTAGTTTCATAGAGTTTTCCTTATGTGAATTTTTCTTTGTTTTTTTACTTGTAAAATAGCAAGGCATTGGATATCAACGGCCCATCTAATAAATGAACTATAGACGAAAAATCGCACTCTCACAAGCTGTGCGCCGTTCATAAAGCATTAAAATCACGCTAATTAAAAGGTGTAAAATGACCCAAACCCATAATAAAATTCAACGTGATCTTGTAGTGCCCCCAACTGTTTCTTTTACCGACAGGGCCCTGCAGGAATTAACGCTTATTGTAGAAAATGATTTCACACTAAAGGGTAAATATTTTCGCCTCCTCATCTCTGGAAAGAAATGCGAAGGCTTCACTTACTCTGCCGGCTTCACAGATATGGAAGACGAAGACTTTATCATCGATGTGAATGGCAGCGATGAACTTCAAGTCATCATCGATCCATTTGCAGCATTCTACTTAGCAAACGCCCAAGTGGATTTTGTTCAAAATTTTGAAGAAGGCCTAGAAGGTTTTGTCATCACAAATAAGAATCAAGATTTATTCAAAGGTAAATTTTGGCGTGCAGATGAAACGAAAGTCCCTCCTCTTAAAAAGGAAATCTAAAAAATGGATTACCGCTACTTAAAGGCCTTTATCCTAACAGCAGAACATGCCAGCTTTTCAAAAGCAGCTGAAGAGTTAAAGATTGCCCAATCAGCGGTATCCCGCCAAATCAAACTTCTCGAAGAATCACTTGGGGAAGAGCTCATTATTAGATCTTCAAAAAAAGTACTTCTGACAGCAAAAGGCAAAGAGCTATTTTTGGCCTCAAAAACTTTTGATCAAGTAACGGGACATATTTTCGAAAAAGAAGACAAAAAACCCCTTCGAATTGGCATTCTTAACGGACTTCTTAAAACATGGTTCAATCCTTTGCTGGTAAAGTTCTATAAAAAATATGAGCGCAATATGAATATCCATATCGCCGATACTCCTGAGCTTATTAAAGGAATTGAAGATGGGGTCTTTGATGCTATTTTCGCAACTGAAAATATTCAATCTGAACTCGTAAGTTCACTCAAACTTTTTGATGAAAATTTTGTCCTAATTTCTAAGAATGAAATTAACAAAAAAAAGCTTGAAGACTATCGCTGGATCGTTTTCAGCGAGGGCGATAACCTTTACAGACTGAGTAAGAATCGTAGTGAAAAAACCATTGTTATTGATTCAATTTCAACAATAATCAACCTCGTAAAAAATGATGTTGGTATTGCCGTTGTTCCTGATCACGTTCTTAAAAAGAGTGACAATCTTACAGTTCAAACGATGCCAGGACTGCCAAAGTCTGAAATTTTCATGACGACTCTAAACTACAAGACTATGCCTAAGTCTCTTAAAGAACTTACTCAGATTGTACAGGGCAACTAAAACCACGACTGTTAAAGTTCCTTATTTATTGAATAATTTCAAAGAGTGAATCCACCTCAAAAATTCACATTAAATTAATTTAAAACTTTAAGTTTTGGCCCCGTATAATGTTCTATATCTGCAAGGAATAACCAATGGCCACAAGAATTCCCTTAAAGTCAAAAGTCTTATTGCTTCTGCTTTTTATAATTTTTGCGGCGGCCATCATCGTCCCCTACAACTATATTTCGCTCTCACTAAAAAATGATATCAAAAAAAATGAAGTTTCTTACTCTCGTGATATTGAGAGGCTCAATATCTTTTTAGACATGGCAAAAATTAAAGAATATGAGTACATCATTTCTGAAAAAAAAGTCGATATAGAAAGCTATTCAAAGGCCCGCTGGCTATTAAAAGAGCATGTCCTCAATTATTTAAAACAAGAAAATGAAGAGATTTACCGAAGATTTCGTACAACGACAGAGATTTTTGAACATTATCAGAGAAACCTAAAAACAGTCGGAATCAAAGGCTCTGGACTCATTGAAAAAATGCGCAACTACGCTCATCACATAGAAAAAGAAGTGCAAAATAATCGTAGTGCTACTGTTGCCATTCTTTTGATGAGACGCCTTGAAAAGAATTACTTTTTACGTCGGGATCTCTCCTATACATTTGAAATCGAAAAAATTGGCCACAAATTATTAAATGATGACTCATTAACAAAGAAGGCGAAAGAAAATGTAAATCTTTATCTCTCTACGTTATTAGAAATAAAAAGGCTCATTGAAGAAAACAAACTCCTCATTCAGATCTATCGTAATGAGGCCGAACAACTTAGTTCTCTTATGAGTTTTTATGTCAAAAATATTGAAAAAATGAAAACAAATATATCGGAGAGACAAGAGTCCTTTTTAGTAAATTACATGATTATTGGTCTTGTGGCAGGATTTCTTCTCGTTATTATTTTAATCTACATTTTTAATATGATGAAACAAGATAACGCTCACAAAGATGAGCTTTTAATTGAATTAAACAACAAGATCGAAGAGAAAAATAGACTACAAGACGAACTTGTTTCCCAAGAAAAACTGGCCGGTCTTGGAGGACTCGCCGCTGGAATTGCCCATGAGATAAAAAACCCTCTAAACCTTATAACAAACTCAGCAAAAATCATTACAGAGCTTTGCAAGGAATGCACTGAAGAAAAAGATGAGACTAAGAAGGCCGAATATTTTAAAGATGCGACTCCCATGCTTATGAAATCAGCAGAGATCATAGACAACAATATCATTCGTGCCAATGACATCATAAAAAATATATTGGCACTTGCACGAGGCAGTAAGGATAAAAACTTTGAACTTCATAATTTACGCAACATCGTTTATGAAAATTATACACTCTCCTTTCATGCCATGAGGGCAACAGGCCCTATACAAGTTGAGTTCATCAATGAAATGGATGATGTTGGTGATTACGAATGCTTAAGAACTGATCTTTCACGCGCCCTTATTAATATCTTTGACAATAGCTTTTACTCACTCGCTCAGAAGCTCAAAAATAAGCAGTACGCTCCTTACATTCACGTTAAACTGTATCGTAAAGATTTTAAACGCATCTTAAAGATCAGAGACAATGGAGAAGGTATAAGTAGAGAAAATCTCATGAAAGTTCAGGAACCTTTTTTTACCACCAAACCTGTTGGAGAAGGAACAGGATTAGGTCTATCATTTGTTAGCGACGTGATTAAGGCCCATAGTGCTATTATAAGTATAGAATCGAAATTGAATGAATATACCGAAATAACAATCGAATTTTAATGGAGGTATGATGTTGCCCATTAATATAGCAGTGGTTGATGACGAACCCGAAACTGAAACGATCTATGCTTTTGCGCTGAGAAAATTTATCCGAGATAAAAAGGCCCATCTCCATTACTTCCCCGGAGGTTATGAGTTGTTAGATTTTCTACAAGAAAAGAAAGATGAAATTAAAATTCTCATTTTAGTTTCTGATATCAATATGCCCAATATGAACGGCATTGAATTGATTAAAAGAATCCGTAAAGATTTCCCTTATATTGATCTCTACCTTTCAAGCGCGTATGACGCATCTTCTTATCAGGAACAAATGAAAAAGAATAATGTCATTGATTTTTTCGAGAAGCCTGTTGATTTTGACAGAATACATAAAATGATCGAGCACAAATTGAGTGTGACTATTTAATCTTTTTGCCCTTTACGACATTGCCATCATCGTAAAGGGTAAACTCTGAAAATTTCCCAAGTTTACCTGGAAGCTTATAAGTTTTAACAAGAGGTTTACCTTTAATCGCAAAAGGCCATGTCACTTTCACTTCGAGGATTTGATCGTCTTGTGAAAGTCCAAAATGAAGCCCCTCTTCATTTTGGGAAGGGAGAGGTCCGTTGAGATATTCAACCCATCTTTTTTGATTTTTATCGCGTGAAATAACTTCAACCGTTGCACCGAGACCATGTAAATTGGCCTTTTTCCCTCTTAAATAAAAGCGTAAACCTTTGCCCGTGGTCTTTGTATGATTTATGAAAACATAGAGCTTAGGCTCGAGATCTGGTGCTCTAATACTCGATTGGCCAACAATAATGTCCATGAGTCCATCTTGATTAACATCCATCACCACAACACCAGAAGGGTTCGCGATATCTATACCTTTACGTTTTCCAATATCAGTGAAGGCGTGATCATTTTCTTGTTCAAAAAGAATAAGTCTTGAATGGGGTGGAAAATCTGAATTTTCAACAACAACATCAATGAGGCCATCGTTATTAAAATCAGTCCAGACGGCCCTTTTGTCGCCTTGATTCCAATTGAGAGTTCCGTCACTCATATAATATTCACTACGAATAAATTTTGGAGGAAAATCAAAAGTAGATCCCGTGAGAATACTTGAGCGGTCACGCTCTTCCGAATCAATATTTAAAGTAAGTTCACCCGTGAGCACATCCATAATGCCGTCATTATTATAGTCCGTGCATGTGGCAAAGAAACTATTCCCTGCGCCAAGTAGCTTTAAATCACCAATACCATCTTGAGCAAAACCACTTTCTTTTGCGTAGTCGATGAAAATGCGATCTTTATTTTTTTGATCATAAAGATTAAGCCATAACTTATTAGGATAGCCCCCTGAATTTGAAACCATCAAATCGGGATAGCCGTTGCCATCAATATCACAAGTTCCAACACCAAAAGTTGGTGTCGCCTTTGGGTAGGTCTCAGTGTCACGTGAGTATTCGTGTTCATCTTTTAAAAGATAACTCACCTCTTTAATAATTTTCTGGTCACCTTTGAATAATCGATCTGGGACAAGAACAGGTGGGTCCACACTTAAATTGACCCAATTGCCTTCATAAAAGTCAAGTGTGCCATCTAAATCATAATCCAATAAGGCAATCGATGCCGTTGGATTAACTTTTGAACGGTCAATGGGTTTAACGACTTCGGAATATGTTATTCCCAAAGACCCTAGCTGGCCTCTAAAGAGACGAAGTGGTCTAGGCGTGAGTTCTGTTTTTTGATTAAGAACGCCGATAAGAATGTCGTACACTCCATCTTTGTTATAATCAAAAAAGGCCAAATAAGATGCTCTCACCCCTTCAGGTAAAGGAGAGGTCACTTCACTGAATTTTTTAAGCTTTTTATCGAATTTAAAAAATCTTGGAACCGAATAATAGTCAGGAAGTACAACGAGATCTGTGGCGCCATCACTATCAAAATCTACGGCATAAATATGATAGGCCTTAACAGAACCTAGGCCCAGCTCTTTTGCCATATCCACAAAAACAGCGTCTTTAGTTGAACTTGGACCGTAGTTTACGATCTTCTTCGCAACTGTTTTATTTTCCTTCTTCTTACGAAAAAAGTTTCTAGCACTTGAGCAAGAACTTTGCACAAGCGCTAGAGACATAAGAAGAACAAATGTGGATGCTTTATTTTTAGAAATCAATGATATCTAATCCATAACCGTCGTACTCACAAACACTTTTGCTTACAAGTTCAACGTCTTTATCTGTATTACTATTCATTGCTTTCAAGTTTTTAACAAAGTTCTTGCGAGACTCATTAAGTGAAATCTTAGCAAGTGAAAGAACGTAATCTTTTTTATCTTGAGAAACATCTGATTTTTCTAAAATTGCAGTTGTACGAGACATTACAGCAATCATCACATATAGATTGATGGCCATGTCAGCAATTCTTTGTTGTGGAAGTTCTCTATCAACGATTTTCTTACCGTGCTTGATAAGAGTGTTTTCAACTTGATTTGCAAAACCACCTAACATTCCTGAGAAATGTGATGCATATGATTCAAGTTCAGGGTGAACTCTTGTAAGAGTCTTAGACATGATTCTAGAAACTCTTTTTTTAGCAAAGTCAGTTAACACACCAAGAGACTTGATTGGATCTTGCATTGCTTTAGATACATCAGAAACTTTTCCTAGCTCTTTCAATCCATCTGCAGGTCCTTTCATACCTGAAAGTGCGATAAAACATCTAAGGATCTCATTTGTTCCTTCGAAAATAAGATTGATTCTTGAATCTCGCATAATTCTTTCATAAGGATACTCTTTCATATAACCGTTACCAGCTGCAATTTGCATCCCAGTATCAACTACACTCCATAGAGATTCCGATCCATAAATCTTACAAACGGCAGTTTCTAAGAAATAGTCATTAAGACCTTTGCACATATTACCAGTAGTCATATAAACAATTGACTCAGTCGCATAACAACGGGCCGCCATGAAAGCGAGCTTATCTTGAATGATACCAAACTCAGCAATTGATTTACCAAATTGCTTACGCCCTTTAGCGTGCTCCGTGGCCAATTTTAAAATTGTTTTCATCCCACCAACACAACCAGCTCCGAGTGAAAGACGACCACTATTTAGAACATTCATAGCAATCTTGAAGCCTTTTCCTGGCTCACCTAGCATATTGGATGCAGGAACAACGACTTTGTCGAAGTAAACTGCTCTTGTTTCAGAAGCGCGAATCCCCATTTTATTTTCTTTTTCACCAAAAGAAACACCTTCCATACTCTTTTCTACGATAAAACATGAAATCTTTTCTTTGATTTCGCCGTTTACTTCATGGTCTGTTTTACAAAAAACTGAATAGAACTCTGCTGTTCCAGCATTTGTAATCCACAGTTTTTGACCTGTGATTGTAAAAGTCCCATCTTTATTGTCTACGGCCTTAGTTTTAATTGAATAGGCATCAGAACCTGAACCTGGCTCAGTTAAACAAAAGGCAGCGATTTTTTCACCGCTTGCTAAAAGAGGCAACCATTTTGCTTTTTGTTCTTCATTACCTTCGTTTAATAGTGCTCTATAACCAATTGACTGGTGTGCACCAAGCATTGTTGCTGTTGAGCCATCAATTGACGCAACTTCCGCAAAAACGCGTGAGTATAAAGAGTAATCAAGGGCCATACCACCGTACTCTTCAGAAACGGCAAGACCACATAGTCCCAATTCAGCTAGGCCTTGAATAACTTCTTTTGGAATTTCGGCCTCGTGATCAAATTTTTCGCCATCAATATTATCTTCACCAAACTTGGCCACAGCATTAGTCATCTCTTTGGCCATTTCAACTTGGTCCTCTGTAAAATGAGGAAATGGGAAGATGGCCTTTTCATCGACTTCCCCATAAAAAAGTGAACCAACCACAGAATCTAGTGCTTGATTGTTTTTGTCAGACATAATCTATCCTTAGTTTAATTAAGTTGAATTTATTCTATGATAAACCCACTCTTATCACTTGCAAATAAAAACAATATTTCCTGACAAATGCAGTCAGTAATAAAAGTGTCAAATTTTCCCCGACAATTTCCCCTTGAAGCAATGCCACTAAGTGGCTTAAAATAAAATATATGTCTTAAAGATAAACAAAGTATTTTTCTTCAAAAACGAAAGGGTCAAGATTGAAGTTTTTAGATAAGCTGAAAAAGAAATTAAAAAAAGATCAATCAGATGAATATACTGACGACCTCGAAGAGTATTCAGAAGAAGATGAGACTGATGAAGATGTTGAATACGAATTAGAAGATGAGTCTGAAGATCAAGAAGAAGAGTTTGAACCCAGTGAAGATAGCACTGCAGAAATCGCTGTGCGCACTCTAGAAGATAGAGATGATGAGGATGAGGAATACGTATTAGACGAAGATGAAATTGATGAGTCTCTCCTAGCAGATGCTCCCTCGGATGAAGATATTGATCGTGCCCTTGCCCAACTGCGCGAAGGTGACAACGGAGAACTTCCTGAGTTCTCACCAGAATACGAAGAAGAAGAAATTCCCTCTATAAATGATGTTTTAGCAAAAGCTCGTGAAGAAGAGGCTGTGAACTATGGAGAAAACGACGACACATCTTCTGATGAAGCCGATGACAGTTTTGTCCTCTCATCAGTCGAAGAGGAAGAACCAAAAAAGAGTGGTTTTTTCTCTCGCTTTGCAAAAAAAGATCATTCAACAGATTCCTCTGAAGAAAAGGCACCTACTTCTACAAAAACTTTTTCTTTAAAAGAGATGAGCGCTGAAGATGTTATGAGATATATCTTCTCTGGTGAAGCTCGCCCACTGATTCACAAGTCTTTTATTGCTTCTAGTATAATTGTAGCCTCATATGTATGTGGTAGCTTGAGTGCACAATTCTTAGAGAAAAAACTTACTCCTAAAAAAAGTAAGTCTGTAGTAGCTGCAAATTCTAGTGCCCTTCCAAACTGGCGCAATGAAGTGGCCAGTATAAGAAAGTCGAACCCTTTTAACATCAAGCTTAATGAAGAAAATCTTCCTAAGCGTGAAGGTCCAAAAAATATTGATAAGAACCTTGTCTGTCACCAATCAAATAACAAGAGTTCACTTCCTATAAAGCTGCTAAACACAATTGTTTTGCAAGATTCTGTTAAATCAATTGCCGCTGTTCAATCACGTGGAAAACTTGTCAATATGCGTGAGGGTGAAAAAGTTAATGGACTTGCTGAAGTTGGCCGCATCAAAAGTGGACAAGTCATTGTAAAGAATTTACAAAGTGGTGAATGTGAATTCATTGACATGGATGGAAAGAAAGAAGTTCCTGTAAAGAACCCTATTAAGTGGGTTAGTGAAAATAAAGGCAAGGCCCTTCTGCCACAAACGAAAAATAAAGATATTGTGCAGGATGGAAATAACTTTAAGATCAAAAAGAGCTTCCGTGACAAAATGTTACAGAATATTGGCGATATCCTGACACAGGCCCGTGCGATTCCGATTAAAAATGCAGATGGAACACTATCCTTCAAAATGGTTGAAGTTCAACCTGGTAGCTTCTTTTCGCAGTTTAACGTTCAAAACGGAGATATTATCAACAGTATTAACGGTAAGAAATACAATAATATCAATGAACTTATGGCCCTGTTTGGCCAACTTAAAAATAATGACTCATACGAAATCTCAATTCAAAGAGATGGAGCAGAGCAAACGTTTAACTATAATTTTGAATAATAAAATACGAAGGATCGTGACTGCATGAAAAGGACATTCATTACTTTATCGACTCCCCTAACTCTGGCCTTGGCGCTTGCTGCACCGTATGCCCACGGACAGAATTTTGACAAATACAAGTCGGCCACTCAGTACAATGCTGAAGCAAGTAAACCGGCCGGCAAACTAGAGGAATCGAATGATGCCTTTGGACGCGATCAAGCTGAATTAACGGGCAATCTTCCTGCGAAGGATAATAAATACGTTAACCTCAATCCTGAAACAGCATTTGGTCCAGAAGTTATTACAACTTTTGAATTTGATGATACTTCACTTGAAGATCTTACAAAGCACATGCAAAAGCTTACAGGAATCAACCTTATTATGGATAAGGACCTGAAAGGAAAAGTTTCAATCAGTGCTCCACAACCTATTACTGTTGGAGATGCTTGGAAGGCCTACCTTACAGCTCTTAATATGAAAGGTTACACTCTTGTAAAATCTGGTGCCTTTTACAAGATCGTACAAACAAGAGAAATTCGCTACACGCCAACAAATATTTATACTGGTGAGTACACTCCTGACACAGAAAACTTTGCGATGAAAATCATCCCAATCAAAAATATTTCTGCTTCAGAGGTGTCAAGATCGTTTAGACCATTTATGTCACGTTATGGTCGTATCATTGAAATCAAGCAAACAAACACAATTATCATTCAAGATTCAGGTACAAATATTAATCGTCTCGTAAGACTAATTAGATTTATTGACGTTCCAGGACACGATGAATCTCTTCAAATCATCCCAGTTAAAAACTCATCTGCTCAAGAGATTGCAAAACTACTCGACTCTATTCTAAAGGGTGGTGGAAATGCAAAAAATACAAGAATCAGATCAAGCTCTACCGGCACAAGATCAATTTCAGATATCAAGTTAACTGCTGAAACAAGAACGAACTCAATTATCGCCATGGCGACAGAAGATGAAGCAAAACAACTTAAAGTACTAATTGATAAACTTGACCAAAAGACGATTTCTTCAAACTCTGGTCAAATTCACGTTTATTACTTGAACCACAAGAGCTCAGAGGCCATCTCTAAAACTCTTTCATCTTTAGTATCAAACGTACAATCTAATCAAAAGAAAACATCTCGCTTCACTCTGCCTAATGCTGGAAATGATGGTTCTTCACTCTTTTCTAATGATGTTAAAATCACTTCAGATAAAGATAACAACGCTCTTGTTGTAACTGCCTCTCCAACAGATTACCTAATCATAAAAGAGGTTATCAAGAAGCTCGACATCCCTAGTGAACAGGTATTTGTTGAAGGGATGATCATGGAAACAAATATTGCGAAAAACAAAGGTTACGGAGTTAATATCTTCGGAGCTTACGGTAAAGGTGGCGCAGATAGAGCGGGATTCCTTGGTGGTTCACAAGACTTAATCAACCTTATTGGAAACCAATTCACAAGCCTTGGTGGTCTATTTATTGGTGGTGGTTTAGGAAGTACTGTAACGACTCAAGTTAATGGACAAGATGTTAAGATTGACACAATTAATGGTCTTATTCGTGCCGTGGCCACAAATGGTAATGCCAATATCTTAGCAACTCCTGCCCTAATGGTTCTTGATAATACAGAAGGTGTCTTCGAAGTTGGTGAAACGATCCCTACTCCAGAAAGAACAAATGCTGCAAATGGATCTACATCTGTTTCAATTAAACAACAAAAAGTTGCTCTAACACTTAAGATCACGCCACAGATCAATAAAGCGACTCGTGTTATCACAATGAAAATTGATCAACAAATTGATGACTTCTCTAATCGTCCTCTACCAGATGGTTTAAAGTCTGAAGGTGTGGCGACAACAACAAGAAAAGCTGTCACAAGCGTTGTTGTTAGAGATAGAGATACAATTGCTATGTCAGGTTTAATGCGTGACAAAGAAACCGAAACAGAAAGTAAAGTTCCACTATTAGGTGATGTTCCTGTTCTTGGTTGGCTATTTAGAAACTACGATAAGCGTGTAGAAAAAGTTAATATGACTTTCTTCTTAACTCCAAGAATTGTCTCAAGTTACTACGGTGCTGCTGATAACGTTCAAGACGTGCTTAATCGTCGTCACCACCACATGAAAGAAGCCTATGGTGAGGATGATCCATTTGGAACAACTGTTAAAGGACTTTATGAAAAGGCCAAAAAACAAAAAGAAGGTCCTCTATATGACAAAACAGAGGGTGAACAATTTAGAAATCAAAACCAAGATAACGATGGTATCCGCTCTGATGAAATGAACGATCTAGGTGAAAATGGTTATCAAGTGCCAGACTATAAGGCAATTGAGCAAGAGATTTCAAGAAAACAGGCCGCTGTTAAAAAGTAATAAGAGGTTCCATTGAAGATACATGAAAATATCTTAGAAAAAGTTGAATTTCATAAGGAGAAGATTGGACAGCTTCTCCTTAAGCATACTTCGCTAACCGAAGACCAATTACATGAGGCCTTAGAACTTCAAGAAGAAACGGGCATGATGGTGGGTGAAATTCTTTTGAAAAAGAATTACATTCACCCTCACGACATTATCAAAGTTATTTGTCATCAAGTTGAAATTCCCTATGTAACAGATATCAAGATTGATGATATCAATCCAGAGATTACAAATAAAATCCCCATTAATTATGCAAAACAAAATGAGATCATTCCTATACTAGAAACCAATACAAGTGTTTCTGTAGTTATGACTGATCCTTTTAAATTTGATGCGATTAATGATTTAAGAGAAATCTTTAAAAAAGAAATCAAAATTATCGTTTCTTCTCCTTTGAAGGTAAACGATGCCATCAACCGCGTTTATGAGAAGGCCAATAAAAACCTTGTGGCCTCTTTAGAAGATGAGTTTGAAGAAAACTTCGATCTTGATGGACCTATTGATATCCTTGATGCTGGAGCTGATGAGGCCCCAGTTATTCGTTTTGTGAACTCTATTATTTTTAGAGCAGTAAAAGAGCGCGCCACAGATATTCACATCGAGCCCTATGAAAAGGAATCGGTTTATCGCTTTCGTATCAACAGAGTTATGACTGAAATTCTACGCCAGCCTCTTAAGACTCAATCAGCAGTGGCCTCTCGTATTAAAGTTATGGCAAAACTTGATATTGCTGAGAAAAGGCTCCCTCAAGATGGTCGTATTCCAATCAAAATGGCCGGTAAAGATATCGATATACGTCTTTCAACTGTACCAGTACAGCACGGAGAGCGTATTGTAATGAGGATTCTTGAAAAAGATAATAAAATTCTAAATCTTGAGTCACTTGGTTTTCATGGAAAAATTCTTAACGATCTTAAAGAACTGACACAAAGAAAGCACGGTGTAGTTTACGTCTCTGGTCCAACTGGTCACGGTAAGACAACCACCCTATTTGCAATGCTTGAGAGAATCAACCAACCCGATAGAATGATCATCACAGTTGAAGATCCTGTCGAGTATGAAATTCATGGTATTTCACAAATTCAAGTAAATTCAAAAATTGACCTGAGTTTTGCTCGCGCCTTACGTTCAATTCTTCGCCAAAACCCTGATGTCATCATGGTTGGGGAAACCCGTGACCTTGAAACTGCAGAAATGGCGGTCCAAGCATCTCTTACAGGTCACTTTGTACTCTCCACTATTCACACCAACGATGCAGCTTCGGCACCAGGACGTTTGATCGACATGGGCGTTCAACCCTTCTTGATCGCCTCTTCATTGGCCGCCGTACTCGCTCAGCGTTTGATTAGAACCCTGTGCTCTCATTGTAAAGAGCCGCATTCACCTACTGATATTGATAAAGAACTTTTGAGAGTGAATAACATTCCACCTGATGCCACAATTTTTAATGCGAAAGGCTGTCCAAAATGTGACTACAAGGGCTACGAGGGAATGACTGTTGTATCAGAGCTTCTTATGATCGATGACCATATTAGAAGTTTAGTTCTTAAAAAGGCCGATGCTGGTTCAATTAAGAAACTTGCCGTTAAACACGGTATGACAACTTTGCGTCAAGATGCCCTTGTAAAAGTGTTCTCAGGTATTACATCAATCGATGAAATTGTTCGTGCCATTAACGCTGAAGAGACAACAGAAGATTAATTAAGGATATGTAATGGCGATTTACGCTTTTAAAGGTTTAGATAAAAAGGGAAATGAAATCAAAGGGAGTATCACAAGTGACTCTCTTAGCACTGCTAAGCAAAAAGCTCGTGCTCAAGGTATTATGCTCATGGAAATCAAAGAGCGTAAGGCCGAGAACAAAAAAGGGGCTTCATTTTCTTTTGGTTCAGGGGTAAGTGTAGACGATCTCGCTCTTATGACTCGTCAGCTTGCCACACTTTTGAAAGCAAAAATTCAAATCGTTGAGGCGCTTACGGCGCTTATAGACCAAACAGAAAATGAGAAATTAAAACTCACTCTTTCTGAAGTTCGCCAAAAAGTTAATGAAGGTACTTCTCTTGCAAGGGCCATGGCCGATTATCCAAAAATCTTCGATCATATTTACGTTAACATGGTTGAGGCCGGAGAAAGTTCGGGGACACTTGAACTTGTTCTCTTAAGGCTTGCCGACTTTACTGAATCACAAGTTAAGCTCAAAACAAAAGTGAAAGGCGCCCTCATGTATCCAACGATCATGATGACCATTGCCTTCACTCTTTTTATGATTATTTTCATTTTCGTTATTCCAAAAATTACAAAAATGTTTGCTAAAAAGAAAATGGCCCTGCCATTTTTGACAGAAGTTTGTATTGCCATCTCAAATTTTCTTATCAATTACTGGTATATTGTTGTGGCCTCACCTTTTGTACTATTTCTACTTTTTAGAAAATGGATCAGTACTGCTTCAGGTAAGTCGAAATGGGATGCTATCGTATTAAAAATACCTACAGCAGGAAAAATAGTCGCCATGATTAACATTGCGCGCTTTACATCAACATTGGCCACATTGTTGACCTCTGGAGTACCCATCTTAACTTCACTTAATATTGTAAAAAATCTAATCAGTAATGTTCATATGCAAAAAGCAGTGGAGCTCTCAAGAATAAATGTTGCAGAAGGATCTAATCTCGCTGGACCACTTGTTTCTTCAGGGCATTTTCCACCAATGGTTACTCACATGATCTCTCTTGGAGAGAAATCTGGTGAATTGGAACCAATGCTTAAAATCGTTGCCGAAAATTATCAAGAGCAGGTAGATTCTAAACTTTCTGGACTAACCTCTATTCTAGAACCTATAATGATCATTGTTATGGGTTTAGGGGTTGGTATTGTAGTTTTTGCGGTAATTATGCCGATGATGCAACTTAACTCGATTAAATAACTCAAGTTCATTAAAAGAAGGAGATATAATGAAGCTTCAAACAAAGCTCGCTACAGACGCAACTAAAACGACATCACAAGCAGGATTCTCCCTCATTGAAATCCTCATCGCACTAACGCTACTTGGACTAGCTGGTACATTTGTTGCTGGACAAATTTTCCAACAACTTCATGAAGGACGTGTTCAAGCTGCAAAAATTCAAATGAACAATTTTTCTGGTCTTCTAAAAGACTATAAAAGAAAGTGTGGAATTTACCCAACTTCTGAACAAGGTCTAGACGCTCTTGTTTCTAAACCATCTGCAGGTCGTGAATGTAAGAACTACCCTGCTGCAGGCTTTATTGAAGATGGTCAACTTCCACAAGATCCTTGGGATAACGACTACCAATACGTTTCAGATGGTAGAACATATAATATCTTCTCTTACGGAAACGATGGTCTTGAAGGCGGAGAAGGTGAAGATGCTGATGTTTACTTAAGAGATAATAACGCAGGATCAGCAGCTGAATCGGATGAATAACAAGCGTTTCTCACAATCACGAGGGTTTACCTTAATTGAAATTTTGGTGGCCCTCGCCATCTTGGCCCTTGCGGCAACACTTCTCATTGGATTTTTCAACACAGAAAGAGCGGAACTGGATAAGGCCAGTAAAACAATCGAACGCGCCATTTCTTTGGCCGAAAACGAGGCCATTTTTAGAAACTCCTTCACGCGTCTTCGCTTTGATTTAAAAAGTGATGCTGAACTTCTTTATCCTGGAGACCCCATCACAATGAATTCAAAACAAGAATTCACTGTAGAATATGGCACAACTTCAAATCTCACAATCGATCCAGAATTATTTGGAATCGAAAAAGATGATGAAGAGGCGCAGAAAGAAAAAAAGAAATATGAACAAAACTTTTCAATGCTTCCTGAAATTGAAGAAGGAAAAGTTGAAATCCCTTCACAAGTACGCCTCTTTGGTATTGGTTCAACTCTACTAAAATCATTTATCACTGAAGGACAGGTCGCCCTATACACTTTTCCCAGTGGTGAAAAAGATACGGCCATCATCATTCTTGGAACAAGCTCGGAACTGGTTTCCATTGAAATAAACGCATTTGCGAGCGAACCCGATAGACGCTATTATGATATAAGAGACAAAACACTAGAAGAAATTAGAGAAATTGCTCTAGGACTTTATAACGAATGGTTAAAGAACTAAAACCAAACCAATCTGGTTATCTAATCATTGAATCCCTCATGGCCTTGCTCCTTGGAGCAACGATTGCCATTACCTTCATTTTTTCATCATCAAGCAACCTGACAAAATCAACGGCCCTCAGACAAGAGCTTCTCATTCGTTCAATTGCTGAAGAGAGAATGAATCTTCTTATTGAGAATCCTCCAACATATAGCGAGAGGCTGACACTAACAGCAGAAGAAGAGACCATAGAGTATAAAGAAGATGATGGTGACCCCAAATATAATAAATCGTATAAATTGAGGACAACCTATAAAAGATTTGAACTTCCTGGACTTGACCAAATTCAAGGAAAAGAAGAAGGCGAAGATAATCAAGACCAGTTTAGTGCAAAGATTATGGATAATATCCAAAAAAATCTGAAAGAACTTATCTGGCAAGTGCAAATAGAAGTTTGGGACCCAGAAAGTCCCGAGTCTAAGGCGACTCTTTCTACGCTTTTATATAATGACAAAGCAGAGGTTAAAATTGAGGCCCTGTAATAAGTCACAACAAGGTTTCTCACTCTTAGAAGTCCTTGTTGGTCTATTTCTTATTACATTCATTTCACTTGGAATGGTTTCAACTATAGATACTGTCAGCACAAGCTTAGATACTTTATCAAGTGAAGATCCGCCCTACTACCAAGTTGAGTCATTTTTTCAACGTATTCAGCAAGATTTAAATTCTCTTTACACGCCTTTATACTTTACTGTTGAAGAACAAAAATCAAAAGATAGCAAGTCTTCGAGAGAACAAGAAAACGTTTACGATAAGTCAGAAACATTTCCTAAAGTTGCAAACAATAGCGAACCTATTCCAGTAATTCAAAATCCTGAAAAAAATACTTTTATCTTTCTAGTAAACAATCACAGAAGAGTTCTCAAAAACTCTAAGCAAGCGAACTTTGCATGGGTAAAATACTCGATAAAAGCAAATGACAATTTACCTGAAGATGAAGGACTAAAAGAATATCCCAATGTCATTACAAGGGCCGTTATTTCAGAAAATATCTACGCTCCACAATTTGATTGGAATAATATTAAAGAAGTTCCTATCTTACCCAATGTAAAATCACTAACATTTTCTTTTTGGAAAAAAGATGAAGGTAGTATTGGTATTAAAGGGAAATTTCTCGACAACATTGAACTTCTCAACAATGAAAAGAGTATGCCAAGACTCTTCAAAGTCACTGTCGTTTGGAAAAACCCTGGTTCAGAAGAAAGAGAGTTCAACCGTGTTTTTCGTGTAAATTGGCCGAAATTTGATACGGTAAAAGACTATAAAGAATATCAAAAGGCGCTTAAAGCGAGTCTCGATTCAAAAAATAATAACAATGATCCTGATCAGAACAATGGTAACCCTTTCTTCCAGAATAATGAAGAAGAGGAATCTGGAGAATTGGAGTAATGAGAAAAAATCAAGATGGATTTACATTAGTCATAGTTCTTATAAGCCTTGTGACACTGACATTCATATCAATGGAGCTCATGACATTGAATGAATGGAATAGCTACCGGGGTTTTAATATCATCGATAAAACACAAGCAAGACTCAATGCTGAAGCTGGACTTAATATGTCTTTGGCACGATTACGCGTCTATCAAGAAGCATGGAATCTTCTTGAAAAAAATCCGGACATAAAAAAAGTCGTAAGCCCTGGTCTAGCAGAGAAAATGGCAACTTATCCCTTTGCCTATCCAATTCCGGCCCCTAAAGATGCAAATGTTATTCAAAAACAGGCCATTGAGAAATTTCAAAAAGAGTCATTATTGTCTGCAAATGGCTCTATTCTTGTATCAATGAAATCAATTACTGGTTTTCTTAATCCAAATCTTTTGAGGGCAGTCAAAAAAGATAGCGAGGATGAAGAAAACGAATCAGCAAATAATTCTGAAGAAAATAAAAATAATGAAAAGGAATCTCCACAAGTTCTCATTGAGAAAAAGCTTGTTGAGACCATAGAGCAAATTATTGAAACCGAGAGCGAGAAGAGCGAAAAGTTTGCAACGAAATTTGGTAACGTCAAGGCCGATCTTCTCGTTAAAGAACTTAAGTACTTTGTGAATGCTCAAAGCGATTTCAAAGATGTTGAACTTGGTGAAATTGAGCCCTTGTATACAGGTAAAGGCATTAGCGCCAAGCATGCCCCAATGGCCCACCTAGATGAGCTCTACTTACTCCAGGGATGGGATGATGAGCTGATTGAGCTACTCAAGCCTAGATTATCAGTACATCAAGTGACTTTCATTCAACTTAACAATATCACTTCCGGTGATTTAAAAATTATTTTTCCAGGCATCACAGATGAACAGGTCAAAGAGTTTTTCAAGTACCGTGATGGAGATAAAGAAAAAGAGGTTGAAGCGAGCCCCTTCAATAACGTTGAAGAATTTAAAGATGCCGTTGTTAATAAATTGGCAATAGTTGACCAGTCCACTTTTGATAAAAGAATAAAAGAACTTACCGATGCAGGCCTAAAGCTTGGGATTGCAGGAAAATTATTTGAAATTGTTTCAACTGGAAAAGTTAATGAAGCAACCTACACAATTACGGCCCTAGTCGATATGCCAGTTAAACCAAATCCGGTCAAAAAGAAAAATTCAGGGCAGCAAAATAACACTCAAAATAATCAAAAACAAAACTCTGAACAAGATCCAGATCAGAATCCCGACTTCACAAGTCAGACAAATCTAGACGACAATGATAAGGACAAAGAAGAGCCCGCAATCCTTATGCAGCCTAGGGTTGTAGAGATCAAAGTAAATTAGTAGGAAAACTTTTTTTCTTATGTATTATCGGCGTGTTCTGGTACAATTTCTCTATGAACATCATTACAATAGATGCAGGACAATATTCCGTTAAATTCTTGCACGGAAAGTTCGAGCAAAAAAAATTAAATATTTTCGACCACCATGAAGTTGTTATAGCTGATGTCCTTTCTCAGTTTCCTGAAGATGCGACATTGGAAGAAATTCAACATACTATTGTGGAACAATATTTAAAGCAATCTCATTTTGATGGGCGACTTGTAATGCAATTTCCGTCAACTGCGTTGACGACTCGTTTTCTAGATATTCCAGTAACAAGTAAGAAAAAAGCGGATCTTATGGTTCCTTTTCAACTTGATGAAAACCTCCCCTACCCAACTTCTAAAGCACACTTTGCTAAAACATTAATAAAGCGCGAGGGTGGCTTCAAGGCCAATGTATATGTTTCAGAAGCTGAATATTTCGACAGCTTCTATAATGGTCTAAAAAACCATCACATTATTCCAACTCTGTTAACTTGTGAACACTCAGCAATTCAAAGTTATATCGACCAAAAGAAAATTGAAGGAAACTTCTGTATTCTAGATATTGGACATAAAACATCTAAGGCCTACTTTTTCTCGAATCAAGATTTAAATTCATCACACGTAAGTTTCACTGCTGGTGCGAACTTAGATGAAGTTATCTCTATGACTTATCAAATCCCTCTTGATGAAGCAGTTTTATATAAGCATGAGAACTGTTTCTTACTTACTGAAGATCAAATTGCTCAAGTTGAAAGTGATCAGGCCGAATTTGCTAAGCTGATGAGAACAACATTCATGCCTCTCATCCACGACATTAACAGATGGATGCTTGGACATAGATTGGCCACAAGTATGCCAATTGAAAAAGTCTTTATTACTGGTGGGACAACAAATATTACTAATATTGAAAACTTTTTAATGAGTGAACTCGGTGTTCCAGTTGAACACCTCCCTCACCGCAATCTTATGAAACAAGTTGGAGAAAAAGATTCTCACAGCTTTAGTCTTTCATATATTTTTGCTCTAACGCAAAAGGCAAAATTCACTCCTGTGAACTTTCTCATTAAAAATTATGCCAGCAACACAAGCGCAGGTATCCCCTTAACAGCTTCAACATTTGTGCTAACGAGAACATGGACGTTTTGCCTTATTCTTGCTCTTCTACTTATTGGAGAAAAGCATATTCTTCTAAACGCAAAAGAGATGGTTCTCGATAAGACAATTCTTACTGAATTAAAAGATGATTCTCTTGAATTAAAGAAGTCGACAATAAATCAATACAGAAAGGCACCGGAAAGAATTCTTAATGAACTTAAGAGAAAAGAAAAAGATATCGCCAATGAAGTGAAGTCAATTACAGCGGCCAGTCTAGTTGACGGTATGACTCCCCTTACAAAACTTGCGGCATCTGTTCCAAAAAATGACAAAATTAGCCTTATTCAATTTAACAGTGACAGTTATGCCGCTAAGGCCGTTTTTAAATCAGAAGAAATTAGAGAACTCGAAGGTTTAAAAAAGACACTTGATGGCAGTGAATTGTTAAATATAAAAACAGAACTTAAACGTGAAACAATGCTACTAGAAGTTAGCTACGATAAATAGGATTACTATGAGTAACTCTAAAATTTTTAAACCACTTGATGAGGCACTGATAAAGCAAGTTGAAGTTTTCAAAAACTCTCCCCTTTATCAAAAAATCAGTGATGAAATGAGACTCCTATCAGAAAGTGGACAAAAGGCCGTTAATTACTCTCTAACTATCGTTGGAATCATCATCCCTTTTATCGCCATTATTGTTTTGTTTGCAATCAATTACTCACAAAAATCAACAATCGAAGTAAAAGAAAAAATCATTGAATCAATTTCAAGCTACAAAAGAGCAAGTATTGAATTCAATAAAAGCGGACAAGGCCTATTAAGCCCTTTCACTGTTTCAACTCAGTCCGATTTTGAAAAAAGAATCGATAATGTGATGAAAATGAAAGTGATTAAAGAAGAGCGCGTAAGTGTTACAAAATTCACTTCAGAGGACGCTTCTGCCACTATTATCAAAAATACAGCTGAATTAAAGATAAAAGACTTCTCACTTTCTAATCTTAACGATTTTCTTGTAACTTTACTGGCAAATGAAAAGATGAAAATCTCAACATTGAATCTTACTAGAAATGAAAAAAGCGAAACTGTAGAAGGAACAATTGAAGTTGTTCAGTATTCGAAAAAGAAAAATTAAAAAAAAAAGAAACACGAGAAATATATGGCCATGAAAGACAACAACCTAATGACATTTCCAGAGAACATTTACAAGCTTAAACTCTCTCAAGTCGTAAAGTTAAACTCACTTGCCTTTATTGTGTTCTTCACAGCTCTTTTTCTCAATTTCCCCTTCAAAAGATTAATCACTTCATATGTTGATGAGGCACTACTAACAAATAGAAAATGCCCAATGACGTACCAAGAACTAAACTTAAAAATGTTCCCCCCTAAGGCCGTCATTTCAAATATCAATATTGATGGAAAGTGTTTTAATGGAAAAGATGGAGTCGTTTTTAAAAATTTAACGGCAGGCCTTGGTCTTCCAAGCTTTAGTCCATTTGGCCCAACAATTAATATCAATGCTAAAAGTGCTGGTACAAATCTATCAATGGATGTCGTTCCTGGAATCTCATCAACTTTAGTGCGTTTAGATAAATCAAAAATCGATTCAGATCTTATCAATGCCATAATCGGACAAGGAAAAATACTTAACGGTTTCTTCGAAGGTAATGCTCTGGTGAAAATGGAGCAAAATAAATTGGTTGATGGAAATATTCTTTTAAAATCAAATAATTTGGCCGTAAAAAACGCTACTGTTGCCAATTTTCAACTCCCTGGAATGAATATTGGAAATTTTTTACTTAAGGCAAAAATCAACGACAAAGTCATCAACCTTGAAAACTTCATCATTGGTAGAGATACGCCCGAGGCCCCAATCAATGCTCAGTTCAAGGGTGTAATTCGTACAAACCCAATTAGTTTTCAGGCCAGCACATATGATCTTGATGGGCAATTTAGATTTGGACCAAGCTTTTTGGCCGAAATGTCTATCATTGACCTATTTTTACCTAAAGAAAAACAAGATGAGACTGGCTACTATAAAGTAAAGCTACAAGGCCAGATTTCTAACCCTAAAAAGCCTGAGTTCAAGTAGACAGACATTGGCACCTTTTGATAGATTTGAAAAAATTTTAACAGGTGCTAATGAGTGTTCTTATGGATCTAAATCAAGAAAGAAAAATTATTGAAAATGACCTTCTACGTTTTTTAAATCTGATTTCACCTCATCACTCATCTAACACAATCTATGAATACGCTGTTATGCCTCCAGGGAAGGCCTTTAGACCTCTTCTTGTTAAGGCCATAGCAAAAGATATGAATAAGGAGCATTCACAGCTTCTTACTGAAAACTTGGCCCTCTACGCAAGCGCTATTGAAATCCACCACAGCTATACCCTTGTTCATGACGATCTTCCTTGTATGGATAATGATGATATTAGAAGAGGAAAACCTTCAACTCATAAACAATATGGCCAGTGGCAAGCTCTCTTAGGTGGAGATGGACTTTTGATCGCTTCTTTTTCATTGTTATCAAAAATGAAAACAACAAAGTTGCGTGAAATTCTAGCACTCTTTTCTCATTTCACAGGTCCAAAAGGCCTAATTCATGGACAATATCTAGATCTTTCCCATGAAATGAATTTAAGTTTTTCAAAACTTATAGAAACGCATACTTTAAAGACAGCAAGACTTATCCAGGCCGCCATTTTAGGTGGGCATATTCTTGCACAAGAAGAAAAAACGACTTTAAAAGATGCTAAAAACCTAGCACGTCTCGGTGAGGCCATTGGTGTTAACTTTCAACTTCTTGACGATCTTACAGAACTTGTTGATGAAACACTGAGTGAGCATGAAAATGACGTGAACCCATGGATCAAAGAACAAAGTAAAAATGAATGCCTAGAAAAACTTGTGAAAGGACTTCAACTAACAGACAAGCTCATTAACGAATACAAACTCGAGAACATTGGCCTTGTTCTCGAGATGTATTACAGTAAAATGCGAAATATGTTGGAGGAAAATCACGGTACAATAAGCAAACATGTCCAATTAGACTTGTTGCCAATTATGTCTCTCCTTCAATTCAGAGGCCAGCATTACAAGGGAATTTAATTTCGCCTTGGCCATAACTAATTTCTGAACATCAGAATCACTCAGAGTTCTCATTGTCGCACTTTTGCGAACAGACGAGTTTTCATCAATAGCATCAACACGATCTTCAGATGAATTTTGGCGTACAACACCTCCAAACATCTTTTCCATTTCCATTTTGGCACGCTCTATTGATAACTTATCATCAAAGAGCAGCTTTTTTATCATCGCTATGGCCTCGATGTCCTTTTGTTCGTACATCTTTTGGCCAGAGCTAGATAAAATAGGGCCTATTTGTTCAAATTCAGTTTCCCAATAACGAAGTACATAAGGTTTAATTCCTGTAATATTACAGACCTCGTTAATCTTAAATAACGACTTATTCGGAATCTCAATTGATGACTGCACGGCCCCTCCAAAATTATGGCTAGTCGATGTCATCACCTTCGATAGAGTCATCAGTGTTGTTCATAAATGAACTAAGCGCTCTTGGTACTCCATCTTTCGGTGGAATCGAAGTGTTTTCTTTACCTTTGTCATCGATACGGTGTGCGTATCTGTTGGTAACGTCTTCTTTTAAAACCTGTGAAGGTTTGAAAGTAAGAACTCTTCTCGCTGAAATTTCCATAGAGCTTCCTGTCTGTGGATTTCTTCCTACACGAGTTGACTTGTCTCTAATAGAAAAGTTACCAAAGCCTGAAATCTTGACTTTTTCACCTCTAGCTAGAGTGTCCTTAATAATTTTAAAAACTAAATCTACAAGATCAGAAGCTTCTTTCTTAGAAAATCCTGCTTCTTTGTAAACTCTTTCAACGATGTCGGCCTTCGTTAGACTCATAATCTTCCTCCATGAATCCTAAATAGTCTAAAAACCCTATATATTCATTAGGTTAGCAAAGTTATTGAGGGATATCTATAAAAAACTTTTTTACCCCTCAAAAAAGAACATTTTGCCGCCAATAGCGGACTAAACGCATCCGCTATTAGTTACCTATTTTGAATTAAGACTTAGACTTTTTTTTCTTCTTTTGTCCTTTTTCCATTTTTTTCATTAACTCTTTTCTTTCGCGCTCGCGCTTCTTTTGCCAGTCTGAGAGCTTCTCTCCAACTTCTTGTAGCTCCTCAATAAGCTTTTTCTCAACAAGTTTTTGTGACTTCGCGATTTTTTCGTACTCAGAAAGTTTCTTAGTGTCGTCCTTAATCATAAGTAGACGCTTTTCAACTTCTTCTTTTGTCATACGGTAGATTGGCATATCGGCCAAGTACTCTGCATAGACATATTTTTTCTTATCTAAGTACTCAACGAATGATTTTCTATTTTTTGATTTTGTTGCAACTTCATACTCTTTATTTTTAATGAATTTGATAATCTCATTATTCTGAGTAATCTTATCGTTAAGATCTTTGCACCAAAGCTCATAGCGACGCTTAACAACTTCAAGTCGCTGCTTTGTAAAAATAGAAATAATCTCTTCAGGGCGATCAAAAATTTTCACACCACGCTCAGAGATAAGTGTATAGTTTGGAACAAGGGAAGATGATGCTCCCAAAGTCTTCTTAACTTCTTCAAGTGAAGGAGTTTGACCACGCTTGAAAATAAGCTCAATACGAATGTCGTTATCTACTGAAGAATCGACGAAATCTTTAATGTAGTCTTCGTCCATATACTTCGTTAAATAGCGATAGATTTTTTGAGCATCATAACCTTTCGGTAATTCTGTGATAAAAATACTGTCGCCTACTTTTTCAAATCCCATATTGAAAAGGTAGCGATTCTTACCATCTGTTTCGATAGGTAAAGTATAATTAGCAACATATGGTTTAAGTTTCTTAGGAGATCCAGTCTCAACCATTTGAATCATTGAACTAATGATATCTTTATGGTGAAAACTCGGAATAACAGAAGAAAAGCCTGTTCCAATACCTTCGGCCCCATTTAAAAGCATCAAAGGAAGTTTTGGTAGTAGACCTAATGGCTCCATAACTTTTTCATCGTAGTTAGGAATCATTTCAACTTGGCCCATATCATCGAATAATAAAATTTTCGCTACTTCACCAAGTTTACATTCAATATACCTCGAAGCGGCCGGAGCCGTTTCCATCCTCTCTCCGAAATATCCCTTCTTATCAATTAATGGATAATTGTTCGAAAAAGTATAATCTTGTGCCATGTTAACAATCGCTGATTCAACAGAAGCAGGACCGTGTGGGTGTAGCGTGAGAACAAGACCAGTGGCCGATGAAACTTTCATCAAACCTTTTGATTGGTTTTTCCATAGCGTAAACAGAATTCTTCTCTGACCAGGCTTTAAACCATCTTGCAGATAAGGAATTGCCCTATCCATCAATGTATAGATTTGATAAGTTCTATATTCTTCTTTTACAATTTCATCTAAAGGCACTGACTCCAGTGCGTGTAAATATCTCTCTTCCATGAATCCCTCTTAAATATAGTCAACCATATCACGGATACGTTTACCTGCGCTTCCTGCTGCTTTTTTTGAACCTTTTTTCTCTACCTTTTTCGCAGTCTTCTTTGCCGTCTTACCTGGCGTTTTATCTGCAGATTTAGTTTTAGATTTTTTTTCAGCAGCTACAGGGGCCTTTTTTGCAGAAACTTTTTGAGCTTTCTTTTTAGCATCAGATTTCTTTTGCTTAAAGGCCTCTTCTCTATCTGGAGATCGAGAAACCATGGCATCCCCACCATCGTTATCAATCAAAAGATCTTTTCTTAACGTTGTATCCTTACCGAAACAAACGTTAAGCATACGCTTGGCCTTACTCATATCTTCTACAGTAATTTTAGTATAATCTTCACGGGCCATTACGTACTTCCACGCTTCAGGAGACATCTCCCCTAGACCCTTGTTTCTTTGAATTTCTTTTATTTTTACTTTGTTTGAATTTTTTAAATCTTCAAGTTGTCCTGGGGTTTCAACAAATAAAGTTCCATTGTCTGTGATAACCTCGAAAAGTGGGGCTTTTGCAATTTGAATCGCACCCATTTTGAAAAGTTCTGGCCAGAATTGAAAGAAGAAATTTGTTAACAGTGTATTGATGTGTCCACCATCAACATCAGAGTCGGCAAGAAAAACAATTTTTGAATATCTCATGTCTTTCACATCTGCTTCTTGACCAATAACAAGACCAATACTTGCCGTGATATCCATGAACTCTTGATTGTTGATGATATCGTTAATACCAGCTTGTGCCACGTTCATTGGCTTACCTTTCAGGGCAATTCCCCCTTGGTAGAGCTTATTACGAGCAGAGCGAAGACCACCAATCGCTGAGTCCCCTTCACAAATGAATAGAGAACATAGATCGCGGTTTTTTCTCTCATTGGCATCAAGAAGTTTTTCAACTCTTTGCTTTTTCTGTTTCTTACCTTTTTTCGAGGCCTCTTTCAGAGCTTGAAATTTATGACGTGACTTAGCACGCTCCATAACTTGCTCAAGATAATCTTTATTCTTCTTTAAGAACTTATCTAAGTTCTTGTCCATGAAGATTTCAATTCCTTTTTCAAGGTGGGCATCACGAACTAGCTTTCTCTTTGTTTGAGATTCAAAGCGTGGATTGGGCATTGTGATCCCAAGAACAAAAGTTAATCCGGCAAGAATATCGTTATCGACAGTTTGAACTTTTTCTTTTTTTAGCTGTCTTTCTAGCTTTGCTTTAATAGCATTGATAAAAATTCTCTTCACGCGATCATGGTGGAAACCACCATCATAAGTTGGTGTAGAGTTTACAAATGAAATGAAACGCTCACGATCTTCATTTTTTGGATCAATACAAAGTGAAAGAGTTAAATCGATTTTACCTTTAACTTTCTTCCCTTTAAGATTTGTCGTTTCATAGATATATTCATGATCACCAACGTGCTGTGCAGTTGATTTATCAACTCTTTCTGCAAGCTCTAGTAATCCTTTTTTAAAGTGATACTTTTCTTTATTAAAGTAAAAAGTAAGACCAGGATTATTATAGGCAAGGTCAATAATACGCTTTCTTAAAAGGTCTTTATCAACTTCATTATTTTTATAAACTTCTTTAGATAAAGTTAATTGAACACGAACTCCTGAGTGACCAGAGAATTCTTTGGCCTTAGTTTTCTTCGTCTGAAGAGCACCATCTAGAAATGTCCATGTTTGTTCTTTCTTTGAATTGTAGTGGCGAACGCGTGCTTCAAAAAGATCTGAAGTTAGACATGTCGCCGCAGCACCTAGACCATTTTGGCCAAGCGTTCTGTGCAAAAAGCCTTTCTCATCTACTTCTTCATCTTTAAATTTTGAACCTGTTCTAAACTCAGTATAGACTTGAGGAACTTTCTCTACAGGAAAACCAATACCATTATCTTCAATAGTGATTGTCTTCCCATCTTCCGAAAGATCTGTGTGAATTTCTGTAACGTAACCACGATAAAATTCATCAATACAGTTATCTAAAATTTCTTCCACGGCCTTACTTTTCGCCTGATGAAATTTAACTGTTTTGAAGTTTACGCCTGTATCGTCGTAAACATATGTATCGAGTTCTTCAACGTCATTACTTCCAAAAACTAAAGTAATACGATTGCGGCAATGCCAACGCTGATCTTTACTCTCAATTTCAGCTTCTTTTGCTTTACCTTTTCTTTTAACCGATTCAATTTTGGCCATCCGTGCATTCCCCTCTTGCCGAGTTTTTGCTAAAATCCTTTTAAACATGGTAGTAGGCCTTTTAACACGTGAAAAGAGACAATGCGTTATCTAACTAGAATCACAAGCTTTTTTATTGCACTCATGCTAACGCACAGCGCGTGGGCTCAATCACCCTTTCCAGTGCCCCTTAAAGACTCAGTGCGAGGCAAGATTTTAAAGGGAGATATCTATCGAAAATCTGAAGTAGATACTGTCAAAAATGAATCAGGCATCAAGCAGCAAAAACTTGATTTTGTCATTTCAGGACTGCATCCAAACAGTTGCCCTATTGCTTTGCAAAAACTTTCTCGCTATGAAGAATTTTATAAATTTATCGATTTTGTGAAGCTCAGTGCCTATAACGAAAAAACACAGCGCATCTATTTATTATTGGATGCGGACATCCTCCCCTTTCGCATGGCACTAGACTTTAAGATCCCTCGTATCACTAAGGTTGGAAGTTATCCTTTCTCATTTGATAAAGGTTTTCTCGATGGACTGAAGGGAACAATTCATGTCATCAATGGTCCTAATAACAGATGCCTCTTTTATAGCGACGCATACTGGCAAGGACCTGATACAGGTATTCCCGATATTATATTTGAACTCTTTAGCAGCACTCTGGCCGAAAAAAGCATGGAAGTCTTGTTCCGAATCTCAAGAAAAATTTAAAGTCATGACAAACGGCACCCCATGCCTTATATGTTATTTAGATTAAATTCAAAAAAGGACAGTCGTTGAAAGTTTTACGAATTAGTGCTCGCGATACATACCCAATAAGACATCAAGTTCTTCGCCCGGGTCGTCCCATTGAAACATGCTATTTTGATGGTGACACAGACGAACAAACATTTCACCTTGGTGCTTTTGTGGACAGTAAGTTAGTGAGTATTGCTTCATTCTTTTATCGACGCAATACGAAATTTGAAGAAGAAAATCAATATCACTTACGAGGCATGGCAACTCTTCCCGACTCAACAGGCCGTGGCTATTCAAGTGAGCTTTTGAAAGTGGCCTTTCCTGTAATTAAGCAAAATTTCTGCAACCTCGTGTGGTGTAACGCTCGTGTATCTGCCCAAGGTTTTTATGAAAAAGTGGGATTTGAAACTCATGGCGAAGTTTTCGATGTACCAGATATTGGTCCCCATATTTTAATGTTCAAAAAACTATAATTTCAGTTTTTTAATTTCATCGTAGCAATAAGTCTTAATTCGAGCGCGCTCGATATTTGTAATTTGTTTCTCAAAACAAGCTTTTTGTGTTTTGAATGTCAATAAAGGGGCACAGGCCAGATTGTGCTTCTTTTCTTCTTTGGCCAACGCTCGATTTTCGCCACAAGCTTCAAAACTCTCTTTGCTCACACAAATGAAACTTTGTTTTTTGCAGTCGTAAATAAGATATTCGCCTCGGTTATATTCAAGGGATATACGCGGTTCGTTCATATATTTGAAAAATTCATCAACATCAACAGCGGCCTCGACTTTAGGAGCGCTTTGAGCAGATAATTCCTCAGGGGCTTGGGCGTCTGCAAAGGACAGTGTGCCCCAGTGAAATAGTGCGAGAAAAATAACCCAAAACCTCGTAAACATTGCGCTCCCTCTAGTCTAGTGCGAACTTTTTCTATATAGTATAACAGATTTAAAATTATCCTATGAAACTTTTTGAGGTTCCCATGTCGACTATGCACAACCCGCTTTTAAAGCTCGTTGCCACAAAAATCAAATCAGCACTAAATGAAACTTTTCCTGATTATGAAATTAGTGAACAACAAATCTATGGGCAAATTACGACTCCTCCGAATTTAAAACTAGGACAATTCGCATTTCCATGTTTCATGATGGCCAAAGAACTTAAAAAAGGGCCACCACAGATTAGTGCACAATTAAAAGAAAAAATTGCCACTAATGAATTCATCACTGAAGTAAACCCTGCTGGACCTTATTTAAACTTTAAAATTTCAAGCAAGGCCTTTGGTGAATTTATTTTAAAAGAAATTATTTCTGAAAATTTCTTTACTCAAGAAATTACAGATGTAAAACCAAAAACAATGATCGAATACTCTCAACCCAATACGCATAAAGAAATGCACGTTGGTCACATGAGAAACTTATGTCTTGGTAACGCTCTTGTTCGCATAAAGCGCTATTGCAACCAGGATGTTCTGGCCACGACTTATCCTGGGGACAGTGGAACTCACGTTGCCAAATGTCTTTGGTATTTAAAAAATCATAATAAGGATGCTATTCCCACAGAAGAAAAAGGGGCATGGCTTGGACGTATTTATTCAACGGCCAACCTCCTTCTCGAAGATCAATTGGGAACAGAAAAAGAAGAGCAAAACAGAAAAGAACTTACTGAAATTCTTCGTCAACTTGAGGCCGAGAGTGGTGAGTTCTACGATCTTTGGGTGGAAACAAGAAAATGGTCAATTGATCTTATGAATGAGGCCTATGACTGGGCAAATGTTCAGTTTGATCGTTGGTTTTTTGAATCAGAAGTTGACCGTCCTTCATTAAAGACAGTTAAAGAATTATATAACAAAGGATTACTTGTTGAAGATCAAGGGGCCATCGGTATGGACCTTTCCGATGACAAACTTGGCTTTTGTATTCTTATTAAATCAGATGGAAATGGTCTCTACGCGACAAAAGATGTAGAGCTTGCGATCAAAAAGTTCAAAGATTTTGGAATTGAAAAAAATATTTATATTGTCGATGAAAGACAATCTTTTCACTTTAAACAAGTTTTTAAAGTCCTTGAAAAAATCGGTTTTCCACAGGCCAAAGACTGCCATCATCTTCCGTATGATGTCGTCGAGCTACCAGATGGCCCAATGAGTTCACGTAAAGGAAATATTGTTCCTCTTATGGAGCTCATTCATAAAATGGAAGCAACAATTAAGAACAACTATCTTGAAAAATATCGAGGTGATTGGACTGATGCTGAAATTGAAGAAACAGCAAAAATTGTTGCCAATGGTGCTATAAAATACGGAATGGTTCGTGTCGACAATATTAGAAAGATTATTTTCGATATGAATGAATGGCTAAAACTAGATGGTGATACAGGACCTTACCTACAATATGTCCATGCAAGAATTCAGTCTCTTATTGCTAAAAGTGGTATTGAGCTTGATGCTAATATTGAATGGAATAAGCTAGAAAAAGAACAAGAACAGGCGCTACTCTTAAAGCTTCAGGCCTTTAATGAAGTTGTTCTAAGAGCACACGAACAAAATAAAACGATTCTTTTAACGGGATACCTCTTTGAATTAGGAAAACTTTATAATAGTTTCTATGCAGAGTGCCCAATTAACAAAGAAAGTGATGAAGAGCTTAAAAAGGCCCGATTGGCGCTTTCATTATCTGTGGCCAAGACAATGAAAGTTGGACTTTCTTTACTTGGGATTACGGCCCCTCAAAAAATGTAATAAAATTGAGAGTTTCTTAAGAATTATTTCTAAGATTTCTATTAGAATAATTCTTAATGAAACTCTTTATTTTTACCCTTTTGACTCTCCTTTCAATTAACAATTATGCCAAAGAAACTCTGCTTGTTTCGGCCATTGATTGGTGCCCTTTTATCTGCCCTAAAGATAAAGAAAAACCCGGTTTTATCGTAGAAATCACCAATGAAATTTTTAAGGATAGTCAATTTGAATTGAAGTATGAAATCGTCCCGTGGAGTCGCGGCATTTATAATGTTCAACAAGGCCGCTCGGCGATCCTTCTATCCCCATCAAAAGAAGAAGCACCAGGTCTCATTTATCATGATGATTATTTAACTTTTCAGACATTATGCTTTTGGAAACTTAAAACAGAAAAATGGACTTTCAAGGATATTAATAGTCTCGACCATATCAGATTTGTCATCTACCGCGATCATTCTTATAGAGAACTTTTAAATGAATATTTCAAAAAATATAAAACAGACCGCCATTTTGAAATTTCATATGATGAAAACTATTATCAAAGATCCTACGGCCTTTTAAAAAAACATTCTGCACAAGTATTTTTAGGTCATTTTTTGGGTACTATGAGTTATATAAAACAGAAAAAAAGACAGGATTTAGTCATCGATAAGTGTATCAAAAGAGATGAATTGTGGATTGGTATATCACCTTCAATAAAGGTCCCATCAGGATTAATTCAAAAACAAATAAATGAAAAACTAAAGGAAATAAAAAAAGGGCCGTTCTATAATGCACTTTTAGAAAAGTACAATATGAAGGCCCCTGATGTTTTTTCATTTTAATCTATTTTTTAAACTCAATTCCCGAATTAATCTCAATGAAATCATTTGTGATTTTAACAAGTCCATCAATATGTAGCGTTTTGGCCACATCGCTATTGAGGCGCTTAATGGCCATTCTTAATCTATGAAAATAAGATTCATCAAGACTTGCGCCATAGATTGAAGAGACGGCCTTATCCAATGAGAGTTTTTCATTTTCGCTAAGGGCCTGTAAAATTGAAAGCGCATTACCTTTACGAGCAAAATCGTAAACATGTCCATTAAAGGCCATTTTCTTCTGTGTAAGATCAAGATCAATTACTTTCATCTCAGTTTTTTGGGCATCTTTAATAAGATTTTGCCAAATCGCTTTATCTTTACCAGATACCGTTTGCAATAAAAATGTGTATTGTCCTTCTAATCCATCAGGACAACTGTCGCTCGTTAAAACTATTCCCATGAGTCTTAATACATGACCAAGAGGCATAGTCGTGCTCATTTTTGAAAAAATGATATTTTCTTGATTTAAAATTTTTAATAATTGATCTTCATAAGGACTTAGACCATCTCTTAAAAGAGAGCTAATATTCTCATCAATCGAGAACTTATTTCTTAAGGCACTTTCGATATAATCACCAACAAATAAATTTAAATCCTCACCACTCAACTGATCTTTAATCTCATTAAATCTTTCAATAGCAACTTTAGGACCAAAAAGTTCAAGCTCCGCAAGAAAAAGAGAATGTTGGAGTTCAAAATTAAAGTTCTTCGTCTTTAGCTCAGCATTGAGAGTAAATAGTCTTTTGTAATCTATTTCAATTTCTTTTTGAATCTTCCATTGAGATTTAAGTCTTAACAGTTGGGAAAGAACAATAGGTGTCTTATGAGTATAAAACTCACATTCAAGCATCAAAGACTCATATAAACGAAGGGCCTTTTCAACATGACCTAGCTCTTCTAGAAATTTACCTAAACAGACACCCGTGTTTACCAGAGAATCAATATCGAGATCTTCAAGACACCCTTGGTATTCAAGCTCCAGTTTAGAAACCGCTGCTTCAAAATTAAAAAAATCATTTTTCAAATAAAATGCACAGGCCCTATCTGCAAGTAGAGATACGTGCGGCCCATGTTTATGGATTGTTTTTTCAATATGACTAATTGTTTTATCGTAATCATTACGATAAAAAAGGATTTTTGAACGTAAGTGTTCTTTGAATCTTCTGTCAGGAACAGAGATTCTCTTAATCTTATCAAGCATCGCCTGAGCACGATCTAATTCTAGCTCGTGAATAAGATTTTGAACTTCTAACAATTGTGCGTGACCTTCTTCTAACAACTGGGCAGACATGCTTACTCCTCATCCATCTTATAAATACTTTCAATATGATTTTCAAAATTTTTACTATCTTTAATAAAAATATTAGAATTATTCGTTTTTCTCTTAATAAATTTTTCTAATTCTAAGTCTGTATCTTCAAATTTTTCATCAATAAAAACTTCAGACAAATCAATTTCTCCAATTCTTTTATCTCCAGACCCACTCCAACCAGTTTTAATACGTGGTCGTGGTCCTCTTGTGTAAAAAGTAGAGAGGTTGCCTATTTGTGGAAAAATCAAAAATTGGCACATTGATAATTTACGTTTTTTTAATTTATCTTTTACGCGTAACTTCGTTTTTCTGAAAAAATCTGCAAAGATTTTTGGGCCATTATCATTAACGATAATTCCGTTATATGTAGCGAGCTCAAGCTTTTCCTTCTCGCTTAAGATAGAATATTCAAATGGTAGAAGATCAACTTGATACTCAAGTAATTCTTCCATTGTCTGTTCAAGAATATCTTCACATTGAGTATCAAATTTCTCTAAGTACTCATAGATTTTCGCATCTTTAAGCTCGTTGCGATGCTTTTGAAATTCATGAATAACCCATGTTTCAAAAATTGTTGCACGTATAACAAGAAATGAATTCTTTAAAATCGGAAAGGGATAAATTCCTGCAAGCTCGTTCAACGAATCCTCAAGACCTGCATTGAATAGACTTGTTGTCGTGAGCTTAAAAGTATCATCGAAATACATATTTGCCGTGGCCTTACCAAAGAGAAATTTCGCATCATAGCTCACATAAAATTCATGAATAATACTTTTGAAAAAGTTTAAACGAGTCATAACTTTATCAACAAAGATATATGTCACATTAAACATTGAAGTCCATGATTCAAAAGGGCGTTTTTGATTAGAATTTAAAATAAAGACATACTTCTTACCAGCGATCTTAGAAACACCCTTTTCGAGGGCCGCACTCTTCATTTCACGGAGTGCCTGAGAACATATTTTAGCTATTTTTAATGATGTCTCTCTTCCAACGCCAAGTGATCCTTCTATACTTGTGGCATCAATTCCAATGGCCAAACAGATCGATTGTCCCATTTCAGTTGAGAACATTTCTAAAAACACTTCATCAATATATATCTGCAATTGTGGATTATTAGAAACTTCAATTGCTATTGAATTTTCATTCAACAACTCTCTACTAAGGAGATCTTTTTCAATGACTACAGACAGTGGTGAACTCTGGGCACGAGATAAATCACGATAAAAGTTGTAATCAACTTTATCCAAATTCATTTCATATGAATAGGCCATCGAGATTAATGTCATTTGTAGGCATAAGAAAAATAACTTCATGCTATAAATAAAGCAAATCTCAGGCCAGAATAATTGCCTAATTTTAATATGTTACATTAGTGAAATCGTCTAAAAATTAGACACTAGAGCAATCGATACATCACCCCAAGCATAAAGCGAAATTCACTCTTTTTGATAACTATTGGGGAATCATACACTTCATTTGAGTAGAACTTTTGCCCCAATTCAAGGCCTAGTTCGTAGTCTCTAAACTTCTTGGCCGTGCGTACAGATAGCCCATAATTATGGGCCTCATTTGGTTTATAAAAGGATAGACCATTACCATTATCTTTTGGCACGCCAAAATAATAGTCTGTATATTTTTGATCCCAATATTGATAAAACAAGCGAAAAGATAAAGAATAACCCCCTCGAATATGAAACTCTGGGGCCAGTGTGACTTTGAATACTTCACCATAAGAAACATCACGAACATCTCTGTAGTACAAAATTTCTAAAGGGCCTGACTTGATCAGGGGACCAAAGTATATACTTCTTTTTCTCTCAAAAGTAAGATCTGATTTATAAGGCTCCCCCTCCAAGAGAAATGTTGCCAAAACAGCGAACTTTTCAAATGGCACCAAGAGTACGCCAGCACCATCTTTACTAAGAAAGAGAGGGCCATAACGAAATAAAAAGACAGGCAGTGGTTCCACTACAGTTTTTGCTTTATTAAAACGACGCATTTCTTTTGGTCTAATATTAGTGTGCACATTTACACCAAGACCAATACTAAATTCATAGAAAGGAAAATAACTTTGAACTTCAAAAGACTCAAAAGTTTTCACGACTTTCTTATTTTTAATGAAAGAAATGTTTCTAAGAGTTGGAAAATAAAGATTGAAAAAATAATTGATATCAATTTTGTCAAAATCGATCATCTTGCCATCAATAAAGACTTGTTTCTCAATAAGGCAATGACCATCTTTTTGCTTAGCAAAGGTTATAAAAAAACTTGCTTCTTTCATGCCTGAAAAGACAATCTCAGCAAAATTATCCTCAGAAATATTACTACTTACGCTAAAGTAGATCTTCTCAAAAAGATCAATATTTCGAACATCACCGCTATTGTCGACAACTTTAATTTCTATATTGTTAGAGTTTTTAGTAAAGGCACACTCATCACCTTTTTTCTCAACGATGAAACGTCGCCCTTTCACCGGATGATCGAAACTCATCAGTTCAAGGGCCATCGTCTGGGCCATGGCCAAAAATAGAAGACAAAAACTAAAAACAAACTTTCTCATGTTTATCTATAAAGAGGGTCTATTTTTGAATCTTTCAGATATTGAGATATTTGAGTTAAGAAGTAAGTCATATCATCTTTATTAAGATCACCTATATTTGAAATTCTAAAAGAATCTTGTTTCGCTCCTTTACCAGGATAGATCGTAATCCCTCTTTCATATAGGTAAGAATGCATGCTATCAAAGGAGTAATTCAAATGATTAGGCTCTATAAAAGCAGTTAGGATCTTAGAATGCTGTTCTATTGGAGCAAGTAGGCGAAACCCTAGTTCAGTCATACCTTTAACCATTAACTCATAAAGAGAAGCGTAACGATTGATGCGACCATTTTGACCTTCTGAGAAATACTCTTCAACAGCTTCTTTTAGAGCATAAACGGTTTGCACTGGAGGAGTAAAAAGAAATTGCTTCTTCTGTTTTTGATTTTCAAAGTTTTTATAGAGATCAAAGTAGTGAGTTTTGGCCTTAAATTTGGAAATGCGTTGAAGCTCTTCTTTCTTGGCGATTACAATTCCTATTCCTGCCATTGCCTGAATACATTTATTTGAGGAACTGATAAGGTAATCTACTTGTGTTTTATTCAAGTCAATTTCAATACCAGCATAAGATGACATGGCATCGACGATTGTGACGAGATTATACTTTTTCGCAAGCTCACACATCTCATTCATGGGATTAAGAATTCCAGAAGTCGTTTCATGGTGAACAAAGGCCATTGATTCAAAATTATGCGCATTCCTGACCAAAAATTCTTCAACTCGTGAAATATCAACGATATCTCCCCATGGAAATTTTAACGTCTCATAAGCAACACCATAAACTTCACAAATTTTGGCCATTCTATCCCCATAGGCCCCATTATCAATAATAAGAATAGACTTATTACCTGAATTACATGAACTAAGAACAGCTTCAACGGCCCCAGTTCCAGATGAACCAATAAGAATGGCCTCATGTGAATTACGCGCATTAACAACATCGAGAAGACGGCCAGAGAGATTTAAGAATAAATCCCCAAATTCTTCTTCACGAGGACAGATGTCACTAACAACCATGGCACTTTTAACACGAGTTGAAGTAGTTGCTGGACCTGGATTTAGGAGAATATTGCGAGTAATTGTTTTACTAATAATCTGTTCTTTCATTTTAATCCTTTAAAAAATTTTTAAATCTTATGGCCACTTCAGCTGGAGTAACTTTTGGACGTCCAAGATCTGAAGGAGAACCTTTTTTGATCTTAAAGTGAACAAATACTGGACCCTCAGAATGCTCTTTTAAAAAGCTCTCCAAACTCTCCAAAGAATTTGTTTTTAAGATATTGCGATAGCCGCAACCTTTTGCAAGAGTCGAAAAATCCACAGATTCAGAGTAAGATTTTTGACCACCAGTTGAGTCGTGAACACCATTATCTAATAGAATATGGATAAAATTCTCATTTTGCAAAAGGCCAGCACTTGTAAGATTTCCCATTCTCATCATAAGAGCACCATCGCCATCAATAACGACAGTTTTCTCATTCTTTCTCACGTAATTAATTCCTAGACCAAAAGATACGGCACATCCCATTGAACCGACCATATAAATTTGGTTTTCAGTATCTTCTATTTCATAAAGCTCTCTTCCTGTCTTTCCTGTTGTGGCCACAAGTGCGGCCTTTGGGCCAAAAAGAGATCTAATTTTACAAAGTGCATCTGTTCTCGTGACTTCATGAGTTGGTGCCATATCAGTAGAAAAATAGGCCTCTTTTATCTGGGGAAAAACTATCGGATGGAGATTTTTCAATTCATGGGCCATGACACTGTCTTTTTTCATGACAAAGAAAAAAGGTCTCGAAGTCGTATTCATCACATCCTTAGCATGCTCCAAAAGTCCGAGGACATCTTCTTTTTGTGTTGGAAAGTATTTCCAAGGAATTTCCATCTCATCTAATAAAGATGTCGTAATTTTTCCCATTAAGGCATGCTGAGGTTCATCATGTGGACCTCCGGGTTCTCCACGTAAAGTCACAATTCCAAGCACAGGAATATTAAAAATGGCATTGAGTGATGTTAGAGGATTCACAGCATTGCCAAGTCCTGAGTTTTGAAACATGACAACGGCCTTTTTACCGGCCAAATGGGCCCCTGAAGCAAAGGCCACAGCATCCCCTTCATTTGTCATAGGAACAAAATTCAAATCCTTGTCATCGATAACATAATTGATGAAAGGTTTTAAATAAGAACAAGGTGTTCCAGTGAAAAGGTTAAGACCTATTTTTTTACACTCATCTAAAAACTCATTTGCCTGTATCATTAGAATACCTGTACCTTTTCAAAATCTTTAAAATTATCAATATCCATCCAATGTCCTTGAATGTAGTTGACGCCAATTTTAATTCCATTAGCAATTAGATGATTGAGAAGATCACCCATTTTCATTGCATGAAAATTTTCTTTTTGTGAAAGATCTTTCATTGCTTTTTGGATGGCCATTGATCCTGCTTCATTTGCACGAAGAAGACCTATCCATTCTCCCATTATTTTCAAAGAGCAGTCATTCATCTTTGCCAAAGAGGTACGCAACAAAGTTGTTGTTCCCTGAGAAAAAACATGTCCATCTTCTTCAGAACACTCTACAAAATCACCGGCATAATCTTTTGAACGATTACCGAGCTTGGAATCAACAATTATTGAAATATCTGCATTAGAATCTTTTAAAAGATTTAGAATATATTTTTTATAAACAATATCACCGTAACTAATGAGACATTCTCCATTGATCTTATCAAGAGCAACGTTCAATGATGAAAGCTCCCCTGTTGAATCAAAGAGGTCATTATCAAGATATTGAACTCCAAGCTCTGGGAAAACGTTTTTTTTGTAACCACGAATGACATTAATATTATTAATTCCTGTTTCTCTGATTTTA
>NZ_AUNE01000035.1 GCF_000447755.1 Bacteriovorax sp. BSW11_IV | reverse complement strand
TAAATTGTCACTGTTGCACTAATGAAACAATCATTTTCATATTCATCTCTTTTGCAACATCAGTTTTGGGTCGATAATTAAGATTAGTACAACTTCTAATCCAAGGTCCAGGCCATGATAAAATTAAACCGACGAGATGCCATTTCAACACTTGTCCTAGGGATTGCATCGGCCGCATTTGGGGGAAAACTTATGAGTAATTCCAACGATTCAAATGTAAAAATGCCAGCACTATTTTTAGGCCACGGCTCGCCGATGAACGCCATTGAAACAAATAACTTTACACAAACACTTACGAATCTTGGCGCAAGTCTGCCTAGGCCAAAAGCAATTCTTATGATCTCTGCCCACTGGGAAACCAACGGGACGTGGGTTACAGGAATGGAAAGGCCAAAAACAATCCACGACTTTTACGGATTTCCGAAAGCTTTGTTTGATGTGCAATACCCTGCTCCAGGCTCTCCTGAGTTTGCCAAAAAAGTATCTTCCACAATTCTTTCTCCAAAAATTGAAATAGATGAAAATCATTGGGGCCTCGATCATGGGACATGGTCTGTTTTAAAACATATGTTTCCAGAGGCCGACATTCCAGTGTTTCAAATGAGCATAGATAAAACTAAGCCTATTGAATTTCACCTTGAACTTGGTCAAAAATTAAACTTTTTACGAGAGCAAGGAGTAATGATTATCGGTAGTGGAAACATCGTTCACAACCTTAGACAAGTTCGTTGGGAACAAGAGGCAAAACCATTTGATTGGGCCATCGAATTCGATGAATGGATTAAACAAAAACTAATTGAGCGCGACTTCAACTCCCTTGCTAAAGATGCTCTGAGCACGACTGCAGGAAAATTTAGCATACCAACACTTGAACACTATCTACCTCTTCTCTATATTGCTGGAGCAAGTGAGAACAAAGATCTTTTAAAATTTGAATATGAAGGTATTCAGATGGGATCAATGTCTATGCGCTGTCTGAGATTTTTTTAACATCATAAAATATTTTATAATGACATGGATTCCACTATTACTTGTCTAACCAAGCTCTTTGTGGCCAAATCTTTAAATAGAATATTTAAATAGGAATAGAAATGAAAAGAGCTACGTTAATTAAAATTCACCTTTATTTGTCTGCAGTATTTGCACCTTTTATTTTTTTAATGAGTATCACAGGAACAAGCTACCTTTTAGGTTATAAAGGCGATGTAACTAAAGAAGTTATTCAAACTGTTGCTTCAGAGCAAACTTCTTTAACTGAAGAATATGTACGTGAAGAATTAAAAAAAATTGATCCCAATTATTCATTTGAATACTTAAAAGGTGCAGGTAAAAGTGTTTTCACCCGCCCTACAACAAGAACTTACTACGAAGTAAATATTGTAGATACGGGAGTGCAAATCACAAAAGTTAAACCAAATTTTTTACGCGCTATTATTGAAGTTCACAAAGGTCACGGACCAGGGCTTTTAAAAACAGTTGAAAAAGTTTTTGGAGTGGCCCTCCTTTTAATTCTTATTTCAGGAATGTGGCTGGCGTTAACTATTAAGAGAGATAAAAATATTACTCTCATTCTTACGGCCATTGGCGGTGTTGTGCTGCTTGGTCTGTTTCTAATTCTCTAAGCAACTAGGCCCCAATGCCTATAATCAGGTATTGGGGTATCGTTTTAATATTTGTGAAAAATCAAGACCTTAGAACAAGCACCAAAACACTGTTTCATTCTTACAAACAAGCACAGACAATATTCAATAAAATCAGTAACTTAAAACCAAATTGCCAAGATACATTTGCATTTTTTTACTCCAAAATATAAAGCTAAATACCGAGCATTATTAGGAAGTTAGTAAGTTAACTTTACTTTCTCAAGAAGAACTCCAGACCACTCCCAACAATTTCAAGAAGATAGACTGACAAAATTCAAAAGCCTTTATGTTATTCCGATAAGTAAACAGTGTTTAGGGTGAAGAGGCCTTTATAATTAAGGCAAGTTCACTTTTTTTTGGTTATATGGACGTGAAAAACAACAAAACTTTAACACATTCGCTTCTAAGTGTTGCTGTACTGGGTACAGTTGTTGCGTTTATATATTTTCTTTCTCAACCGAACTCGCCAAAAGAAAAGAATGCTAGAAAAATTGCTTCAACTGCAAAACTAGTTCTTCCAAAACAAGAGCTGAAAAAGAATAAAGTTTCTTCGATAAAAAATAAGGCCGCAAATAAGATTGTTCAAACATCTAATTCGCCCTCAAAGACAAATAGTGAAAAATCTCATAGCTCTCGCGAATCAAATGATAGCTTTAGCGAAAATGATAACTACGATAATTATGACAATGAAAATAGTAACAGTGGCCAAGCTCAAATAAGTTCGCTTTCAGATAGTGAGAGTTCATACTCTCCCTTATCTAATAACTCTTCTGATTTTTCAGACTCTTCTGGCGATTATTCTTCAGAGTCTTCATCAAATAACACAAGCTCAAACCCTACTGTGAACTCAAACAACTCGGATCAAACAGTTGGTATTCCAACTGGTTCTTCAGGTGGAAGCGCCACTGATTCTTTATCGGATTCATCAAATGACGGGGGTGGACTTGTTAGCTCAAGCTCAACACCACCAGAAACTGAAGATATAAAAAATGCAAAGCTAACAGGAAAAGTTCTACCTCTTGTTGGGGTTGTTTCTTGGATGCAATTTGATCTTATAAGACCTGTTTACGCAGCGGGTGCGCTAACATGTAGCTCCCCTAGCATCCAACTTTTTGACTTGAAGACAATGACTCCCGTTGCAGATAATCCAATTAGAGTTAATAGTATTTCGGGAACAGTAGCTTTCAATTTTGATCCTTATGAATTGAATTTAAATATTTACAACCCTTCTCGTTATCTTCTGAGAACGACAGGTTGTAATATTGAATTTAAAAGAATTGTTACAAGTTTTTTTAGCGATCAAGACCTAGATTACGTAAGTACTATCATTAGTGAGATTATTAATTCTGATACAGAAAATAGCCTTGATGAGATTAATGAAAGTAGACTCGACCAACTAGAAGATCAAATTAAGAATGTTGTTGGCGGAAGTAACGATCTTGATGATATCGCCGATCAAATCGCCAATAATCCTGATCTAAATAACTCATTTGAAAATATTACGGGGTCAAACCCAGATATTATTGCTGACTCTGCTCCATCTTTAACGAATGTAAATGCTGCCTCCACTCTAGAAGAAGGAGTGAAATCAACTTTTACGTCAAATGCAACCCACTGGTCATCTGACTATACGGTGGCCTACGAATGGATATTAAACGACAACGTCGTAAGTAATGCCTTCCAATGGGAATATACTCCTACGGCCAATACAAAAACAATTAATAAAGTCGAACTATATGTTGGAGCAAAAAATAGTGGGGACAATAACGTCAATAGAACAAAACCACACTACTACTATAAATGGGATTATGAAGCTGTAGATACATATCCAGTGACACTCCCAAGCATTGCACTATTGTCAACAACACCAACGGCCTCTAGGAATATCACATTATCTGTAAATTTAACTGACACAATGAATGCAGATGGGACTCTATCGTGCGATACCTTATCGAAAATTGCAATTGTAGAAGATTCTGCAACACCTATTGATACCGATTTCATACATGATTGTTCAAGTGCCACTATTAACTACACATTACAAAGATTAAGTGACGGTAGCATCAACGTTGATATTTATGCGAAAGACATTAATGATAAGATTACGGCCCTTAGCCGTATCCCAGTTTATTTAGATAACACAAATCCAGTTATTGCTTTTACGGGAATTCAATCATCTTATCGCGCTGACAGAACTCATCCATTTGACTGGACATTAACAGAGGTTAACACTTCCGCGGCACTAAATTTTTCGATTCGCTTTAGTTCAAACAACGGAGCGACATGGTCAAATCTAGTTGATGTGGCCGCTGCCGATGGCCCTTTAACAAATGAAGCTTTTGCAACAAATATTCTATTACCAAATATTTCAACATCCAACGCTCTCGTTGAAGTGAGCTTCACTGATCTTTTGGGTAATTCGACAACAGAAACTCAGCAAATTGAAATAAGAGCACCAAGCTTATCTTTCTCACCAAGCTCATATGACTTTGGAAATATCCTAACTCATGCAACTGATACAACGACGATTACCATCAACAACACCGGGCTTGTCGATGGAGAGAGTTGCGCGTTTTCTCTGAGTGGAACAAATAGTTCAGAGTTCTCAATAGACTCAAATACTTGTGCGGGCATAATTCCTGCGAGTGGCTCATGTACTGTCGATATAAGCGCAACACCAAATTCAAAAACTCTAAAATCGGCAACGCTTGGTCTTACTTGTGGTAGCGATACCCTCTCTCTTGCTTTAGTGGCAACAGGTATTAATAACGCTCCAGTGGCCGCAAATAATAACTCTCAAACTTTAAGAGATAATCTAAGTACAGTTGTAATTCTTCCTGCGGGAAGTGATGTTGATAACGTTGCAGGAGACCTTACATATAAACTTACACAAGATGTTGCTATTGGAGCTCTATCAAATTGTCTTGTGGCAGGAACATACTCTCAGGATCTCATTTGTGATTATATAGCTCCAGTAAACTTCCACGGCGCTGTGACTTTAAAGTACATAGTAAATGATGGGGACTTAGATTCTGTTGACGAAACAACTTTCACACTAAATGTTGAAGATCAAACTTCTACTATTCCTAATGTAACGCCTGCAAACTTTAGTGCAGGCACTTCGACCTCACAAAACCCAATGACTCTGACTGCATCAGATTGTGATGATATAGCATTTATTCTGATTAAAGAATCTACAGCTGCACCTACTGCAGGAGATAGTGGCTGGCAAGCTTGTTCAACAGCTGTTGGAGCAATTACATTTGATCCTTCACTTCTTAACACTCAAGGTTTTAGAACGCTTCGAGTTTTTGGTAAAGATGCACACGATAATATTTCAACATATCAGTCGATTGACTATATTTATGACTCTATGGCCCCAATTATTGCAATTGAAGATGTTCCAACTCTTCCTTGGTCAATTACTTATCCTGTAAAGTTTAAACTGACAGAGGCGACTATTTCAGGTGGCGCAAATTTCACAGTAGAGATTTCTCTAAACGGAGGATCGAGCTGGAGCGTTGCCGGAAGTGTTAATGTTGGTAGCAATGGCCCTCATGCTGATAAGGACTATACTTTCAACTACAATGTTCCTAGCGGTACCTATTATAACGATGTAAAATTTAAAATTTCTCTAACGGATACAAACGGACTAACTGGAAGTAGTACAAGTAATAGCTTCAGAATCGTAGAAGATCTTGGTGCACCTTATATCCACACAGCAACCTTTAAGGTCAATGGTTCAATTACACCTCCAGCAACTACGATTAAGTATGTTGATGTGGAATTTAAAGCTGAAGATATTGACACTATCCTTACGCACTTTTGCCTTAGAGGAAATAACACGGCCGCACCGACACTATCTGATTCTTGTTGGCAGGCCTTTGATGCTCCAAACCCAGGAGCTACGCTTGATAAAATAATTCAAATTTCTGATTATAAATACCTTTTAGGTTTCTCTCCTAATAATTTTAAAATTAGCTTATGGGTGCGAGACTTAGCTGGAAATATTTCATCAAATGCAGACACTACAGCAGGTAAAGATTTTGTAATCATGAACTATACTCCAGACCCTCCTCCAGAGTTATCAAGTTTATTTGTGACAAATTCTAATACACCAAACAATCCTGTTGAAGATGCGGACCTTGTCTTCAACAATGGTGATACTGTTTATATTTCGTGGCGAGCAACAGACAATAACGCCTTTCCAAATCAAACCGTTCACCTTTCTTATTCAACGGATGATATTAATTTCAATCCAATTGCACCAGATGCATCTGTTCCATTAGATCCATTAAACAATGATGCGAACAATTGTCCACAAATTAACGATCCGGCCAACTCTTTAGATGATACGGCCACAGGGTGCTATAGATGGACATTTCCTTTAACTGATGGACAATATTTTAGAATAAAAGTAGTCATTAGCGATGATGAAAACCAAGACACATCGATTACATCTGTTGCATTGAACTCTAATAAATTTAAAATTCTTGCAGGAAACGTCGACCCAGGAACTGGAGCTTCGGCAAAGTCGGCGCAGTTGTTTCCAAAAAGTACTATTCGACCATTCACACTGGCCGTTAGTAGTGATGGAAAGATATTCTTTAATGATGCCAAACGTGGATTATTATATATCAATCCATTTACCAATGTTTTAGAACAGCTCATTCCTGAAACTGGTGTCTCAACTGGTGATGGGGGGCCTGTCACATTGGCGACGGCCAATTATATCCATAAAATCAATATGGATTATCAAGACCGACTTCTCGTCTATGATGGTCAAAGTATTAGACGTATTGATACGACTCAAAATCCAATGACTATCGAAACGATTATTGGTTACAAAGATGATGGAACAAGAGGAACAAATAGATCTGACATCGTTCTTGACCCAAAAGACTTCAAGTTAGAGTCTCCTGGACTGTATCAACTTTTCCAACCTCTTCCTAATGGAGACCTTTGGTTTGGAGATATTAGCGGTAGCGTTTCAGGTGGAAACTTAATTCGCGTTTACAAAGGCAGTTTAACGAATCCAAGAATTGAATCAATTCGTATTAGTGGTAATGGTGCAAGCTCTCCACCGACAACAGTAAGTGGTGGTAGAAATTCAGCCGTTCCAGATATGAATCTGGAAAATATTATTAGTTATCAAATCGCTTTCAATAAAACGACAAGTAATGTTGATATGATCTATGCCATGTATTATCGAGCTCCTTATGGTTGTAGTTATTATATGAGAGAGCTCATCGATACTTCGACATACGATACAG
>NZ_AUNE01000034.1 GCF_000447755.1 Bacteriovorax sp. BSW11_IV | reverse complement strand
ATGACACAAGTGATTTAGTTGAGGGTAAGATCAGAGCAACGATCATTAACTCATTTGAATCAGGTGTAAAAGATGTTGAGAAGAAGATCGAAGAATTCGGTCTAGATTCATCTGTAGAGCTTCAACAAGAAATTATTGAGGATCTTAGAGGTCTTGAGCTTTTAGTGAAAGAACTTTAATAGGTCTCTCTTTTTCTTGAGTATCATGTTATAGAAAAGGCATGAGCACTGATTCAAAAGATCAAATTTATATGAAAAGGGCCATTGATTTGGCCCTTTTTGGTTTAGGGACTGTTTCCCCTAATCCACTCGTTGGCGCTGTCGTTGTAAAGAACGGGATTATTCTTGGTGAGGGTTATCATGAGAAATATGGTGGACCACATGCAGAAGTTAATGCCATAAAAAATGCAACTGAAAGCGTAGAGGGTGCAACACTTTACTGTTCATTGGAACCTTGTTGTCACACAAATAAGCAAACCCCGCCTTGTACTAATTTAATTTTAGCTTCAAAAATTAAGCGAGTTGTAATTTCCAATTTGGATCCTAATCCATTTGTTGCAGGTAAAGGTGTAAAAATCCTTCAAGAGGCCGGGATTGAAGTCGTGACAGGTGTACTTGAGAATGAGGGTGCAAAAGTTAACGAGGTGTTTTTTAAATATATAAAAACGGGATTGCCGTTTATAAATATTAAATTTGCCCAAACTCTAGATGGAAAAATTGCTACAAAAAGTGGTGATTCGAAATGGATTAGTGATGAAGATGCTCGCAGAGAAGTTCACCACTTACGTTTAAAATATGATGCTGTCATGATTGGTAAAGCGACACTATTAAACGACGATGCAAAATTAAATATTAGAATGGGTATTGATTCAAAGGGAAAGGTTCCCTATAGAATTGTGGTAGGAAGCTTAAAGGGTCTAAATACCGATCTTCAAATTTTAAGTGATGAACACACAGAAAAGACAATTCTAGTAACAAGTATAGAAGATTATCAAGATGCTCCTTCGCATATCGTCGAACATATTAAAAATAAATCTATCAAGGTTGTATTTGCAGGACTTAAGGCCAAGAGTTACGACTTTGACGAAGCACTTAAAAAATTAGGTGAAATGAAGATCACTTCTATTCTTGTTGAGGGTGGTTCTAAGTTGATTTCATCTTTAATCAATAATAATAAATATGACAAAATAACGTCTTTCATTTGTCCAAAGATTATTGGAAACGGTATCAGCTTTTATGAAGATAGTTCTCGTTCTTTAATGAGTGAATCTATAAGACTTGAAAATGTTTCTTACCAAGTTATCAATGAACAAATTGTTTTAACTGGCTACCCTCCAGCAAAAGGGAGTGTTTAATGTTTACAGGTTTAGTAAAAGATATCGGGAAAATAAGAGCTATTACGGCCAATGCAGAGGGAAAACTCTTTACGATCGAGTCAAAGGCATTGATCAAAGATATCGAAATTGACGATTCTGTATCTGTGAATGGAGCATGTCAAACGGCGGTTAAAATTAATGGAGATTGTTTTACAGTACAAGCTGTCCATACAACTCTTCAAAAAACGACTCTTGGTAACTTACGAGTTGGTGACAATGTAAATCTTGAACTAGCAATGAGATTATCAGACCGTCTAGGTGGCCACATTGTTCAAGGGCATGTAAATGATGTTGGGACAATTATCTCAATTGATAGTCGTGGCAATAATTATACTGTTCGAATTCAAGTTGGAATCGACCAGATGAAATATATTGTTAAGGAAGGGTCTATTACAATTGATGGAATTTCGTTAACAGTTTCAGATGTGGATAAGGAAGGTCGTATTTTTACAGTATCGATAATTCCCCATACTTGGATGAATACGGTTTTGAAAAATAGATATAACGGAAGCTTAGTTAATATAGAAGTTGATATCCTAGGAAAATATATTGAAAGTTTACTAGGTATTAAACAATCTGGGCCGGCCATCATGAGTGATGAATGGTTTAGATCGAAAGGTTATTAAATGAACATTTTTGACAAGATTGAAGACGCTATCGAAGAGATTCGCAAAGGTAATATGATTATCGTTGTTGATGATGAAGATAGAGAAAATGAAGGTGACTTCATTATGGCAGCAGATAGATGTATGCCTCATCATATTAATTTTATGGCAACTCATGGACGTGGATTAATTTGCACTCCAATCACCGCTAAAAGGGCCGAGGAACTTGATCTTCCATTAATGGTTCAAAAAAATAATGAACTTCACCACACTGCTTTCACTGTTTCTATCGATCATAAAGATACTGGAACAGGTATTTCATGTAGTGATCGTTCTTTAACAATTTTATCTCTTACAAGACAAGAAACGACTCCTTCTGATTTATTAAGACCGGGACATATCTTTCCATTGATCGCTCGTGATGGTGGTGTTTTAGAAAGAAATGGTCATACAGAGGCCGCAGTTGATCTTGCAAGAATGGCCGGGTGTTACCCAGCAGGCGTTATTTGTGAAATTATGGATGAAGATGGTTCAATGGCAAAGCGTGATAGTCTTCATAAAATGGCGCAAAGATTCGGCCTGAAATTTATCACTATTAAGGATTTGATTGATTATAAAAGAAAAGCTATAGAGCTATTAAATAATAAAGAACTAAATGACGGAGAAGATATATGCCAAACTATTTAGAAGGTAATTTAAACGCTGAAGGTAAAAAATTTGCAATCGTTGCAGGACGTTTTAATGAGTTCATTACAGGTAAACTTGTAGATGGTGCTCTAGACTGTATCAAGAGACACCAAGGTGATATGGATAAAGTAGATATTGCTTGGGTTCCTGGTGCTTTTGAAATTCCATTGATGGCAAAAAAGTTAGTTGAAACAAAAAAATATGATGCTGTAATCAGCCTTGGTGCTGTTATTAGAGGATCAACTCCACACTTTGATTATGTATCAAGTGAAGTTGCTAAAGGTGTATCTAGAGTATCACTTGATGCTGGCGTTCCTGTTATCTTTGGTGTTCTTACGACAGATACTATTGAACAGGCAATTGAAAGAGCTGGTACTAAGGCCGGAAATAAAGGCTGGGAAGCTGCTTTAACAGCAATTGAAATGAGTTCACTACTTGGTAGTATGAAATAATTAAAAGGCTCCGCAAGGAGCCTTTTTTATTGTGTCAAAGCGTATAGAAAAATCGACGATGAGCATGCGGCGTTTAAATGAGCAACATGTTCATTGATTGGAATTCTTAAAATTGTATCAGCAGTCTTTTTTACAATCTCATCAATCCCATGACCTTCACTTCCAATTATTACGGCCGCTTTTTTGGGAAATTTGAACCCAGGAAGATCAAGAGCACCCTCTTCATTAGCAGTAGCAAAAATTTGGTAACCATTACTCTGAAGAGTCTTTAATGTCCCAACTAGATTATCAGTGGAATGTACTTTTACATTAAATATATTTCCCATAGATACGCGAACACATCGGCGTAAATATGGTGAGCATGTTTTAAAGTCATGCAAGATAGAGTTAACATTGAATGCAGCAGCGTTTCTTACCATAGTCCCTACATTTTCTGGTGATGTAAGACCATTAAGAATAAGAATTCTATCATCTAGTTCATCTATATTTACATGACTAGGTCTATGGGTAAGGGCCATTACACCATGGTGAAGATTGAATCCGACAATCGACTCCATGACTTCTTTGGTTCCTGTATAAAGTTCGCAATTTTTACTACTGATGAGGTCAGTATATTTTTGAAAAAACTCTTCATTAATAAACAATTTCAGAACAGGTTTTTCGCTTTTTAAAAGCTTTAAAACAACCTTTTCACTTTCAGCAATTAACAGGTTGCGGGCATTTAAAGTATTGTCTTTTAGGCCTTTGAATTCTTCAATTCTTTGGTCGTTGATATCTGTAATAACTTCTAAATTCATTTCAGTACTTTCTTTAAAAATTTAGCCGTGTAACTTCCCTTCACTTTTGCAACTTGCTCAGGAGTTCCCTCGGCGACGATTGTTCCACCGTTTTTACCACCATCTGGCCCAAGGTCAATAATATAATCAGCTGTTTTTATAACATCGAGATTGTGCTCAATAATTACAACAGAATTATTATTTTCAACTAACGAGTGAATGGCCTTAAGAAGAATTTTGATATCTTCAAAATGAAGACCTGTAGTTGGCTCATCTAAGACGTAAAGAGTGTGACCTTTTGTCGTTTTCGCAAGCTCACGTGCAAGTTTAAGCCTTTGGGCCTCTCCCCCACTTAGTGTTGTCGCAGGTTGACCAAGTTTCATATAACCTAGACCAACATCATTTAATGTTCCAAGAACTCTGGCGAGATTATTGTGATTTTTGAAAAAATCATAGGCCTCTTCAATGGTCATTTGAAGAACATCAGCGATATTTTTACCTTTATATAAAATTGATAAAGTTTCTTTGTTATAGCGTGAACCGTTACATTCACTACAAGTGATGTACACGTCTGGTAAAAAGTGCATTTCTATTTTTTTAACACCATTTCCTTCACATTCTTCACAACGCCCACCTTTCACATTGAAACTGAAGCGACCTTGTTTATAACCCCTAACTTGTGAATCTGGAGTTTTAGAAAAAAGTAATCTGATATTATCAAATAGTCCTGTATATGTTGCAGGGTTTGAATGAGGTGTACGACCAATTGGGCTTTGATCGAGTTCAATAACTGTCTTGATATCTTCTAGTCCAGTTACAGATTGATAGTTATTTTTTTTATAGAGAAGCTTATTTTTACCTGCAAGATTGTATTTAACAGCAGGTACAAGAACTTGATGTAATAGAGTTGATTTACCAGAGCCACTAACTCCGGTTAAACAAACGACGCCACCTAGAGGTAGTTTTACATTGAGTTTTGAAATATTATTTTCTGAAGCACCCTTCAGGGTTATAAACTTATCTAACTGCTTTCTTTGTGCAGGAACAACAATAGAATCTCTACCAGTTAGGTAGCGTGCGGTAATTGATTCTTTTGACTTTAAAACATCTTTAATTGGTCCTGCTGTAACAATAGAACCACCATGAACACCGGCGCCTGGACCCATATCGATAATATAATCAGCTGCATTCATTGTATCTTCATCGTGCTCTACAACTAAGACAGTGTTTCCAAGATTTCTAAGCTCTTTTAATGTTTCAATTAGTTTTTCATTATCTTTTTGGTGTAGACCAATACTAGGTTCATCAAGAACATAGAGTACACCTGAAAGAGCTGAACCAATTTGAGTGGCCAAACGAATTCGTTGGCTCTCTCCACCAGAAAGTGTTGATGCCCCTCTTTCAAGGCTTAAGTAGCCAAGTCCAACATTGTTTAAAAAAGTTAAGCGATCGAGAATTTCTTTTAAAAGTTTCTCAGAGATGATCTTTTTATCTCCACTTAACTTAATTTTTTTAACAGCAAGAAGACAATCTTCGATACTTAGAGATGTGAGTGCAATGATGTCATGGCCATCTATTTTAGTAGAAAGGGCATATTTATTAAGTCTTTGTCCTTTACAATCAGGACATTTTTTAATTTTCATGAACTCTTCAAGTTCAATTCGAACTTTATCAGAGTTTGTCTCTAAAAACTTTTTTTCCAACCAAGAAGGAATTCCTGGAAATGGTTTTGAAAATTCAAAATTAGAATTCTCTGATCTAAAAGAATATTTATAAACTTTGTCAGATCCTTCAAAAAGTAGATTATAGAATTTTTTTGGAAGCTTATTCAGTGGTTTAGAAAGATCCACTTTCTCAACTTCTGCAATACTCTCAACCATTTTATAGAGGAACATATTCTTCTTTTTTAGTGGCGTAATAGCACCATCTAAAATAGATAAATTTTCATCAAGAACCATTAAATCTTGGTCAAATGTTTTAGTCTCTCCAATACCGTTACAACAAGGACAAGCACCTATTGGAGAATTGAATGAAAAGAGTCTTGGCTCTAGATCTGGGAGTAATTCTCCAGTCTTTGGAGATACGTTCTTTTCGGAAAAAGATAGCTCTTTTTCATCAGCAAGTACGATAAGAGCTCCATTTCCGAGTTTAAGAGCATATTCAACAGAATCAGTGAGACGCTTTTCAACATCGGAGCGTACAAGCATACGATCAATTACAATTTTGAAATTGTATTCCTTAGTCTTATTGAATTTTAAATCATCTGAAAGCTCTACAACTTCTTTTTCTAAAATACACTTATTGAAACCCATCGTGATGAATTTCTTAATATGAAGCTCTAGTTCTTTTCCTTTACCACTAAATACGGGTGCGACAATCTGTAGCTTTGTTTTTTCTTTTAGAGCGAGTAAGCTTTTTACAATTTGTGTCGGTGTATAAGTCTTTATTTCAACACCAGTGTCAGGACAATACATGGTTCCAGCTCTAGCAAAAAGAACACGCATATAATCATAAATTTCAGTTGTTGTTCCAACTGTTGATCTAGGGTTACGTGAACTTGTTTTTTGGTCAATAGCAATAGATGGCGATAAGCCAATAATTGATTCGACATCAGGCTGTTGATATTGGCCAAGAAACTGTCGTGCATAGGAAGACAAACTTTCAATATATCGTCTTTGCCCTTCTACATAAATGGTATCAAAAGCAAGTGAGCTTTTACCTGAACCAGATGGGCCCGTAACTACAGTAAGAGAATTTCTTGGAATAGTAACAGAGACATTCTTTAGATTGTGAACATTTGCATTAGTAACAATGATATTCTCATTATTAGACATATTTATTTCCTAGAATTAGATACTGAGATGGCCGTCTTTAAGAGAAAATGACAGCCAATATAGTTCGCCTTATTTTTTCCATACAAATCAAAGGCCGTACCATGATCTACACTCATTCTTAAAAATGGTAGTCCTAAGGTTATATTTAAACCCTTAACATAGTTTTTAGACTTAAAAACCCCAAGACCTTGATCGTGATACATATACACGTCCAAATTTGTAATAGATTTTGGACTTAAATATAAGGTATCCCCGGAAATAGGACCAGTGAAATTCAACAGGGGGTAACTTTGTCTAAGCTTTGTTATAGCTTCATCAATACATTTATCTTCATTTCCTAGTAATCCATTTTCTCCACAGTGAGGATTAAGTCCTGAGAAATAAATATTAGAAATGCATGAGAAATATTTTTTGAAATTATCCAATGTGAGCTGAACTTTTTTGTGAATAAGTTCAGAATTTATTTTTTGAGTAACATCACTAAGTCTAATATGATCAGTCACCAGTAAAACATTCTCTTCACCAGAACTGAATACCATTGAAAGTTCTGTATTGTATTTTTTGCGCAAATATTCAGTATAACCAGAATGGCTTTGGTTACCAATTGCAAGCTGGTCTTTGCTAGTAGGCATTGTTAACAGAATATCACCATTATCAATGTTCTTTAGAGCTTCTCTAAGCGCAACTTCACTTTGGAAGTTGTCGTCGCTAATGAAATGACATTGAAGCTTGTTGCCTGCAAAAACTACGGTGTTGTTTTGAATTGTATAATTAATTTTACAGAGTTTGAGATGATTTTCTAAGGTTTCTTTTTTTACGTAAAAGAGAAACAGGGATTGTTCGTAAGTATTTAGCAAGCAGAAGCTTTTTAAAAATACTTCTGGTCCAATACCAAGTTCATGTCCCTGCGTTACTCTAATCATAAAAAATTAAAAGAAATATTTAACGTAATGTTTATTTACTTCGCGCTTATACCAGCTCTCTGTAACATCTAGGGCCTTCTCTGTGAAGAGTTGACCTCTTATATTTTCTTTAACTCTTGTAAATTGTTCAGATTCAACTAAGTCTTTTTTCTTAACAAAGAAAACGTGTACCTCGTCATATAGAGTTATTGGTGCTGAAAGCTTACCTTCTTCAGTTTGTTTTAGAATTTTCTTTAGCTCTGCAGTTAGACCTTCTTCAGTAATATCCCCTAGTACATTTGTTTTCATGTTCTTGTACTTCTCAGGAATTACACCACTTGTTTGAAATGTTTTAAGTGCATCTCTAAAGTTTGTTTTGTTTTTTCCAATGATGTTTTTATCAAGAGAGAAATCTACAAGAGTATATTTGAAAGATAATGTTTTATTATCAAGATTATCGTTGAAGAATTTATTTTTTACTTCTTGATCCGTAACAGAAATTAATGGTGCAATAACTCTAGAGTTAAACTGATTAAACTCTATGGCCTCTCTTGTAATTTCAAAAAATTCATCAAAAGTAGTCTTGTTATTTTTAAGGAACTTAAGGAGTTCTTGTCTAGATAAACCAAGGGCCTTTTCTTTGCCTTTGATTTCTGATTCTACGTGGTCGTCACTGATTACTACCCCTAGTTCAGTGAGTTTGTTTCTAACAACTTCAACGTGCACTAGAATCTCTGCGACTTCTTTATCTGTGTATTTCGACTTCTTATAAATGAAAGGTGAAATATTTCTTCTGGCCTCAATATTAGTCTTAATTCTACTAACCATTGATTGCGTGATTACGTTGTCATCAATTACGGCAACGATTTTATCTAATAGAACGGCATTGGCATTGAAACAAATAAGTAATGATATAAATAAAAAGAAACGCTTCATATTAATCTATCTCCAAATTATAAGTATTAAAGATAGATTAATATGAAGCGTTATACAAGGCGCGTATGCTAATTATTTTAGAAGTTCAGTGTTAATTGAAATCTTCGCTTTTTCTCTAAGGTCTTTGAAATAAGCTTTAAGGATTTCATCACGCTTAATGTCATAAACGATTTTTTTATAAAGCTCTTGATTGATATCTTTAACATTGCGTTTTGCAAGAATTTTAACAATGTGAAGTCCAAACTGAGTCTTAACAGGAGGAGTAATATAACCAACTTCCTTCCCTTTAATTGCTGCAAAGTATTCAGGAGCAAGATTCATGGCAGGTTGGAAGCCAATATCTCCACCATTTGGTGCAGTGCTGATTTGAGAGAATTTGTTAGCTAGCTCTGGAAATTTAGATGGATCAGTTTTTAAAGCATCATAAACTTTGAAAGCTTGTTTCATCGCAGCTTCTTCTTCATCTTTTTCAGGTGTTGCTCTCATTCTAAAAAGAATGTGAGCTGTTCTGTACTCAGGATGTTCTGTGTAATAAGTATCAACATCTTTATCAGTTACAACGATCTTTTTAAGTTTTGGTTCAAGATCCTTAGAAACTTGGGCGTGATACATCACATCTTCCATTTTTTCTTTAACAATTGGATCTTTGTCGAGACCATTTTGTTTGGCCCTTTGAATTCCAAGAACTCTATTCACCATGTCTCTTAAAACCTTTCCTTTTGTAACAATGTCATTTGATACAACTAGAAGATTTTGTTTATAATTTTTGTCTAATTCTGATTGTTTGATTTGTACGCCGTTAACTGTTGCAACAACTGGATCGTTGGCAGCAAAAGAGATTAAGCTAAAACCAAGCATTAATGAGAGTAAGGTAATTCCTTTTCGCATTGTCATTCCCTCGAGAAATTGTTTCCATTCCATCTTATTGTATCAAAAAAAGATGAAATGGAAGAAATTTCACTAACATGGAACAATTTGCTTAGCAATTTCCTCGGCAAACTGGATTAAAACACTCTGGTTTATATGAGTTTTATGCTCATAAATTACCTTGAAATCTGGAGTAAATTTATAGACTTTAGGTCGAGTAATAAATGTCTCAACAACCTTATTTCTGAGAACTTCATTTTTTTCTAAAATATTTTTATCGAAATTCAGTGAAACTAAACTTCCCGCCACTTGTACGGCCTTAACCCCGGTTAATTGAAGAGTGATACGAACTCTAAGAGTTACGAATAAGTTACTGACTTCTTCAGGATGTAATCCGTAAATATCTTCGAGTTCGGATGAGATCTCTTCCAATTGCTCAAGAGACTCACAATTTGAAAGCTTTTTATAAAGCTTTAAACGCTCAGATGAATCAGAGACATAATGAGTCGGGATAAACGAAGCGAATGGAGTTGAAATTTCGATATCTTTTTTAATGATAGATTTTTCTCCGCGCAATTCATGAATGGCCTCTTTCAAGAGCTCCATATAAAGTTCAAGACCAATATTTTGAATATGACCAGATTGTTCTCCACCTAAAATGTCTCCAGCACCACGAATTTCAAGGTCACAATTGGCAATATGAAAACCTGAACCCATATCAGCATATGTTTGAAGGGCGCGTAGACGCTTTTCTGCAACTTCTGTCAGTGATCGATTTGATGGAATAATAAAATAACAATAGGCCTTTTTATCTGAGCGTCCAATTCTTCCACGAAGCTGATGGAGCTGCGATAAACCATAAGTGTCTGCCCTATCAACAATCATTGTGTTGGCATTTGGAATATCGATACCAGATTCAATAATTGTAGTAGCAATAAGAACTTGGTACTTACCATCGTAGAAATCTTTCATGCGTTTTTCTAGTTCGCGCTCTGGTAATTGCCCGTGAGCAAAGACGATATTGGCCTCTGGAACAAGTTCTTTAATATAAGCGCAATATTGCTCTATATCGTGAACTTTATTGTGAACAACAAAAACTTGCCCACCTCGGTTGAGTTCTTTTTTAATTGCAGCGGCCAACGTTTCGTCATCTTGCTTGATAATATATGATTTAATTGATTGACGGCGTGGTGGAGCTGTTTGAATTAGAGAGAGGTCTCGAATACCTAGAAAGGCAAGTTGCATAGTTCTTGGTATAGGTGTTGCTGTTAAAGTCAAAAAATCTACAGTTGATTTTAAGAGTTTTAGCTTTTCTTTGTGACCTACTCCGAAGCGTTGCTCTTCATCTACAATAACAAGACCAAGATCGCGGTAACGAACAGTGCTTCCTAGAAGCTTATGAGTACCGATAAGGATATCTACTTTACCTGATTCAAGATCATTTTTAATTTCTTTTTCTTCTTTCGGTGTTTTGAATCGAGATAAGAATTCAATTCGAACAGGGAAATCCTTGAAACGCTTTACGAAAGAGTTATAATGTTGGAATGCAAGTACTGTTGTAGGAACAAGAACAGCAACTTGTTTTTTATCTAAGACAGCTTTATAGGCCGCTCGCATGGCAACTTCAGTTTTTCCAAAACCGACATCTCCACAAACAAGGTAATCCATTGGAATAGGCTTATGCATGGCCTCTAAAACGTCATCAATGGCCCTACGTTGATCTGGTGTTTCAACAAAAGAGAATGCTAATTCAAATTCATTATATTCGTGATCGGCTTCACTAAAAGAAAAGCCAGGTGAACTTTGTCTTTCAGCCTGAAGTTTCAATAAATCGAAAGCAAGCTGCTTAACAGAAGAACGAACTTTTGATTTTAGATTTTTAAATTTATCAGTTCTGATACTATCAATAGAAACTTGGCTGCCAGATTCTGCATGTTTTTGAACCAAGTTCATTTTGTATACAGGAACGTAAACCTTATCATTGCCTTTATAAAGTAATACGAGATAATCCGTTTTGTTGCCACCAATATCTAGAGATTCTAATCCGAGATACTCACCAATTCCATGTTCAGAGTGAACAACAAAGTCTCCGACTTTGAGTGAGGCAAGCTGTTCGGCGAAGAGATCAACGTTCTTTTTATAATGTGATTTAGTTCTCTTAGTCTTTGATGAGAAAAAATCGGCTTCAGAAATAACAAGGGTTTTATCTGATTCGTAATAAAAACCTTTTGATAGAAGAAAATTAAAAAAACGAACTCTGGAGCGAAGAGCTTCAGGAAAATTTAGAAGATCAAAAAGATGCAAGATTTCTTTTTTAGAGTTTTCACTTTGAGTCGTAATGATGATTTCCCCACTATATTGGAAATCATTTTTAATTTTGGAAAAAACATGTTTAATAAATTCTGGTTTCGATAAATTAACAGTTTCTTTATCTGCAAAATAGACTTGTGTTTGTTTTAGGTTGAGATCGACATTGTGAAGATAATCTTCGTTGAGATCTCTTTCAATATCCATAAGATTAACTTCTAATACTTTATGAGTATTGGTGAATCCTAAGTAGTCTTCATTATAAAAATAATTGGGTGCAGGCAATAAGTTGTCACCATTATCTTCTTGAGTGACTCTCTCGAAATCGATTCTCAATTTTTCGAAGTATCTAAGAATTTCATCTTCGATCTCATGATGATCGAAGAATATGAAAACGTAATCATCTTTGGGAATATAGTCGATGATTGTTTGAGATTCTTTAAAAAATAGAGGTGTGTAAATTGCATGATTATCGAAAAGAATATTATCTGAGAGTGCTTGGAAAAGACTCTTTCTTAACTCATACTTTTTTTTCTGACCAGGAGCTGGCATTGGAATGTTTTCACGAAGAACTTGTGCAAACTCCCCTTGTGAGAAAATATATGGAGTTGGTGAAATAATAACGCTTTCAAAATTTTCGTCTTTAAGAGTTTTTTGCGTATCCTTATCGATTGCATGAATTTTTTCAATTAATTCATCGAAATAAATTATGCGAATTGGATGATGGCCAACAGGATAGAGATCAAAGATCTCACCTTTTTTACAAAAACTACCTTCTTCTTCAACAGAAGTCGCGGCACTATAACCAAGCTCAACGAGCTTAGAAGAAAGTTGATCAGGCGATATAATATCATCGACAGAGATCTTAAAATCTTTTTCAAAGAATGTTTGCGGTACAGTTTTTAAAAAAAGTGACTCAATAGTAAGTACGACATCATTATATTGTTTTTTTACAAAACTATTTAAAGTTGAAAATCTATTCATCTGAGATTTTTCAGAAGCATAGATATCTAAGTAGGGAGAATTCTCTAAACCTGGATAAAGATGGGCCTTCCTATCAATAAATTTTAATAAGTCATGAAAACGATCAGCTGATTCCTGCTCTGCGAAAACAAAAGCAAATTTATTAAGCCTGAAAAAATCATCATTATTGACTTGTAGCATTAGTAAAAAATGCTCGGGAGACAGACCGGAGATTTTGAAGTGCTTATGAGTTGAATTCTTCCATCCCACAAGGCGATTGAACAGTCCGTCGAAGCTTTTCTTCGTCATTTAAAATCCCGTTGATAAAAAGAAATTATTTTTGTTGCTTGGCGCAACGTTTTGGCCTTGCGAAATATTACACCAAAAGTCCAAAAAACGAAGTCAAAATGTTTCCAACATGTTAAGAATCGTGTAATCTTATACCGCTTACTATATCAAGAAAAATGGAGTGAAAGGGATGGCGTCATACAATCTAGACGTTTACATGCCAGTATTAATTCTGATGGCATTAGCGTGCATCACCGTTTTTGGTGCGCTTTTTATTGGGATGTTCTTACGACCGAGCAATCCTACCGAATTGAAGCAGACTCCTTACGAGTGTGGTGAAGAACCGATTGGATCAGCGTGGTCTAATTTTAACGTAAGATTCTACGTAGTCGCGCTTATCTTTATTATTTTTGACGTTGAAAGTGCACTGATGTTTCCAGTTGCTTCAGTTTTCAAAAAGTTTGTAGATCTTGGAATGGGTGGAGCTGTTTTAGGTTCATTCCTTCTATTCATCGGGATCCTTGCTGGTGGTATTGTTTACTGCTGGAAAAAAGGTGATCTTGACTGGGTTAGATCATATCAAGTTAGTGAAACAGTTAAAAAAGAGGACTAATAATGAACAGTGTCGTCTCGTATTTTTCGCAGACTGAAGGTTATCAAGCAATTGTTAAAACCCTTTCTGAACTATTAGGATTTGATGCCACTTCATTGGTGGCTTTTATTGTTTTCGGTGCAGTTGTGACAATCGTTGTAACAGTACTTGCAACTATCGGTGGTCTGGGGACGTATGCGGAAAGAAAGATTTCTGCTGACCTTCAGATGAGACAAGGTCCAAACCGTGTAGGTCCATTTGGTATTCTACAATTTTTGGCCGATGGTGTGAAAATGATTCTTAAAGAGGATATTGTTCCAAGACAGGCCGATAGATTCCTTTTTAATATTTCACCTCTACTTTGTTTATTAGGTGTATTCGCATCTCTTGCAGTAGTACCTTTTTCAAGTGGATTTACTCTAGTTAATTTAAACGTTGGTATCATCTATTTATTAGGTGTTGCTTCAATTGTTGGTATTGGTATTTTTCTTGGTGGTTACTCATCAAACTCTAAGTGGTCGATGCTTGGTGGTATGAGAGGGGCTTCACAGATCATCAGTTATGAAATTCCTGTAACACTATCAATCCTTGCCGCAGTTGTTATTGTTGGTGGATTAAGTTTTGGTGCAGCAACTGAAGCTCAAGGTGGACTTCCACACCAGTGGCTAATTTTCCACAACCCATTTACATTTATTGCTTTCTTCGTACTTTTTATTGGATCACTTGCTGAAGCTAACAGAGCTCCATTTGACCTTCCTGAAGCGGAATCAGAGCTAGTATCTGGTTACCATACAGAATTTACAGGTATGAAGTTTGCTTTCTTTGCACTTGCTGAATATATCGAAGTATTTGTTCTTTGCGGTGTTGCTTCTGCTCTATTTCTTGGTGGATACAAAGTTCCATTCGATCTAGGTACAGGTGCAATTTTCTCTGAAAAACTTGGACTTCACCCAATGCTTGCAAAAAACATTGGCCAACTTCTTCAGCTTGGAGCATTTTTCACTAAAGCATTACTACTTTATTACGTTGTTATTTGGATCCGTTGGACACTTCCAAGACTAAGAGTTGACCATTTAATGGTTCTTTGTTGGAAGTATTTAACTCCAATTGCACTTTTCAACCTAGTGGGTGTAGCTGTTTGGATGTATGCATTTGATGGTCAATCATTCTTTGCATTAATCGCTAAAATGGGTGCTGCCGCTGGCGGTCATCATTAATAGGGGTATTTAGATGTTTGGAAGTACGTTATTTATTATTTCAGCTCTATTAACTCTAGGTGGGGCTTTCATGGTTGTGGCAAGTAAAAATCTTGTTCACGCATGTGTTTTCCTTCTTGCGAGTCTTTTCGGAGTTGCGGGACTTTATGCAACTTTAGGTGCAGATTTCCTAGCTGCTATTCAACTTGTAGTTTATGCAGGTGGTGTAGTTATTCTTATGCTTTTCGCCATTATGTTAACAGGTGGTTCACAAGATCTATCGAATAAGTATGGTTTAAACAAGATCCCTGGAATGGGTTCAGTTAGAACATATATTGCTGGTGGATTAAGTGCTCTAGTAATTTCTCTAGTGGTTTTAAAGATTCTTGCAAACGTGATTAAGTCAGCTCAAGTTGGTGAGCTTCCAGAATTTACAACAACAGTTGAAAAAATCGGAACAATGCTATTAACTGACCACATTCTAGCGTTTGAAATTTCATCAATATTATTATTAGGTGCCCTAATTGGTGCGGCCGTAATTTCTAGACCAAGGAAAGGATAATGATGACATTAGCTTCATACCTTTTTATTTCTTTTGCTCTTTTTGCTGCAGGTGTTGCAGTAATCATTGCGAGAAAAAACATCATTGCAATGCTTTTAGGAATTGAATTGATGTTAAATGCTGCAGCTTTAAACTTTGCAGCATACACAAGATTTTTGAACAACAATTATGAAGGTCACATTATGTCGCTTTTCATTATCGTAATCGCTGCTGCAGAAGCTGCGGTTGGGTTAGCGATCGTAATTAGATTCTTCCAGATTAGAGATAGTATTCACGTTGATGATGCTACTCAGTTACAAAGTTAATTATTGAACGGTAAATATAAGGGAATTTAGTAATGGATTATACAATCAGTAGCATTGCTCCAATTGTTCTCCTACCTTTTGCAGCATTTGTAATAAACTCGTTTATTGCAAGAACGTTTACAAAAACAGCTGTTGCTTTAAGTTGTGGTGCGATTTTTGGGTCATTCTTATTTGCGTTTCGTATCTTCAAAGACTTCGTTTTTGGAAATTACGCGACAGATTACTACATCCACAAAGTATTCAACTGGTTTGATCTAACTGGCGGTGGCCAATCATTCCAAGTTAATATGGGTGTGTACATTGATAACATGACAGCCGTTATGCTGTTAATGGTTACTGCTGTTGCAACACTTATCCACGTGTTCTCAACATTCTACATGCACCATGACATGAACTATGGAAGAAATGGTAGATTCTTTACTTATCTATCACTCTTTACATCAGCGATGCTTGGTCTAGTTCTTTCAGATAACCTTCTATCAGTATTTATCTTTTGGGAGTTAATGGGATTTTGTTCTTACTCTCTAATTGGTTTCTACTACGAGAAAGAAGGGGCCGGAAACGCTTCAATGAAAGCTTTCATGACAACAAGAGTTGGGGATGTATTCTTTCTACTAGGTATTCTTGCTGTTTGGACAACTGTTGGTAGTGTTACTTTCACAGATATTTATGCTGCTTTAGCTGCAGGGAAATTTGATCCAGTTATGGTTCTTGGAATTCCACTAGCTACTTTTGCAGGTCTTTGTATCTTTGCTGGTACAATGGGTAAATCAGCTCAGTTCCCACTTCAAGTTTGGCTACCAGATGCGATGTTTGGACCAACTCCTTGTTCAGCTCTAATTCACGCTGCTACAATGGTTGCTGCTGGTGTATATCTATCTCTAAGAATTTATCCAATTCTTGAAGCTGGTCACTTAACATATTTTGTTGCTGTGATCGGTGGTATTACTGCTTTTGGTGCAGCTACGATTGCTCTTGTGCAAACAGACCTTAAAGCGGTTCTTGCCTACTCTACTATTTCACAGCTTGGATACATGGTTCTAGGTGTTGGTGTTGGTTCATATAACGCCGCTTTCATGCACCTAATTACTCACGCTATCTTTAAAGCATGTCTATTCTTGAGTGCTGGTTCGGTAATTCACTCATTACACGATCACCACACGCATACACACGTACAAGAAATGCCAAGAATGGGTGGACTAAAAAATAAATTCAAGTTCACATGGATTGCAATGTGGTGTTGTACACTAGCAATCGCTGGTATCCCTTTCTTCTCTGGTTTCGTATCGAAAGACAGAATTTTAGGTGATGCACTTCTTATGGCACTACATAACAAAGCTTACTGGATTCCAACAATTCTTGGATTTGCAGGTGCGTTCCTTACAGCTTTCTATATGTGTAGAATGATGTTCTTAACTTTCCATGGTGAGCCACGTGATAAAGATGTTTATGATCACGCACACGTTGAGCACTTATCTTGGAACCAGAACATTCCACTGTTAATCCTTTCAGTGTTTACACTTGGTGTTTGGTTCTCTGGGTCTCTTACTGGTCAAGGATTAGTAAAAGTTGCTAGCTATGATGGTAAATACGAGTGGTTCCAAACTCTAATTGCTAAGCCTAAAGTTGAAAAATTTGTAAGCTACAAAGCAGAAGAATTTGGCGCTGCTGATACAAGAGTAAAAAATCAACTTCCGGCATCTCAGTATGATTCTTCATACGGATTATCTGAAGAAGAAGCACACCATATTCACCATGTTCACTACATGGGGGCGATTGCATCTATCATCATCGCTTTCTCTGGTGTCTTTTTAGCTTTCTTAATGTATATCAGAAAATCTGTAAATCCAGGTTGGTGGGTATCTACTTTCAGTGGATGGTACAGAGCGCTACAAAACAGATATTACTTTGACGACTTTTATATTAAGGGCCTAATCCAAAGAGGATTACTTCCATTAAATAACTTCTTGTCATGGTTTGATATGGGTGTTTACGACAGAATCGCTGTTGATGGTTGGGCGAAAGTAACTCATTTCTTAATGGGAATCGCTAAATGGTTCGACAATCTAGTTGTAGATACAATTGCAGTAGACGGTACAGGTGCCAGCGTAAGATTTTTCAACGTTTTATTGAGAACTCTTCAGTCTGGTAAGATTCAGTTCTACTTTATTATGATTATTTTAGTACTAACAGGTTACGTTTTAGCTTTATAAGTTAACTAATTTAGAAGGAGTTGTCCGGTGAGCGGTACATCAAATTTATTAAGCTGGATTCTATGGATGCCAATTATTGGTGTACTAGGAATCTTGTTAATCCCAAGCGCAAAGGAAAAAGCGATTAGAGTATGGTCATTGATCAATACTGTAATTACATTAGCTCTATCTCTAGTGCTTTACATGAAATTCGACACGACTGTGCCAGGGATGCAACAGGCTTTCTTGATTAAGAAGTCTTGGATTAGTCAGTTTAACATCTTCTACCACTTAGGTGTAGACGGTATCTCATTACCGATGATTCTTTTGACATCATTGTTATTCTCTATTTGTATTCTTTCTTCATGGACAATTAAGAAACAAGTTAAGGCTTATTTCGCACTTCTACTGTTCCTTCAAAGTACAGTATTTGGTGTATTTATGGCCCTAGACTTCTTCCTATTCTATGTTTACTGGGAAGTAATGCTTATTCCTATGTTCTTCCTTATCGGTGTATGGGGTGGAGAAAACAGAGAATACGCTGCTGTTAAGTTCTTCCTTTATACATTCTTTGGATCGGTATTAATGCTAGTTGGTATGGTTGCACTATACTTTGTTTCAGGACAAGGCGTAGATTCATTCAACATCTTAGCTCTATCTGGTGGTAAGTTCTCAAATGAAGTTGTAAACATGTTTGGTTACGCTTTCCCATTTGCGAAACTTTTCTTTGTTGCACTATTTATTGGTTTTGCAATTAAAGTTCCAGTTTTCCCATTCCACACTTGGCTACCACACGCTCACGTTCAGGCGCCAACAGCAATCTCTGTAATCCTTGCAGGGGTTCTACTTAAGATGGGAACTTACGGTTTCCTAAGAATTGCATTCCCAATCTTCCCTGAAGCATCTGTTTATTTCTCAGACGCTATCGCTTGGTTGGGTCTAGTTAACGTAATTTACGGTGCATTCTGTGCAATGGCGCAAACGGATGTTAAGAAACTTGTTGCTTACTCTTCAGTTTCTCACATGGGGTTTGTAATGCTAGGTCTTGCTGCTATGACAGTTCAAGGTATGAACGGTGCTGTTCTTCAGATGTTCAACCACGGTACTTCAACAGCTATGATGTTCCTTTTGATTGGTATTCTTTATGAAAGATCTCACCACAGATGGATTGTTAGACCAGATGGTACAAAAGGTTTTGGTGGTCTTTATACACAATTACCAAAATACTCTATCGTATTCATCATCGCGATGTTTGCATCTATGGGTCTTCCAGGTCTTTCAGGTTTCATTTCTGAAGCTCTGATCTTCCTAGGAATTTATGAAAGATTTACAACTATTACTGTAATTGGTGTTATCGGTCTTCTTATCGGTGCTGCTTACCTTCTTTGGATGTTCAAGAGAATGTTCTTTGGAGACGTTGTTGAAGAATGTAAAGAGTACACAGATATGAATGCTAGAGAGATCTTCTACATGATCCCACTGTGTGTTGCTGTAATTTTCTTCGGAATTTTCCCAGCTCCAATCCTTAACATTATGAAGGCATCAGTAGGACAACTAGTTTCTCTATTGGCCAAATATTAAGAAGGTGGAAAAATGGCGCTTAGTTATTTAGCGAACATTAGTAGATATATCCCAGAACTAATCCTTTGTTTTACAATGGTTGGCCTCATTTTAATTGAGGCCACTTATGGGGACAAAGAGAAAGGAAGTTCAAAAGGATATCTTTTCGGATTTGCTTTTATAGGTTTACTTTCTTCGCTAGTTTACCTGGTTCAGGCACTTCCAATGGCCCCTGTTTCATTGTTTACGAATGCGGTTGTAATTGATCCATTCAGTACACTAGCTAAAATCATTATGGTTTTAGGAACGGGTTTTTGTATTTACCTAAACAAAGTATCGAAAGATATCTATGAAGATATGAAATCAGAATACACAATTATTGCGGTTGGTGTTCTGATTGGTGGTATGCTTTTAGCTTCAGCTAACAACATGCTTATCCTTTATATCGGTATCGAAACACTTTCGATTTTATCTTATGTTTTAGCGTCACTTAAGAAGCACGATTCAAGATCTTCAGAAGCAGGTCTTAAATACGTTCTTTACGGTGGTGTTTCTGGTGGGATCATGCTTTTTGGTATGAGTCACATCTTTGGTATGGTTGGAACAATTCAGTTTGCTGAACTAATCCATGTATTGCCGACATTAGATAATTCTAAACTTTTAATCCTTATGCCATCATTTATTCTTTTCTTTGCTGGTATCGGATATAAAATTTCTTGTGTTCCTTTCCATATGTGGACACCAGATGTTTACGAAGGTTCACCTCTTCCTGTTACAACTTTCTTCTCGATTGTTCCAAAGGTTGCAGGTATCGCTGCTCTAGTAAGAGTTTCTATGACTTTCTTCGGAAGCGACAGCAGTGTTCTTCAAATGTCATGGGTTGCTCTTCTAAGTGTTGCAGCTGCTCTAACAATGACTGTCGGTAACGTATCAGCTATTGGCCAAAGATCAGTAAAAAGAATGTTAGCTTACTCTTCAATCTCACACGCTGGTGTAATGATGTTGGGTGTCCTAGTTCTTAGTGATATTGGTGTAAAAGCAATTCTTTTCTATGGTATTACTTACTTATTCATGACTCTTGTTGCATTCTTTGTAACTTCATTTGTTCAAGATAAGTATGGCAATGATCACTTTGAAAGATTTAACGGTCTGATGAGCAAGCACCCAGTGATGGCCATCTGTATGATCGTTGTAATGTTCTCATTAGCTGGTTTACCTCCATTGAGTGGATTTGTTGCTAAATTCAACATTCTTTCAGCTATTCTTAGTAAGAAGTACTACGTGTTAGCAATCATTACTGTTCTAAACAGTGTTGTTTCACTTTACTACTATATGAAAATTGTAAGACTAATGGTTTTCAAAGAATCAGAGTCATCTGAAGGTATTGCTGGATTTAGTTTCACAAACCAGGTGATTATTTCTGCCCTTTGTATTCCGGTTGTGGTTCTAGGAATCTTCTGGGACAAAATCATTCTATTAGCTGATGGAGCTAAGATCTTCATTAAGTAAGAGCAATGAACGCACTACTTAATGTACTAATTTTTCTATCACCAATCTTGATCATGACACTCGTTTTGAGTGTCATGGCCAAGTTGATGCCAAAATCCAAATCTGAAATAAAAAGATCAGAGCTTTCTCCCTTTAAATATAAGACAGCTTACAATACAGTTTTTTCGTTAAAGTTTAGCAGCTTAATGAGAGACTTCTTGGTTTTAGCTCTTTGGTTTTGCTTCTCTTTATATTTTGTTTATATTAAAGATCTACAAATTACTCCGGCCATGGGTGGCTGTATATTAATGTTACCGGTTTTTTACTTATTAAAAAACCTGAAGAGTAGATAATAGGATTAGGCATGGATGCCATAGGCATTACAATTGTTAAAACTGTAACGATTTATTTAATTGTTACAACAATAGTTCTTCTTTATTCTAAGATGAAAAGAAGACTCTTGGACTGTTATTCATTTAACGATGCGCACGATATTACCAGAGGACTTGCCTTCGAGATTAGAAAATTTTTAATTTCAGATTACAGTGCAGTTCACTTACTGATTGGTCTTCTTTCCTTAATTTCAGTTCTCCTATCTTTTATCTATTATCCTTTTGTAGATTCTGTACTTGTTGGTGGAAAATTATATTTTTTAAATTTATTCACAATTAATTATGCTCCACAATTCTCATTAATATTTCTAGCTGCGGCGGCACTACTAAATAGTCTCGCAAATAGTATTACTGATGAATATGCTTTGAAAAAGAGTAATATAATAAAGTACCAATACTTTACTATAGTATTGATTCTTCTAACGATGTCTTTATTAGGTCTTTTTTTATCGTTGAACGGTTCAACTTATGTGGACCTAGTAAGTAATCAACGAACACTTTCTACATACAATATTGTAACAAGACCTTTAAATGCTTTAGTGACTTTCATTTGCTTCTTCGCCCTCATTTCTAAAAGTGATGAAGAAGAAAAAGAGAGCATAATAAGAATTCCTAATAAAACTTCAAATATAAGTCTTTTGGATTTTCTCTTCGGTAATTTATTTAAGATCTCATTGGCCTTAAATTTTTGTTATATCTTTTTAGGTGGACATTCTATTCTTCCTCCACTTGGTTATTTATCTAGATTCGGAGAATGGTTCCATTGCTTGAGCCAAATTATCTCCCTTGTAATAAAGGCCGGGATTATTCTTTATCTGATTGATTGGATGGGGATAAGATTCAAAAATATAAAAGAAGAAAGTTTAATGAATATGGGAATGAAGTACTTTATTCCAGCTCTAATCCTTAATGAAGTGATAATTTTAGTAGGGAGAATGATATGATCGATGTCATTAACATTATTCTTATTGCACTCTCATTTATATATGTTTTAGGAAAAAAATATACTCAACGAGTTCTATGCTGGTTTCTCATATGTCTATTTGTAGCCATCAAAATTATTTTTGCCGGTAAGATATTTGTTGGAATGGTTATGCTTCTAACGGCCTTCTCAGTATTTTTTATAACTGAACTATATGGTTTAAGTTCAGAGAAATTTTGGGAGAAGATTAAGGAAGCTGAGAATTACACCAAAAATAAAGTTGTAATCGCCGTTTTGACATCAGTTTTCATCGGCTCAATTGCTATCGTAAGTTTGAAAATCAGTGAAATGGAAATTAATTCTATTTGGAGTACGGATTTAAATCTTAAAAGCGATATTTTAACATTTTCGTTTGTAATGTTATTAAATGTACTCGGTCTACTCCTTATGTTTGATAATAAGGAGGAAAAATGAGCATTTACGTTACATGTGCACTTGTTTTGGCCGCCATATTGTCATTGTTCTTTAGATCTAGATTGAGTGAAAAAATAAAGGCCTTCTTTTTATTTGTTGTTATCTCGATTCAAGGTTTTAGCGAATATCTTGATCGTGTTGAGAGCGTTAGAGAAGTTACAATTGTTCTTTGTGTATTAAGTATTGTCACAATAGTGTTAGTCGTTAATAGATTAAGACAAACACAACGAGTTGATCATGAATAAAATTTTAATTCATAAAATTGTCTCCTTTATTCTTTTGATCGTTTGCTTTGTATTATTCTGGAAAGATTCCATTGTTAAAGAAGTCACAATCTATAATATCAAATTCATATTGGGTGCCGAAAAACTACTTATCTTTACTTTATTCACATATCTCTTAAGACCTGAAAAAATTGAAGAGTATGTGATGATGATATTGTTTGCTTTTATTTCTGCAGTTGTTGCACCATCATTGTTAATTCCTTTATTTCTAATTTTAGATTTGGTTGTTTTAAAAAGTGAGGGTCGAGGTCGTTTTTTGAATTGGTACGTTTTGTTCAACTCAATTCTGTTTACACTTTTTTCCAGTTACTTCATTTCACAAACACAAGAAATTAATTTACATCAATTTCATTATTTAATGTTGTTCTTAGTGTGTGTAACTAAATGGGTTCTATTCGCAATTAGTCGAAGTAAAGAAAGTAAGGGTATTGTCGATATGATGATATTTTTACCATTGCTAATCATGTTGCCCGTAACTGAGATAGCATATTTGGATTTTTTATTACCATTTATTCTTATTTTAATTCTGTGCAATTTTATTTTATCTTTTACGTACAGAACGAATCAGAAAGAATTTGCCTTTAAAGACAGCATCTTTCTATTTAGTTTGTCCGTACTTATAAGTGGTAATCCTAAACTTGCAGTTTTAATGTTACTAATTAGTAATTACCAATTTGATCAACAAGACTCATATAAATCTTTAATTGCGAAGATTTCAACTAATAGCCCTTTGATGAAAGAAATCGGCTTAATCACAAATGGATTATTGTTCACTTTATTATTTCCAATTGGAATAAGTCTTTATTACGGATCAATTTTTGCGAATAATAATATATTTTTAATGAGCATGATTATAATTTTAGTAGCACAGTTTATTAAAATATACTTATTAGATTATTCTTTCGACAAAAGCAGAGCAACAGAATGGAATCAAAATAAGAGTATTGATATTATTTTACTCTTATCATTATATTTTTTCACCGGTGCATGGAAATTCAATAATATTGAGAGCAGCAGTAACATAGAGTTAATATTCTTTCTCGTTATTAACTTATTTGTTCTTTTGATTCCTATTGTTTTGGTAAGAATGAATAAATTTAGTCAATTTTCAAATTTGATATCAAACTGGAATGTAAAGTTTCCAGTGAAAAATATTGAATATCGAACTTATTCTAAAATAGATGAAAAATGCTTGAATGAATCATTTGAACTGCCAATCACAGCACTTAGGATAAAGCATACTCATGTGCTAGTCTTTATGTTGATGCTCATAACAGCGATAGTAATTTTATTCTTAAATAAGGTGTCACCATGATTAATGTATTGATACTTAGTATAATTTTATTAATGGCCTCAATTGCATTCAAGTATTTTAAAAATGAAATTGCCAATCAGGTTATTTGGGCCATTTGTTTCCTACCTCTACTCGTCTCTCCATTTGTAGATATCTTTCCAAAAATTGAACCGCTCAATATGTTAATGGTCGTTTTATTATTTGTCTTAGGGGTTCTCTTTAGTAAAAAGAAATCGAATGTATTAATGGCCACAGTTTTAGTTTTTTTAATCCCACAGATACAAGATATAAAAATATTCTACTTTTTTGTTGGCCTGGCATCACTGATTCATTATAGGTACAATGAAGGAATAATTTTATCTTTTTATTTTTTTGGTTTATCTCTATATTCGATTATTTTTCCAACACAAATGGTTGCGAATGAGTTCAATCTCTTTATGTTGCTTCTTTTGATTACTGTCGTCTTTGTTGTTATTAAGAGTGTGAAAAATGTAATGTTTTTTCCTGTTTTCCTATTGGCCATCATTCAAAATTTTAATAATAGAAATATTGCCACGTCCTCTTTGATTTATGAATTGAACTGGGTGATCTTGTTAATCTTAATAGTATTTGCAACGAGTTATTATTTTAGAAGAAAAAACTTTGATTCATTACTCGTTCTAACAACTTGTGCAATTATGGCCAATACAACAGGTAGCCAACTTGTATTAAATATCATGGTACTCAGTAGTATATATTTGGTGATAAAAGATGAAATGTCTGAAGATTACTTAAAATATGTAAACATTGTTTTTAGTTTGTTACTACTTGTTTCTATATTTAATATTCCAATGTTCGTCCCATTAAGTGTTATGGCGACAATAATAATAATGATGAATGTGACGAAGGAAGACAGATGTTTGGTTTAGTTGAGGCATGTCTGATTATTATATTGAATATAGGATTTGCTTTACTCGCTCTCAATAGTAAAAAATTAAATAATACATTAAATATCGCTATTGGTGTCGTTCTAATATCTTTGAATATTCTTATGATGCAGCAATTAATTACTGTAGAGAATTATATTGTTTTTGCTCCATTTTTGTTTTCATCAATTTACTGTATTGAAAATGGTAGAGAGTTGATTAGGACATCTATTCTCTGTTCAGTATCTTTGATAACTTATGCAATTTTTGGCCAAGATATTACAGGTTTGAATTTATTTTTGTTATTCTTTGTGAATTCAAGTCTCATTTTTTGGCTTGATGGAAGAAAAGAGCAGATAACTTTATATCTTGGTGTTTTAAGTGCATTTGTTAGCTTTCTATTATTGAATACAATTGTCTTTGGTGAAGTAAATAGAATTAACCCACAAATGATAAATGAAAGCTTCAATCCTTTATTAGGAGCTTGTGTTATTTTGTTACCAGTATCCTTTGTTACTTTGGGTTATAATGAACAGTCGAAATGGATGAGACCAAGTGTTGTGAGTGTCTTTTCGGTTCTCTTATTTTCTTCGTTTGAATTTCTAGCAAAACTAGAAAATACAACCAACGTTCTAAATAATGAAATCAAAGATAATGTAATGGCCTTAATTGTTGGTTTAGGATTCATCTTGTTGATTTATACATTCTTGACCAATAAGACGATTAATTTAAAAATATTCCAATTTTTAAACTTATTTCTGATGATAATTTTTTCCAGCTATAGTGAAGATAAGGCCGCATTTATTGGACTAATAGGAATTTGGCCAATTATCATTGTTATGTTTGCCTGGAAAAAATGGATTAAATATGTCGGAATATTTTTGCCATTATTTCTAGTAACAATAAATATTCTATCTTTTGAAACATTGGCCGGCTTTAGTCTTATTCAAAAGTGGATACTTTTTGGTGCCCTATTAACGTTTGTATTGGCCTTTTTGTTGAATTCTATTAGGCCTATGACTCAATTTGGCAGGGAAATTATTGCCAAAAATTAATTGAAACCCTCTCATCTAAATAATTGATATAATTGAGAGGATGTCAAAGTATAGAGTTAAACTACAAAATGGAAGAGTTGTTGGTCCTTTTAATAAAGGTCAGATACTCGAGTTGTTTCAAAAAGGTCACATTAAAGGGGAAGAACAATTTCAAACTTTCCCTGTGGGTGATTGGCAAAATTTAAATCAACATAAAGATCTTTACGAAGTATTTCAATCGTTTTTAAAAACCGATCGTATAACAAATAATGAATCTACATTATCTAAGCAAGTTAAACTCGCAAAGAGCATAAAGCCTGAATCAGGGACACCTGATTTACCCGAATTGGATTATGAAAATACAGAAATTGATATTGAAATTGATTATGATGAATTAGAGCGTCAGTATCAAGAAGAGCAGGGCACGACTGCAGAAGAAGTTGTAGAAGCAAAATCCAAAGTTGAAAAAACAAAAGTAATCAATTTAAAAGATGTGCAGAATATAGAAAAAACAAGAGTTATTCGAACAGAGGAACTTGTTGAAGAAGTTGAATCTGTCGAAGAAGTAACTCCTGTTGTTGAAGAAGAACCAGAAGAAGAAATTGATCTTGATGAAAAAACGCAATTTATTAAATTGCCTGTAGCAGATGTAAAAGAATCTAAGGCACAGGCGGAAAAGTTTGAGATGGAGCTCATCGAAAAACTTGAACAGGAAGAGCGCGAGAAAAATAAAGAAATCACGAAAGTTGAGAAAAAAGAAGTTGTAGAGGAAGAAACTCCAAAGAGAAAAGGAATGAAACCTCTGGTTGCTTTGGCCGTTGCACTTTTATTATTCTATCTCTCTTACCCAGATGAGGAAGAAGAAAAAGAAATAAAGCCAATTTCCGCTCCAATTGTTTTTCCAATTGCGAACGAATACCAGGATGGGATTAAAAGTACAGAGGCCCTTGATAAGGGTATCAATGCCTATAAAAAAGGCACATACCTAGGAAAACTTCAGGCCGCAAAATATTTCAACGAATCTCTTAAACATAAGTTTACTGGAAACAAGGCCTTAGGTTTCCTCGTACTGGTTTACGCAGAAATCTATGACAATGCGGAAAACGAAAAATTAGCAGCTAAAAATATTTTTAGATTATTAGAAATTACAGAATCAAAAATGTTTTCAGATGTAAATATTGCAATGGGTGCTGCTATTTTCTATTCAAAAATTGGGAAATATTTCACTTCAATTAACATTGTAGAAAATTACCTACGTCTCAATAGCCCAACTACAAGATTATTTTCGATTTATTTAGATTCACTTCTAGAAGCAGGACAACTGGATAAGGCCAAGCATGCCTACGATAGATTGAGCAAGCTTCCCCTTGAAGAGCAAAATATCGACGTTATCCTAGCAATTAAAAAATATCTGGTTGTTAACGAAAAATATGATGAGGCCATTGAGTATCTTGAATCACACGCTACTTTATATAAAGAGAACGTGGAGTTTTTGATCGCCTATTCCGATATACTCGTTCATAAAGGTAATATTAAAAAGCTTAAAGATGTTTTAATGCTCGTTCAAGCACTTAAAGCTGAGAGCTCTCCAAAATTTTATGCAGACTTTCTTGAAAAGATGGGTATTTTAAGTGCCGCTTTAAAGCAGCACAAAAAAGCGGCCCTGTATTTCAAGTTATCTTTAAAACTACATGAAGACGACGAACTGAGATCAAAACTAGCACAACTAGAGATTGGTGGAGATAAACTTTCTGAATTTTTGATTAAAGAAAGTAAAGTTAAAGATCTAATTAAAAGAGCAAAAATGGCAGAGCGCCAATTGAAGTGGGACAAGGCCTTTGGTTTTGCAGTTCAAGCTGCTGATCTCGATAGTACGAACATTCAAGCGCAGCTCTACTTAGCGAATATACAAGTTAAAAGAGGATATTATTCCCTAGCAATTAACACTCTAGAAGAAATCAGGAAAGACTTCCCATTGGAGAGAACTGTAAATAAGTCATTATTTGAAGCTTACGTTCATGCCTTTAAGATTGCAGATGCCAAAAAATTAATATCTTCATTGTCGCGAACAAAGTATGCCCTTTATCCTGAATATCTTGAAATGCTAGGGCTTTACTATGAAAGAATTGGTAATTTAAATCTTTCAATTAAATCTTATACAGATGCGCTGAAGAAAGATCCATTGAACGATGGAACATATTTTGAATCTGCAAGAATCTATTTATCAGTTAAAAACTATCCATTAGCAAAAGCTAGAATTCAAAAGGCCATGCTTCTTGATCCAAGAGAAGTTCGTTATAGAACTTTATATGCACGAATTCTCGCAGAAACAGAAGGACCAGAAACGGCAATTTCATATTTATTAGATTTACTTGATTCACATCCAGACAATCCGCGCTTGATTGGGGATATTGCTTATTACTATTATCAAGTTCAAAAATTTGATGACTATAATTCTTATTTAAAGAAGCTTCAAAATCTTACGATCAAAAGTCCTGAGTTTTATCGTTCAATGATTAAATCGGCCAAGCTTGACGGTAGAACAGAAGACATGATTTCTAATACTGAAGAACTATTAAAAATTGAACCAGGTGATCTAGAATCACGTTTAGAAGTAGCAGAACTTTATATAATGAGAGGAAGTTATAGAGAGGCCTACATTCAATTAATGTACATAAAAGAGCGCTTAGATACGTATCCTCGTGTGAATTATCTATTGGCCAAGCTTCATGTTGAAACAGGTAAATATAAAGAGGCTGAAGAGTTTGCAAAAAAAGAAATCGAACTCAATCCAACACTTGAATATGGATACTATATTTTGGGAGAAGCTTATCGTTTGATGCAAGATTATAAAGAAGCTCGCAAGTATTTTGAAAAGGCCATTGCCGTTAATGGTAAATATGTAGATGCACTAATGGGGCTTGGTTGGATAAAGATGAGTCAGCGCTATTATGAAGAAGCACGTGAGCTATATTCGAGGGCATTGAAGCAAGACGAATCAAATCCAAGTATTCATAGACAACTAGGTTTTATTTATCGCGCAGTGGGACAAAGTAAATTAGCTATAGAATCTTATGAAACATATCTCAATTTGAAGCCAAATGCGTCTGATAGGAAAGAAATTGAGATATTGATGCAACAATTACGTTAATATTTTCTTGACGCTTAAAATAAGTCATATTAAAAATGCATTTATCCGAGATTCCTATCTTGCCTTTTTCATCAAATGCAAATAAGATGTAGGTCTCTAATGCGGAGGATTGGCTGAGTGGTCGAAAGCGGCGGTTTTGAAAACCGTTGACCTTAACGGGTCCGCAGGTTCGAATCCTGTGTCCTCCGCCACTTTTAATAGTGGAGACGTGGCCGAGTGGTCGAAGGCAGCACCTTGCTAAGGTGTCGTACGGGTAACTGTACCGAGAGTTCGAATCTCTCCGTCTCCGCCATTATTAAATTTCAAGATTTTAGATAAAAATAAACTCACCGAAGGTGAGTTTTTTTATTTTAGGGCCTTAAAAAAATCAAAGACATTACATCTTCAATTTTTCAACCTCAATTGCTTTTTTAATTGATTCTCTTTCAAGAAGTTTTGAAAAATAACTACTTAAATTCGCCCACTCGCCAATGTTGATCTTAACGAATTTTCCCCAACTAAGAACAGTGAACAAATAAGCATCGCAAACAGTAAAATGATCGCCACAGATGAATTCTCTTTCAGAGAGAATAGAATCTAGGTATGAAAATCTTTTTCCCAGTAAGCGTCGAACGTTTACGTGAAGTTCTTCTAGTGACTCCTTGGAAGTAATAGACTTGTGTGCATTAAAAAGAGGCGAATATCCTTTATGAATTTCAGTAGAGATAAAATTAAGCATTTCAATTTCTCTATATCTTTCAAAGCTAGTAATCGGCGAAATGAGTTTTGAATGCGCATTACTATCGGCCAGAAATTGCATGATGGCGACACCTTCAGTTAATCTTTCTCCGTTATCAAGTTCAAGCATGGGAACATAGTCTTTAGGATTTAATTCATGAAAATTGAGACCAGTAAGTGTACGACCTTCTTTTAGGTTAACTTGAACTTTTTCATAGTTTAAATTTAATTCAAGAAGAACAATATGCGGAGCAAGTGAACAAGTACCTGGTGAAAAATAAAGTTTCATGATGACCTCCAATATGATTAACTAAGGTTATATTGAAAGGTGTGAGGAGTATATGATTAAAAAATCAATTTTAGCTGGCGGATGTTTTTGGGGAATGGAAGACTTAATTAGAAAAGTTGATGGAGTTCTTAACACAACGGTAGGTTACTGTGGTGGACAAATGGATAATCCAACATATCTCGAAGTAAAAACTGGGACGACTAATCATGCTGAGGCAATTGAAATAGAATATGATGATTCAACATTATCGTATGCCGATTTATTAAGGTTTTTCTTTAAAATACATGATCCCACAACTATTGATAGACAAGGTAACGATCGTGGCACGCAATATCGTTCAGCAATTTTCATTATTAATGATGAAGAAAGAAAAGTTGCCCAAGAAATAATTGCTGAAGTAGATAATTCTGGGAAATGGGGTGCGCCTATTGTTACTAAGATTGAGGAACTTAAAAAATTCTATCCCGCAGAAGAGTATCACCAGGACTATCTAGAAAAAAATCCTGGAGGATATACTTGTCATTGGATTAGAAAGTAACTTTCTCTGGCCATCGATTAGGCTTAGCATAGCTAAATCGAGCAAGATGATTTGTAGAGTGATAACGATCAAGGCCTGAGCATGTTATTGTTCCGGCCATTTCTAGATCAATAAATCCATCATGACCAATGACTTCATCAGGCATTAATATTTCAACAATTTCACCAATGATTAGAATTGTATTATTAATAACAATTGGAATTTCCTCTCGAAATTCACACATATATTTAATATGGGATTCTTTTACGTAGGGTGAAGAATAACTCGTATAAAACTCTTCAAGATTACATTCGGAAAATTCAGATTGCTCTTTATCATAACGTGCACTAGTTTGATGGGCCTTATCAATAAAATCTGCATGAATATGATTTACGCTGAAAAATTTTGTATTTTTTATATTTTCATATGTGTGCCTAGGAACAGAACTGGGACGAATTATAAGGCCAATAAGAGATGGAGACGCACCTAAGTGAACCACGGAACTCATAATTGCAAGGTTCGTTTTTTTATCTAAATCGCTTGTTCCAATTAAAGAAGCACTCTTAAATCCTGTCAGTGAATTGATTAGATTGACTCTATAGCGCTCATCCATATTTTTTAAAGACTCTTTACAAATGTTCATAATAACCTCTCGAATTCATTATATAGAGAAGGCCTATAAATGAAGCTCTACAAATGATGGACAAGAATGAAAAAAAACAATCGAAATTATATAATAAGATATGAAAAAAATTGCAGTAGTTGGTGGTGGATATTCCGGTCTTTCAATCGCTGCCCTGCTGGCTAAAAGTGGGGTGGTCGTCGATTTATTTGAGAAGCACTCTAGTCTTGGTGGGTGTGCGGGTTATTTTGTTCGTAAAAATATCTCATTTGATGTTGGAGCAACAACAATTTCTGGATTGAAGAAAAATGGACCAACAAGAAAATTGATAGAAACGTTGGGCCTTAGGGTTAATTTTCTAAAAGAGCACAATGGTATTAGTTTTATATGTGAGGATGGAAAATTAAATCTTAGTTCAGATATAGAAAAAACAAAAGAATCATTTAAAGAGATATTTCCTGATTTTCCAACA
>NZ_AUNE01000033.1 GCF_000447755.1 Bacteriovorax sp. BSW11_IV | reverse complement strand
TCGGCCACCGTAATTGAAAAACTCTCACTATCTAAATTAAAGTGGATATCCACTCCTCCACTGGAGGTATTTTTAATAGCATTATCTACAATTTCGTAGGTGACTCTTTTTAACAATTCTTGATCTGTCACAATAACTTTTTGTTCATTTAGATTATTGGACATCTCAACATGAAAATGAATTCCTTTAGCTATGGCCTTTGTATAAAACTCGTCATAAAGAAAATGTTTAAAGTCATCCACAGCAATTGGATTTTTCTCAACTTTAGAATTTCCAATTCTTAAAGTTAAAAAGTTCATAACTTCATCAAGAACACGGTGAATACGATCAACTTCTTTATGAACTTCTGTGACAAGGCCTTTACCTTTTGGAGTGAGTTTATCTTCTTCCAATTCACCAATAAAACCAGAAATAACAAAAAGTGGTGTTCGTACTTGATGATTAAGATTCTTTAAAAAGTTAAATAATGATTTTTCAGAAAATTGGGCCTTGTCTCTTTCAAATTGTAATTTGTGTTCAAATTCTCTTAAAGAAAATGTCATATTGCGAACACTTTCCATAAAATTTCCAAGTTCATCATCTGTCTCGGGCCCATGAAAAATTTTACGACGGCCACGTTTTACGTCATTGGCAATTTTTGTCGCTTCATCAAGTGGCCTAAATATTCTTCTTCTTACATAGAGAGTGATTCCAACTAGAAAAGAAATTGAAACAATCGACATCACCATAAAGATAGTTCCCATATCTTGGGCATCATTTACAATCACTCTTTTACTTGTGCCTGTGATCAATTCAAAGTCACTGCGAAGGGCGCTTGAAATGAAATCGATTTCTTCCAAAATTTTTGTAAATTTATCCTGTAAAGGAAGAATTTCCTTAGAAGATATAGCGATTTCTACTTCTTGATTAAGTTCTTCAAGTAGTGTTGACAGTGTCGCAAGCTCTTCTTGAAAGGAATTCACGCCAAGTCTTGCCATCGTTGCAAGCTCTCCATTGCTGACAATACTTGCCTTCATACTGCCCACAACCTCATTAATCTTATCCATGGATTTTTGAGTTTCAGTTTGAGCATCTTTAAAGATTACACTAAAGGATTCATTTAATTGATCCCCGCTTGCAAGGTTTGACTCTAAGAAAGTTCGGACCTTTTCCACATTGATCTGAATCTTTCTAAGCTCATATTCGAGTTTATAACTCTCCTGAACGAGCGAAATCTCTTGTCTTGCGATCACATTTAAATGCTCTCGCACGTGGTTGCTCTTATTGTGTATAAGCGCAAGCCCTGCACCAAGGATAACGAGTGTAAAAAACAAAAATTTGTAGAGGTTGTTTTGTAATTTCATATCGAGAATTATAAACGCTTCTCGTTGAGAAATTTGATCAAGAGATTCTTAAGAAAAATAAGCAGTTAGAAGTAGATGAATTTGGGGATATCTTCATAAAAAAGACCCCCAAAAATGGGGGTCCAAGGAACTAATTTTATTTCACACTAGCATTAGAAGTTGGCAATTAGACGTGTGTAGAAATTTGTTCTTTCAACATCTGCCGCTGTCCCCTTACCGAATAGTCCGTAAGTGTAGAGTTCGTCAACTTGTTGCATTTGGTAACCAAAAACCATTTTAAGGTTGTTATCGATTTTCCAGTTCGCAAACATGTGGTGAGTATTTGAAGCAGCTGTACCATAGATATTTAATGGTCCACGGTTAGCTACGTCGTAAGCAAATGAGTTTTTATCGTGGTTAATGTACTCATAACCAAGAGCAAATTTACCAAAGTTATACTTAGCTGTTAGCACATATGAGTTACCATCAACATCACACTTGCTCTCGTTACAATAAACACCTAGAGCACCACTTAACTTACCTTCTGATTCTGACTTAGACATTGCAAATTGAGCAGCAAAATCAAATCCTGTTCCCGCGATACCAGCAAACTCAGCATATAGAGCAAGTCTTTGGTTTGTTAGTCTTAGCGTAGATGAAGTACTTGCACCAAAGAACGCTTCATTAATATTTACCCACTGAAGAATGAGATTTGTATTTCTTACGAACTTAGTTGCACCTTTTGTGTAATCTAGCATGAAAGAATACATAAGGTTGTTTGTTGAAACTTTCTTGCCATCTGTATCATTTGTATTACCAATTCCACGACCACTTGTATTTGTTGGGTTGGCATTGTAGTTGGCAAATTGAAGCGGAGTATAGATGAATCTCGTTTTAAGATCTCCACCACCAACTTTAGCACCATGAGTAAGGGCCATACCATCAAGAATGGCAGAGAAAGCAAGAGTTGGATATGAACCAAGAGTTGGAGAGGCCGAAGTAATATGCTTAGGCATACCATCAATCGTTGGAAGACGACCAATTGTGAAAGTTAAACTTGGCATCATTTGGTAGTTCATGAATGCTCTTTCTACATAAACAGCTGCAGTTCCTCTTTCTCTACCATAACCCCATGTCGTGAAAAGACCGTCATTTCCACGCGCGTCTCCCCCATTATTTCCACTTGTTTGAGCAGCATTGTATGAACCATCATTCCAAAGTTTTCTCATTGAGAGACGACCAAAGAAACTTAGTTTGTCTGATGGCCTAGACATCATATCGATCATTAATTGTGTTTCAAAGTAACTTTGAGTTCCTTTGTTTGTAGTCGTTGGCTTTTTCTCTTCAGATGTTGTTGAATCAAATCTGTTTTCAAGAGAACCTGACCATGAGAAGTATTTTTCATAGTTTGAAAACTCAAGGTCTTCAATTCTTTTTTCTAAGTCTTTTACGTTTTGAGCGTAAGCAGCTCCTGAAAGTGTTGCAAGAGCAAATGTGCTAGCAATAATTCTTTTCATTTTTTAAATCCTTTTAAAATTTTAATTAACCACCAATAGAAGAAGACGCATCTTTACACTGTAGAGTACATCCATCGATGTCTACAGTTGCACTTGAACAAGTTTTAAACTTGATCACATTTCCCGATCTTCCTGGTGTGGCCATCGCCTCAGCATCAGCTTGTGACTTTCCACATTGTTTAACAACAGCATCAATAAAATCTTCTTTAGCACCTGCTAGTACATTTGTGCTTGCGACGGCAGCAAAAGCAACAACTGCTAGGGTTAATTTCCTCATGAAATTCTCCTTTCCCTTCACCTTAGTTTGTAATGTAAATAAGATTATAAGAATGTCTAAATTAAAATAAAAGAAATTTAAGTTTGAGTTTTTTTGTCAAAAAAAAGAAAAGGCCCACTATAAAAGTGGGCCTTTATGAAAAAATCATTTTGGAATTTTTCTTAAGAAGCTGATCCGATTTTATCTTTTTTCTTAGAAGCATCAATTGCTGGTTTGAATTCAGATCTCTCACCTTCAATTAGTTTTGGCTTCTCAGTTCCAAGAATTGCATTCTTAGTAACGATGATTTTATTAATTGTTTCGTTTGTCGGAACATCATACATTACGTCTAGCATTGTCTGCTCAAGAATTGCTCTTAAACCTCTGGCCCCAGTTCTCTTTTCAAGTGCAATTTTTGCAACTTCAATTAGAGCGTCTGGTTCGAATTCTAGCTTGATACCATCAAACTCAAATAGTCTTTGGTACTGCTTCGTAATCGCATTTTTTGGCTCTGTAAGAATCGAAACAAGTGCTTCTTCATCAAGTTCAGAAAGAAGTGCGTTTACAGGAAGACGTCCAATAAACTCTGGAATTAATCCGAAGCGAGTTAAATCTTCAACCTCAATTCCACCAAGTTTTTCTACAACTGACTGCTCAGCCGTTTTGTCTTTAGTAGATACTAGACCCATTGGTCTCTTCGTCATACGCTTTTCGATAATTTTATCAAGCCCTACGAAAGCTCCTGCAACGATGAAAAGAATATTCTTTGTGTTAACTTGAATAAACTCTTGTTGTGGGTGCTTTCTTCCACCTTTTGGAGGAACAGCTGCAACAGTACCTTCAATTAGTTTTAGAAGGGCCTGCTGAACACCTTCACCAGAAACGTCTCTTGTAATTGATGGGTTTTCAGATTTTCTTGCAATCTTATCAATCTCATCAATATAAACAATTCCACGCTCTGCTCTTTCTACGTCAAAGTCACAGTTTTGAAGAAGATTAAGAATGATATTCTCAACGTCTTCCCCTACGTAACCAGCTTCTGTGAGTGAAGTGGCATCGGCAATAGCAAAAGGAACATTTAAAAACTTAGCAAGTGACTGAGCGATCAAAGTTTTCCCTGATCCTGTCGGTCCTGCAAGTAGGATGTTAGACTTTTGAAGTTCAACACCATCTTTAAGTTTCATGTCACCATGAGCAAGTCTCTTGTAATGGTTATGAACGGCAACAGAAATAATTTTCTTCGCTCTTTCCTGACCAATAACATATTGATCAAGGTGCGTCTTAATTTCATGTGGCTTAGGCACATTATCAAGCGCCGCTTTTGAAGTCGATTTCATCGAGTCTTCAAAAATAATTTCATTACAAAGCTCAATACACTCATCACAAATGTAAACTGCCGGCCCCGCAATAAGCTTTTTTACTTCTCTTTGCGACTTACCACAGAAGTTACAGTGTAGTGCACTGTTGTAGCTTGTTTTTTTGTCTGACATCTTCAGTTCCTTTTTCTAAAGCCTACGCTAATTATTTTCTAAGTTTTTTTGGTTCAATCATGTGATCAATAATCCCAAGCTCAATTGCTTGATTAGGATTTAGATAATTATCACGATCTGTTGCGGCCACGATTTTTGCCATGTCCATATCAACAGAAGAGTGCTTGATATAAATACCGTTCAACTGATCTTTTAGATCTTGAATTTCTTTCGCTTGAATTTGAATATCAGAACACTGACCTTGCGCTCCACCGAGTGGTTGGTGAATCATAATTCTCGAGTGAGGAAGAGCGTGTCTATGCCCAGCTTCACCAGCAGCAAGAAGAAGTGAACCCATAGATGCCGCAAGACCTACACAGTAAGTATAAACTGGGCAAGATACGTGTTGCATAATATCGTAAATCCCAAGACCTGCGTAAACAGATCCACCTGGACTGTTGATGTAAAAGTGAATTGGATCTTCTGGATTGTCTTGCTCTAGGAAAAGCATTTGAGCAATAAGAAGATTGGCCACAGTATCGTTTACTTGTGTACCTAAAAAGATAATTCTATCAATTAAGAGTCTAGAATAAATATCGTATTGACGCTCACCACGCGATGTTTGTTCAATAACAATTGGGTTTGGAATGTAGTTGACAGTGGACTTAGTCATATTTTCCCCTTTCTCCAGTCGAATGTTGTTCCATTTCAAATAATCTTATCGTCAGTGCGAACTAGAATCTTTAAATAAATCCTAAAAAGCTGACAGCCAATGATAACATATTAATATCACTAAGGTTTGTAAAAAATACGTCAATAATTTCCTCCTAGGCTAAAAAGGCCCCTAAATTGAAATACAGCGCATTTACAACTAGAGTTTTTGAAATTACGATTTTTGCTAATTTACTCTTAACTAAACCATCAATAAGGAGAAGGTTATGACTGAAAAAGTTTACCCAACTACTCTAGTCGGAAAACAAGCACCAGACTTCAAAGGAAACGCTGTTGTTAATGGAGCTATCAAAGAAATCTCACTTTCAGATTTTAACGGAAAGTGGAAAGTTCTTTTCTTTTACCCACTAGATTTCACATTTGTATGTCCAACTGAAATCACAGCTTTCTCTGATAAAATTGCAATGTTCAAAGATATGAACTGCGAAGTTATCGGTTGTTCAGTTGATTCTGAATTCTCTCACCTTGCTTGGACACAACAACCAAGAAACAAAGGTGGTCTTGGAGAAATCAACTACCCACTTCTTGCTGACCTTACAAAAGAAGTTTCTAGAAACTACGGTGTACTAATGGACGAAGCTGTTGCTTTCCGTGGAACTTTCATCATCGACGACAACAATGTTGTTCAACACTGTTCAATCAACAACCTATCAGTTGGTAGAAATGTTGAAGAAATCGCTCGTCTAGTAGACGGTTACCAATATACAGCTAAGCACGGAGAAGTTTGTCCTGCTGGTTGGAACAAAGGTGGCGACACTATGAAAGCTGATCCAAAAGGATCTCAAGAGTATTTCAACAAGCTATAAAAAATGAAGGCCTCGTAAGAGGCCTTTAACTTTGAAACGTTACCGACGCAGAACTGTTTGCCTTAAATTATAATTTCATGTGATTAGAGACCAGATTTACTTCCCACACCTACCTTATATAAATTTCATTATATCGATATCCAATTTGCTCCATCACAATATTGAAATTGGTTAAGTGATGTATTATATTCCATTGCTCCTGCGATACCTGAAGGAGAAGAGCATCCGCTTCCGCCAGCACCGGGGATGGTCCCCATGGACTTCACATGAGTTCCGTTGCAAAATCCCATTGCCTTATTGACGGGATCCCAAGCGATTTGGCCCTCGACAGAACATGAAGACAGATTAATTTCCGGTCTCACCTCAAAGGTCAGAAATCGGCCTGTTGTAGAGTTATTTGTATAACTAAAATACTTGCCACCGATTAACCCAATCGAAGCCGCACCATTATTGTAGTTATTTTGAAAATTAGTATTAACTTCTGGAGAATTCTTATTCGTAATATCTATAAGAGTGTATCCAGAGCTAAGCGTTGTTGAGGCCAAGATATAATTCCCGTTCACAACCATTCTTTGTAAATAATCGAGCTTCACTGGATCAACAAGACGACTAACAACAGTAGGAACTGTCGGATTCGAGATATCAATTATAGTTAACGAATCTGTACTAGCCGATAAGAGATACAAATAATTTCCATCGGCCTTCAAGTCGCTGCAATTGTCAAAATTCACAGAATCCACAATTGAATCAACTCGAACCATTGCCGAGGGATTCGAGATATCAATGATATGTAATTTATCAGTTGAAGGAGTGCAAAAATATAAATAATTTCCTGAAATATCAAATGATGAAAACCATGAAAAATTAGTTGTGTCTTTTAAATAATGAAGGCTCGTAAAGTTAGCAGGATCTGAGATATCAAAAGAAGCAATTACAGATGAACTTCCAGCTGCTGCATAGAGAGTGTTTCCAACAGCTTTAATTTTACCAATGTTATTTTGATTAGAAAAACTTGCAATACTTTTTAGAAGTTTTGGTCTTTGAAAATTACTAATATCATAACTTGATATTGAAGATGAAGTGGGCACTGTGACGAATGCAATATTATTTTTAACATAGAGACCTCCTGCCTGACTGTAGGCCACGTTTGGAACTTCATCCACTAAAGAGGCGTTTAAAGGATCACTGACATCTATTCGATGTAGATATCCAGTATAATTGATCCCATATAAGTAGGGATGATCATAAGAGGTTTCATTAACGGAACTAATTGAATCGGATTGTTTAAAAAAAGTTTCTAAGTAACTTGGTGCGGTCTTGTCAGAAATATCCACGATGGAAAAAGTCCCACCTAAACTACTTACTGAATAAAGGTAATCACCCACCACATATAATCGCTGATAGGTCGAGTTACCATAATAGGCAATATCTTTTGATTGCGCTCTTACTTCACCTGAAGCATCAACAAAAAATTGACCATATTTTGTACCGTTATCATGAGAAAAGAATATTGTATTTCCCTTTTTAATTAGGGAAAACATAGAGCTTCCAGTTTTAATACTTTCAATAAGAGTTATATTTAATGGATTAGAAATATCCAACCTTGTAAGTGTAGGATTCGTTGAAGTTGTGTATGTTGTAACGAAGGCAATATTTCCGATAATCTCAAATTCTTGTATTCCATCAAAATATGTTGCATCTGAATAGCAATTACCAATTGCAGGAGAACTCACATTACTAACATCAACTGAGCAAAACGTCTTTGCAGTCTTTGATGTTGTATAAATGTAATTGCCGATCTTTTTCATATCAAAAGCACCTGACAAATTAGAATCGTTTAAAGAACTGACCAAAGTAGGAGATGCTTTGTTAGAAATATCATAAATTGTAATTCGGCTCGCACTGCTCGATGAAAGATACAAATAATTACCCTCTACGATTAAACGAGATGCTGAAGAAATTGTCGAAATATCTGTAACTTTAGAAACAAATGAAATAGAGGGCAGGGTCGAAATGTCGTATATTGAAAATTGATTTGATCCCAACACATACGCATAACTACCATCAACAACCATATCAATTGAACCATTTAGATTAGTGGTATCAATGAATGATGATTCAAAAAATAAATCGTTTACATCTGTTAAATTTACAATTGCGATACTCTTATTGGTCGTGCTTGTAATTAGTCCATAATTTCCAACTTTTTGAAATGAAGACGCTCCTTGGAGCTGGCCGACATAATTAACTATTCCTAGAGAAGTCGGTGTTGCAGGTGTTGTAATATCATAGGTCTTAATTCCCCAGTTACCTGGGTTATAAACGTAATTTCCATTAATTGCGAAAAGCGTGTTCGAACCTGTTTCTCTAAAATATGGTGTTGGATTCAATGGATTTGAAATATCAACAAAACTAATACCACTTAAAAAAGAACTGATGACCAGAGTGCTTCCTTTCGCAATTAAGGAATATCCATAGTCATAGTAAGTAGAATTTTGAAATTGAGAAACGTAAACTGGTGATAAGGGATTTGTTACATCAATAATGAATAAAGAATCATTACCTTGAGCTAACAGATAAACATAGTTTCCAACTTTTGTGACATCTACAAGTGCACTGAAGAGCGTCGCATCAGTTATAGAAGATACAAGAGTTGGATTCGCCTTATCTGAAACATCGATAATAGAAAAAGTTTTTGCAGTTCCAGAGGCAACATAGACATAATTGCCTTCTTTAAATAGCCCAACTATACCAGAGAGATTGGTAGAATCTTGTAAACTTCCAACGATTATTGGGTTTGCCCTATTCGTAACATCGACAATTGTTAATCGAGACCCAAATTTATTTGCAACATAAATATAGTTATTCTGATAAATGATATTGTGTACTGACCCAATCAAATTATCGGTTATTTGTGCAACCATTTTTGGTCTATCGGGATTTGTTCCGACATCAACGATATAAACTGTAGCGCGATTTGTGGCCCCATAATACGCATATTGTCCATCGAACTCTAGAGCACTGCCGTATAAATTCACTCCATGCGGTGTTCTCCAAGCTCCCCTTGGAACAGGGGTTGAAGGTGTTGAAACATCATAGATGAAGATTTCTTCAGCGCCGCCAGCAGCAACGGCATAATTGCCGGCACTGGCAATCATAGATGTTGAACTATTGTTTTTTGCAAATAATGAATTTTCGATACTCTGCTTACCTAAAGGTTTTGAGCTAATATCATATGTAGAGATAAAATTAGAATCATTGGAATAAAGAGCAAGTCGTCCTGATGAGGCCTTCATGTAATCTGCACCAGGAAAACGGCCTCCCTCGATATATATTTTAAAAATTTCTTCGGGTTCAAGTGGATTCGAAATATCAATAGTTGTTAAGTAGCTTCCAGAGCTGGAACCAGTATCACACCCAACAAAAAGAAATTGATTATAGGCCACAAGCCTTACACCATTATTAATTCCAGATGATTTAAACTCCTTAAGGATAGAAGGATTTGCTTTATCAGTGACATCAACAATGACTAATGAACTCGCCAACTTTGCAACACCATAAAGATAATTCCCTTGAACATACAAATCACTAATTCCATTTAATTTGACAGAATCGCTGATCATACTCTCAACAGAAATAGTACTTGGATTTGTGATATCTAAAATAGTTAACTGATCATAATTTTGGTCACTGATATATAAAAAGTTACCGCTTACATAAGTTGAAAAAGGTTGCCTAATATTTACAGCATCCACTAAAGATGCAACAAAAACAGGAGCACTTGGAATAAGAAAATCAAATACAAAAATAGCACCATCTTTTAGGCCATACACATAGCCATTATGAAATTCAATTAATCTAGGAGATGTCATTGCGCTATTGTATATGCTTCCAATAAGAGTAGGATTAGAAGGAATAGTTACATCTAAGGCCAACACCCAGTTACTCGAAATAAGGTATGCTGTTGTTCCATCTATCTTCACGCCCACTATCTGAGTATTATTTGGATGATTAAAACTTGCAATATAAGTGGGGTTTGAAACATCTGTGACATCTATTACATACATCGAAGTACCATGTGTAACATATGCATAATTTCCAGACATATCTAGAGAATTTATGGACGAAGCCTTAAAGTTCTTTGCATCACCAATATCGGATAAGAAATCAACTCCCCCGTATTTTAAATTCTTCCACTCACTGCCATTACAATAAGTTGAATTTTTAGTTGTTGAATTATAATCTATTGAACCGGCCGAAGCATTAGGTGAAACACAGGCAGCATCCGAGAAGAAGCTAGTAAGCATGAAGAAAAGGCAAAAGAGTATTTTCTTTATAATTCTATTTGGCATTCAACTTCTCAATCAACAAATTTAACTTTTCTTTTAGTTCTTTATTTTCTCTTTCTAATTTAGCAATTCGATCTTCGACACTTGCAATACTTCTAGTATTGGATTCAATTTTAACGTCAACTTCTTGTATCGCTGAAATTGTCCATGGAATAAGTCCAATATAATTCACGCTTAAAAGACCATCTTTCTTATCGAAAATCTTCACTAATTCAGGAAATATCTCATCTATTTCTTGAGCTATAACACCAAATTCTCTTCTTGAATGTTGATCATTTCTCATAACATAAGAGTACGTCTCCACTCTATTTATCTTTTCAAGCGCTCCTTCTAATTTTTCAAAATCTTTTTTCAAACGAATATCGGAAACGTCAGTAAGTACTCCCGTATACTGAATATCTCCAACAACATCTAATTCTGAAGTTGGAGAAGAAGTCCCAATACCGACATTGCCAGAAGAATCGATTCTCATAACCTCGCTATAGCTGTTAAGACCTGTCTGATGACCAAATACAAGATTAGGAGAATATCCTGTAACATTACTCGATACTCCAATATATGCTCTCTGCTCATTACCAGCGGCATTATTCGCCCCAAGTTGATAGAATGCTCCTGCGCCATCCACTGTTGCACTATTTCCACTATATATCCCCACGTTTCCATCTGGCGTCGCTACGGAGACACTTGATGAACTATAAGAAGATGAATTATTGGCATTTACATTTATCATATGCCTTTTCGACATATTCATAGATAAACCAGTTAGACCAGTAATTGTACCTGCGTTAAAAGAGTGGTTCTGCATAAAGCCATCAAAAGAAATTGCCCCACTGGAGTTAATCGATAGACCAGAAGAGCCTCCACTTCCGACTAATTTATGTCCTTGTAAGTTCAAATTTTGAGTGGCCTGATGATTTCCAAGATTATCGCCCGCAACAGGTACTGAGAGGTCGCGACAATTCGAATTGTTTTCATCACATAAAAATGCAGCATTAATTGTCCCAGTGTTTACATCGAGTTCAACGGCTGGAGAAGAAGTTCCAATACCGACATTACCATTTGCTAAAATAGTAAAGTCTGCTGCTGCACTAGATTGATAATCTGTAGTAATAGAAAAAGCTTTTGTTGAACCATAATTTATGACACCGTCATAGCCTGTAGTACCTACTGAATTCAACAGTAATTGTACTCCAGAGTCTCCACTTGAAACTCGAGATGTTGTCCATCCATTGGCCCTATGAACTTGAAAATCTGAAAGCGGTGTTGCGATCCCAATTCCAACATTACCAGTCAATCTAGAGACATCTGCGCCTGTTAATGTCCATAAATTTGAACTTGATATGGCCGAATCAACATAAGATTTTGTTGCAGCATCTTGATTAGAAGAGGGATTTGACAGACCAGTGATTAGATTACCACCCATTGCAATCGCACCACTCATTGTCCCACCAGTGAGAGGAAGTTTTGTCGCATCAGAATTTAAATCTGTCGCGCAAACATAATTTGTTCCATCATAAGTGACTTTTTCACTTGCCACACAAGCAAGAGCAGGAGCATTTGCAATAGAACTACTACCTAATCCTAAATTAGTTCGTGCACCTGATGCTGTGCTTGCTCCTGTTCCACCATTCAATATAGGAAGCGCTCCAGTAACTTTTGTCGTAAGATCAACTCCCCCATTCTTTATTTGTAATGAATCCGAACTCACTTCAATTGTTGAATTATCTACTTTAACTGCAATATCAATCTCATTATTAGCACTATCATCAACGACATTTATTGCACCATTACTAGAAATATTTCGAAATTCTAGATTAGAACTTATCTTTTGCTTAAATACGCCCACACCCGCAGTCCCAACGTTAGATGCAGTATTAACTTCACCAACTCCCCCTGTAACACATGCTCCTGATGATAAACTTATCACACCGTTAGTGTCTGTTTGCAGACATCTCGTCCCACTGCCTGAGAGTGAAGATACCTTTAAATCACCCGCAACTTCTAATTTTGAACTTGGATTTACAACGCCTATACCAACATTTCCAGTGGAGACAGTTGTCCCACTTCCATCGACACCGCTACCATAGATTAGATTTCCGATATTGAGCATATTTGCACTTGCTGCTGAAGGCAGATCAATGTCATGGCCAATGACAATATTATTTGCACCCGTAGTTAACGAATCTGCAGCTTGATAACCTATTAATACGTTGTTACTTGCGGCCGTTCTAACAAGACGACCAGCTCTATGGCCAACGATTGTATTATTAGAATAATCAGAAACAGAACTTGTCCCATACCCAGCAGAGTGGCCTATGGTAACGTTGCCAGATCCTGTTCTGTTATAAACAGAACTTTGCCTTCCAACAGCTACGTTATTACTTCCAGTAGAGTTCACTAAAAGTGCTTGTTCACCTACTGCAACGTTATCATTACCAGAAGTATTATATTCAAGAGCGAAAACTCCAACCGCTGTATTGTAACTTCCCCCCTGATTTCCCTCTAGAGCATAGGTTCCAACGGCGACGTTATTAGTTGAACCTGTATCATATCTCATTGCATAGGAACCTATTGCTGTATTTTGAGTCGAACCTACGGCCGCCTCCATGGCCAACTCTCCAATTGCAACGTTCTGCCATCCAGTCGAGTTTGCGACTAAAGCGTTTTTTCCAAATGCTGTATTGGTTGTATCATTACCTAAACCAGTACCAAGAAGAAGGCCGTTAACTTTAATGTTACCAGCAATATCTAATTTTTCAGTTGGAGCTAAGACACCAATTCCGACGCCACCTGCGTTGTAATAAATATCAGATCCATTAGTGGTCCACTGTGATGAACTAATCGCCCCAACTTGTGCAGTTACATAACTTTTCATTGCATCGACAGAAGCAGCCTGATCGGTTTCACTTCCTGAAGTAGAATTCACAACACTTGCTGCTTTTGCGCGTGCATCTGTAAAGTATTGATTCGTTCCTTCAGACACATCTGTTGTTGTTAATGTGACGTTTCCAGATAACGCCTGTCCGTTTATTGTTGTGGTTTTATCTACTTTATTTGATAGACTTGTCGTATTTGTTCCAACAGCAGTATTAAGAGCTGAAATATCGACTCCATCGACTGTCCCAACATTGCCAATATTATTTCCACCCATATCAATGGCACCTGTCATGATTCCACCAGCAAGACTTAATTTCGCTGCAAGATCAGTTGTTAGATTTGAAATTTTGGATTGATCAATATTAGCAGTTGCACTTACGTGAGAATTATCAATTGCACCTGCTGCAATTTCTGATGAACCAACACTTCCAGCAACTGCAGTTGTATCATCATTTGCTGGTAGCCATTGAGTTCCATTCCACTTTAAAACTTGACCACTAGCTACAGTAGAAGTATCAACATCTGCAATATCGTTAATTGAAGAAGTCGTCTTATTAATATCGGCCCAAGTATAATCCCCTGAAGCAGGGACAACGGCCCCCTGTCTACCGTTAAAACTAATGACATCACTTGAATTACTTATTTTTTGCCAACTCGTTCCATTAAAGATGGCCCAGTCTCCACTTCTCCAATTAATTGTTCCATCTAAATCTGTATTTCCTGGATTTGCAACAAGCCAGTAATCTCCCGGCTGTGGTGAAATATCGGGTTCAACTTCGGCCCCACCTTCAGCAACTGTTCTTGCGTCCCATGATCCTTTAAAATTTAGACCGCTTAAATTGCGAGGCTCCCATTTTCCAATGGACTGATTGAAAGTTAAAACATCACCATCGTTTGCACCCATGTCGTGAAGTTTTGCTTGTGTAACAGCACCATCTTGAAGTTCGAATGTAAGTGGATAAGTTGTCGCCCCGAATGAGTCTTTTATGATAATTGAAAGTGCAGCATTAAGAGGGATGAGAAGAGGATGGGTCGATTTAGCGGTGATAGATGAACTGGTTTGATTTTCTATTACAAACACTTCATCAAAACCTCCACTACTTTTAACTCTAATTTCTTTTACTCCATTTAAATACTGCCCTTGAATAGTTAAGACATCATTATGAATATCTGCGCTGACAAGAGATGATTTTTCACCAATTGTTTGTCCGCCGAAAACAGATCCGTTAAAACTAACATTAATCTTACCGTTATCGGCCACGCATGAAATGAAAATAAAAACGGCGATTATTAATGATAGAATTTTATTTATTAAATTTTTAAGTCGCATGATTCCTCACGATAGAACTATGTATCACCCTTAAAACACATAATTCTTCACACACCTTTACTAGAATCTTATCGCTCAACAATGAAAAACGTTTAATATTTCATACAGTTTTTCACATCCCCCATTCCGAGTAATACAACCTTTTGAAAATTAAAGCTCAATACTATAAGGCGACTTAGATCATTCAAGCCTTGTGGCAATTTTGTTACGCAATTTTTTGAGGCACTAATATGTCATTAGTGGACTGTTTCGATTCAGTACTTTTTAAAATTAGTTTTTCGAACAGATAGATAAGGACGGATTCGATTCACAGAGAGATTTCTCAAGAAGTTCAATTCTGTCTTTTAAGATTTGATTTTCTTCTTTTAAAGAGGCAATTTCGCGAGAATTATCTTCAACTTTTTCAGAGAGGCCATTGCTCATAAAAGTAAACATCTCTTTATTCAACTCAACTTTTTCGTTTAAATCTTTAATCGCATTGATTGCGGCCCAGTGAATAGGATCCACATTAAGTTCAAGATAGCCATCATCTCTTCTCTTTATCGCTTCAGGGATAATTTGCTCTACTTCTTGGGCAATAAATCCAATAATCTCTCGCTCACTATTAAGTCCAAGGGGATTATCTTTTTTATAATTAAATCGAACGGTATGAAGTTTCAAAACTTCGTCTAATCCATATTCATAGTCACCACGAATATCTTTTAAACGAATATCTGATGTACTCGTCCAGGCAGTTCCCGAAGAAAGACCAGCTGTACCTTCTACTTGAAAGTCATGTGTAGGATTTGTCGTCTTAACTCCAACATTACCATTCGTATGAACTCTCATGACTTCAGAATTACTCATCCCTAAAGTAACAGGTATACCAATCCCCTGTAAGGTCACTGTACCTGCAGGATATGGCCCAGGAACAGCAGGATTAACAAAGCCCATATATCCAACGTCTGAATTTTCATAGGCCCTAAAAGAAAAACCTGAAAGCCCCGAATCAGATGTGTTTCGAAATGTCGCCACAACATTTCCACTAACTCCACTTACGACACCAAGAGTTCCTGTTGTGGTCGTTACTGCTGATACGGCAGTCGCTTCAACAGTTCCAGCTACACTAAGGGCCGTATTTGGGCTCGTAACACCAATTCCTACTTTCCCATCTTCTGTAATTCTCATGGCCTCACTATCAAGAGGCTTAAAAATAATATGGGCCTCATCAGTGTCATTGGCCATAGTTCTAATTTTTAAACCTTGATAGTCGTACATCATTTGAAAATAATCTGTGGTAGGCTCCCATGAACGGTCCATGCGAAATGAACTATTCCACGAATCATCAGGTTCTCTAATATGGAATAAACTTGTTGGAGAATGAGAACCCACACCAATATAACCGTTATTTGCTATGGTCATTTTTTTTGAGGCCGTGGTTGTTCCATTTAAGATTGTAGAAAAATTTAAAGACGCCCCTTGTGCAGTAGTTGAAAATGTTTCACTGGCCTCTAAGTAAATTGATGCTCTATCAGGAGTAATTCTTCCTCCATAATCAAAAACATGTTCACCAACAAGTGTTCCAGCATTGATCGTTCCACTAGAACTTGTTCCCAACTCAGGGACGATAGATGTGTTGTTGTAATTTGTTACGTTTAATCTTTTATAAAAACTAATGGCATTTGAATTAAAGCGAGCATCTAATACTCCTGCGACACTAATACCGACTTGATCAGTTCCTGGTGAATAAATTCCTGTATTTGTATCTGTACCAAACATTATTGATGGGGCCGCAGCTGTTCCTCTTGAGATCCCAGTTAGAACTGGTGTTACACCAGTAGAAAGATCATGACACTTAGTACCTGTTTCATCACATAGTTCTTGAGCACGAACAGTGCCACCAATATCTAAAAGTGCATTTGGTGAAGTTGTTCCAATACCGACTCGACCATTAGTATTAACATAAACCCCACCACTACCATTGGAGTTTAAGTATATTGGAAGTAAACTGTCCCATCTCATGGCTCCTGCAGTTGCACCAAAATAAGAGTACTGTGTATCAGCAGAATCTTTAAATATGAGAGCTGATTGCGGATTTGAACCATAGGCCGTATCAGAATCTTTCATTTCAAAATAAGGTGTTGTTGAAGTTGATCTAATAGTTCCATCAACTTCTAGCTTCGCCGTCGGAGCACTCACTCCTACACCCATATTTCCATTATTCAAAATAGTTGCTTTTTCTGTTCCTGCCGTAACAAATAAAATATCTCCTGAACCATTTGAATCGCTATCGGCCGTAATCACAGCACTCGTCGTACTACTTGCACCCGTCGTACTAAGTCCAGTTAACTGTGAACCATCTCCAATAAATGCCGTGGCCTTGACATTACCTACAACTTCAATTTTCTCAGTTGGATTCGATAAACCGACACCTATTTTATCTTCAAAGTAGGCCTTCTTATGAATATTCATTCTTTGATCTGTTCCATTTAAAGAAAAAATATCATAAGTTGCATTAGAGTTATCCAACGAAGGATGGCCAATACTAAAAATCAAATCACCATAATCTGCCCATCTTATAGCGGCATAATCACTTTTATTATTTTCAAAACCTAAAACAGGAGAAGCTAAAACATCAGCGTTTCCTTTGGTAGTAATAAGTAAGTTTGGATGATTTTTATTATTTACAATGGTTCTTGTAATGGTCGATGTTGCTGCTCCATCACCAACTGCCACTCTTCCATTGTCATCAACATAAACCATATTATTAGGAGAGCTTCCTGAAGAAGCATAACTTAAATCACCACTAGGATCTGCACACACAAGAGCACCACTACTAGCGATTAAAAATTGATTATCAGTACAAGCAGTTGTGAACTCTTCGGCCTTTCTATTACTAACGGCTGAAATAGCAGTTGTATTCCCAGAAATATTTGTAGCGTTCGTTGATATACTTGTTGTATTTGCATTTATTGAAGAAACATTATTTGAGATTGCTGTCGTATTTGTTCCAACAGATGTAGATAGAGCAGAAATATCCACGCCATCAACAGTTCCAGGATTTACAATATTAGAACCGTTCATATCAATATGACCGGCCATTGTTCCACCATTAAGTCCAAGCTTGTTAGAAAGATCAGTTGTAAGCCCACTAATTTTTGATTGAGCAATTCCTGCAGCGTTATCTATATCTGCATTTGTAATTGTTCCATCTGCAATTTTATTAGTCGTGACAGCACCATCTTGTAATTGCGTTTCAGTAACTGAACCGGCACCTCCAGTTAAATCATCAGCAGGTACCCAATTAGTCCCATTGAACTTTAAAACTTTACCATTGGCATTACCAGTAAGATCAACTCCAGCGAGATCACTAATATTATAATCACCTGCCATTGGAACAATATCTCCAGGTCTTCCATTAAAACTTCTAACATAAGGGGCATTATCAATTTTTTCCCACTGCGAATCGACACTATTCCAAACGGCCCAATCACCAATGGCCCAGGAATTTATTCCATTTAAAGAAGTCGTACCGGCATTATTTACAATGTAATACTCTCCTGCTCCGGGAGTTAAAGTTGGAGCAGAACCTGAATTCGCATCCCAGTTTCCTGCGTAAACTAAACCTGATAAATCTTGTGGTCCCCAACTCGTTCCATCAAACATAAGAACTTGTCCAGAGATCGCGCCCATTGAATCCAGTTTTGCAGCAGTGACGACACCATCTTGTAATTCAAAAGTTAATGGGTATGTGGTGGCACCATAAGAATCTTTAATAAGTAATGAGAGAGCACCATTTAGGGGAATAACAAGATTGCCCATTGCCTTTGCAATAAGTGAGGTTGAACTCTGTGAATCAATTATAAGCTGTTCATCTAATCCTGAATTATTTTTGATACGAATCTCGGTTACAGAGCTAAGGCCCTCACCTAGAAGTGTTAGTTGATTATTTCTAATATCTGCATTTAGTAGAACGGCCTTTTGAGAACCTTTAGCACCATCTGAAGTGTTATGAATTTTAACTTGAATGTTTTTATTTCCAATACAGGACACTGAGATCATTATGATCAAAAAGATTTTTAAAAATGTCTCTAGTATTGCAATAAACATATCTGCCTTATTTTACCTTCTCCTGTCATTCATTTTCGGATACTTATGATAAAAAAATTAGCAGACCTTAATATCGGTCACTTATGTTAGCAATATCAATTTTGAAGTCCCAATTTAATGGAAAAAACCGACTAAAAATATAGTCATCGACTAGGGTATTACTGTGTAGTCAATTGTCCCACTAGAACCATAGCGTCCAGCATTGTCAGCAATTCCTCCAGTGACATCAGCGACTCCACTCCAAGAGTTCGTTGCACAACTTAGATGGATACGACCTCCACCTCCACCGGCCGCATACAAAGTTCCTGTACTTGAACCTCCAATCGCAGATAAATTTCCAGTGCCATCACATGAAAGTCCATCGAGATAAACAGAACCTCCTGCACCTCCACCACCGGCACTTCCACCAACAACCTCACCATCTTGACCATTCGAATTTATATTTGCATTGATCGCAATATGACCATCTGAAATCATTTTTATGACACCTCCACCTGCTCCACCGCTAGTGTCTGTATCTGTATCACTGGCACCGCCTGATCCTTCAGTGTCTGGCCGTAAAATATTTCCATAAGAAGCACCACCACTACTTGCGCAATACCCATCTCCTCCAGCACCACCATGGCCACCACCACCTCCTGGATTATTCCCCCCAGAACATGGTAAACCACCACCAAGACCAATTCCGGCCATAGCATAGTGGCCAGGAAGACCACCTTTATTAAAAGCACTAATTACTCCATCCACCGTGATATCACCGACAGCGTAAACATCAGGTAGAGATGCTTCGACTGCTCCTGCTAAATTAATCGTTGTTCCTGTATGAATTTTAGAAATCTTCTTACTTGAATAAATCAAACTTCCAACGCCAGATGAGAAGCTTCCAGATAAATCAAAACTAATGGCCGAGGAATTTCCATAGACTCTTAAATTTGTGCTTGGTGAAAGAGAGAAACTTCCCACTCCTGTGAAGTTTTGAACGCCCCCTAAGGTTCGATCAGAGCTAATAGTACATGTACTTGAGAAGTCTCCTGAATCACAAATCATATTTGGATCAGCAAGTGTTAAATAGAATGATCCTTCATCAACACCTCGATCTATACATTTCATGTCAACAACTCCGCCATATTGATAATTTCCAGCGGCATTTGTGGCATTAATCGCAATCCTACCCGCACCACCGCACGCAGACCAAGAAGCAGCAGGATTTCCCCCCTTAGCTGAAAGAGAACCATTACCAATAATTGACCCCGCAACTAACCAAATGGAACCTCCTGAACCTCCACTAGAGTGATCGGTACTAACATTTACACCATTGCCACCATTAGATAAAATTGATCCCGTGAAGTTTAGAGTATTTGTAACAGATAATTTTACAGCGCCTCCACCGGCCCCACCAAGAACAGAAGATTCTTTTCCTCCTGTTGAACCAAATTCTACTGGAGCAGTTTCATCTCCATAGAGATCTCCCGCTGTATTGGAATCATATCCTCTTCCTCCAAGACTTCCGTAACTAGCACCCCCACCAGAGTTATTTCCCCCTGATGAATTTTTACCAGCTCCTAAACCTGAAAGCCCAGAATGACCCATTTCAGAAACATCAATTGAACCTAGTAAGTTCATATTTCCTGATTGGAAATTATTCAAATTCATTTTTACTAGTGAGTTTGCTTCAAAGGTTGTTGTTCCTGTGACATTGAAATTGTATTTAAAATTTGAAATAGAAACTAAATTCTTATTTGCTTTTAAGGTGAAATCTCCGGCGACAGAAAATGTATTCGTATCATCATATAAAGTAGCACCTTCATTTAAAATGAGATCCCCTGCAAAAGAAAGTGCTGGAAGAACTTTTTTAGTGTTTAGCTCACATGAACTTGAGGAGTCTCCAATATCGCAAAACTGATCTTCTGAGTTAAATGAAATATTTAATGTTCCTTTTGAATTTGCAATTTTTCCCGTTCCGGCCAGTAATCCCACACTTCCATAAAAGTTGTATGGAGAACTTCCAAGCTCAATAGATATCCTACCAGCAGAGCCTGCCCCAGAGCTTGTTCCATAAGAATTTCCACCGGCGACACTTAATTTTCCAGAGCCAGAAAGTGAAGTTGTTGAAACTAGCCAGATAGAACCTCCGGCACCACCTCCACCTTCATATGAAGAGTTCCCACTCCCATTTCCACCTTCAGCTAAAATCTCTCCATCAATAGTTATAGACGGAGCAACGATCTTCACGATTCCTCCGCCGGCCCCACCATTGTATTTATTCGAACCACCTCCACCTGAGCCATAATCAGTTGGATTAGTTTCACTACCATATGACGGAGTTCCTCCAAGCGTAGAAGAATCTTGCCCATCTCCACCATCTCTAGCGTGAGCTCCACCACCTGCATCTTTTGTACTCGCTCCATTTCCTGGCGAAGTCCCTTTGCCATCTTGCCCACCAACTCCGCCAGCATATCCAAGCGCTGATGCATTGATTGTACTTCCTGCCTGTAAATTAAGAGAACTTGCTTCTAAAAGAGATAGATTTAAATTGATTGAACTTGCATTCTCCAAAGTGACAGCTCCATCAAAGAGCATTTCATATGTTGATAAATATTCGTATCGATTAATTGATGAGCCACCTCTCATTGTGAGGCTTCCTGTAAAGTCTAGACTACTTCCTGAATTACTTCCCATAATTGTCAGGCCACCCGTTGGAGTCAGTTCGAGATGATTACCAGTAAGCGCTAAATTACCACCAAGAGTTTTCGTCTTATTAATTGTACAAGTTGTCGAAAAATCTCCCGCATCACAAATTGAATTGATGCTCGCTAAGCTTAAATAATATGTACCATCTCCTCCCCAATCAGAAGAACCACGACCACCTAACGAACTAACTTCTCCGCCATAACCTAAATTTGTTCCATTAAAAAAGACGGCCACACGTCCACCACTTCCACCACCGCTACCAACACTTACAACATGACCATTTCCACCTTTTGCTGTAATTGAACCAGAACCTGTGAATGAATTGGCGACTTGTAACCACAGGGAGCCACCTGCCCCTGCACCTGCAACATACGATGCGGTATAAGCACAATCTGAGCCATTTGCCGAAAGCTCCCCATTAAGATTTATATCATTGGCGATAACCTTAATTGCACCACCACCATTTCCGCCTTTTAAAGAATAACCTGCTCCACCACCTGATCCATAAGTTATTGGCGCTAACATATCGCCATATATAACAGTTCCACCTGCGGTGGTTGCACCATTTCCATCCCCACCAACAGAAGCATGGCCACCGCCACCTCCTTCATTTCCGCCCGAAGCAAGACCTGGAGAAGGTCCTTCCCCGGCCTTTCCACCCAATCCACCGAGATAACCCATTCCCGATGCTGATATTTTTCCACCAGCATCAACAGTTAGCGTACCAACTTCAAGCAAACTGATATTAGATAAAATACTAGCGGTATTTTCTACGGTAAGATTTCCATCAACTTTGATTTCTAGATCACTTAAATATTCTGTATGAACAATAGATGAACCTGATTGCAACTGAAGATCACCGGTTAGATCCAATGAAAATCCTGTATTCGTTCCACTAACATCTAAAAGACCTGTTGATGTAAGCGTTATATTATTGCCGTTAAGAATTAGATTATGACCAAGATTTTTTTTCGAATTAATCACACATGTTGAAGTGAGATCACCACTATCACAAAGAGAATTACTATCTCCCAATGATAAATAGTATGTTCCATCTCCGCCAATTCTCCCAGAGTATCGTCCACCTAAAACAGACAGACTCCCATTAAAGGCAAAGCTTGATCCATTAAACTCAATTGCAAGCCGGCCACCACCGCCACCACCAGAAAGACCACCTGATTGGAAGCGTCCATATCCTCCGGCCACTGTCACCGTACCACTTCCATCAAAAGCGTTGGCAATTTGCAGCCATAAAGAACCACCGGCCCCACCGCCTGCGACATAAGCTGAAGTTGAAGTAATATCAATTCCTTTAGCGGAAAGTGTTCCGTTCACTGTTAAAGAGTTCGCAATTAATTTAATTGCTCCACCGCCGTTTCCTCCATCAGCATCCCAACATGCTCCTCCACCTGAACCAAATGTTACTGGAGCAGACTCGCTTCCATAGGGAGCATTTCCTCCGGCCAAACTACCATTTCCACCGTTGGCACCATGGGCACCACCACCAGCAGGGCTTGCAGAACTTGCAAGTCCAGGAGATGGTCCTTGTCCACTTTCACTTCTGTTTTTTCCACCGAGAAAACCAAGTCCTTCAGCACTAATAGAACCACCTGATTGAATATCAATAGCATTACCAGTTAATGAACTAAAATTTGCATTAATTGAACCACCACTTTCCACAGTGATATTTCCTGAAACAGTGAGTTTATTTAACTCTCCAACTCCACCTTTTAGCAATCCACCATTTTGAACAACGAGATTTCCACCAACGGTATATTCAAAATAAGGAACAAGATTTTGTGTATCATTTATATAACAAGTGGTGAGAACACTTCCTCCACCAGAGCATGCAATGTATGCATTTGTAACATCAACAACAACACTTCCTTCGGCGACGCTACGTCCGGCCTTAGAACTGATAGTTCCATAATAGTAAGCATCCGTTACTTTCAAATAAATATATCCACCAGAGCCGTTTCCATTTGAGGCCGAACTTCCTGATGCTCCACCATTTGTCGTAATCGCTCCTGTTCCCGATAAACTTGCCGCTTCAATCCATAAAGAACCTCCAGCACCACCACCAGAAATATCACTATTTACAGTTCCATTTAATCCGTTCGCAGAAAGTGTACCTGTGATTGAAAGTGCTCCCGATACAATGAGCTTAATAGCACCACCACCACTACCTCCAATTTGAGTTCCACCTGCTCCCCCTGCTGATCCATAAGTAACAGGGGCCGTGGCCGTACCATAAGATGGAGAACCAGCTGTCCCAGCATCACCTGCAAATCCATCAGTAGCATGGGCACCACCTCCACCATCATTGGCCGTTCCTTTTCCCGGAGAAGGACCTTCACCATCTAAAGATCCAGTTCCTCCAAGATAACCTTTGCCATTGGCATTAAAAGTTCCAGAAATATTTGCAGTCGCAATTGAAGATTCTGTGAGATTTGCAAGCCATGACCCATCAACAGTTAAAGTATTGGCCACAAGATTTGAAACAGATGTTTTTGGGTCCATAGAAAATGAACCACCAGTGTTAATAGAAAAATTTCCAGTGGGATTGTTAAACACAAACGTTGAATCAATCCCTTTAATATCAATTGCACCTGTAGCATCAATGACTAAATTTCCACTCGTAATGCTTGTATCACCGCCAATTGTTTTAGCTGTGCTAATTGTACAAGTCGAAGAGAAATCACCGCTATCGCAAAGTTGATTTATATTTGCTAGCTCAAGATAAAAAGTACCACTTGATCCTCTCGTACCGGAGCTCCCACCATTAATATCTATGGAGCCAGAGTAAACATAAGCTCCACTGTTTTGATAAATGGCCAATCGTCCTGCCGCACCTGCGCCAGTGATCTCGTTACCATCAACACCACCAGCACTTCCCCCGCCAACACTTATTGCACCAGAACCAGTGAATGAATTATTGACCTGAATCCATATTGAACCACCTGAACCACCAGCACCTTGATCACAACAAGAGTTTTCCCCTTGCCCACCTTTGGCAAAAATATTTCCGTTAACAATAAGATCATTCACAATAATTTTAACAACGCCACCACCGTGTCCACCAACTTCATCATCACCTGCGCCACCACCAGATCCGAAATCTACAGGTTCTTTCCTATCACCATAAACAGTAGTTCCCCCACTAGAGCGACCATTTCCTCCTGGTCCTGCATGTCCAGCACCTCCAGGATCAGCACTACTATTTGAATGCCCTTGACCACCAGAAGGCCCGTTTCCAGCAAGAGCTGGAGAAATTCCACCGAGATAACCAAGTGCTGAAACATTTATTTCACCACCTGCTTGAATATCTAATATCGTTGTTTCCAAGAATGATAAATTCGCAGCGATCTTTCCACCGCTTTCAATGGTTGTATTACCATCAACTTTTAAAATAATTTTTTCTAAATTGTTTGATGTAAGAGAGCCCCCGCTTTGCATAACGAGATTTCCAGGGACATAGATTACAGAATTACTTGCAAAATTTTGGACATCATTTACATAACAAGTCGTATTAACATCACCACCACCACTACATACCAATCCAGTACCACTTGAAATTGGTGCCAAAGTCGTAAAAGTCAAACTAACTCTTTCTAATTCAACATCAGAAGTATCAACATAGCATACTGTTAGCCCATATTGAGTTGAGGCCTTTAAAGAAGAGATTGTTTGTGTTGCGTTTGTATTACCAAAATCAATACCTGCAGAACAATCCGAAGGAGGTGTTGCCCCTTCTGCTATTTTATATGTAAAAGTTTTTAAGTTTGTAACATCTCCTATGCCATAAGAGATTGCGACATCAAAAGAATTAACTGTATCTGCATTTAAATTATAAATGAGACTTACGCGACTAAAGTCTCTTTGAACTGTCGTTGAAATATTACCTGCAACATCAGTTTGATCTATTGAAACAGTGATGGTTCCAACAGCTTGGGCGCTGAAATCAAAAGTATCAGACCAAACTCCTGAAGCACATGAAGTCGTTTTATTAACGACATCTCCTGAGACAGAAATGATACCATCTTCTGAACAAGTTCCAGAAAGAGTTGCAGAACTTAGAACTGATGAATTTGCAGCTGTTGAAAAATCAATGAGAGAAGGTGTCGTATCAATCGTTATTGAATCACTAATTGAATTCTCACTAATATTTCCGCCTATATCTGCAACCCATGTATATAAAGTTCTTGTTCCTTCTCCAGCTGTAAATGTATAAGAAGTCGGTTTTGTAGAAACCCACGCACTAGAAGCACAAGTTGATACATCCGAAGGTTTAGTCGTTTGCAATTCAGACAAACACCATCTTTTAGCATATGTGTCCGACGTTATCGCAGCGTTTACTGTTAAGCTATTTGAATAAGTTGTACTTGAAGAATCTGTATCCGATAAAGCAAGTGCAGGATCAGGTGTTACTGTATTTTTAGTTAGATTAATTGTCTGAGTACTTGCACTATTTCCCGCTTCATCATTAAGATCAATATCAAAAGTAATAGTTCCATTTGGTAATAAAGAAACATCGAGATCGACATTCCATACTCCTCCAGTACAAGTGGTAGTCGCATTAACAGAATTAGAAATAACGACATCTCCTCCCTCTTCTGAACAGGTACCAGAGAGAGTAAAACTCTCTTGATTTGAAATATCAATGATCGTGCTTGGAAGTGTAGTTACCGCACTCGTTGGTGAAGTTGTATCAAGGTTAATTGTAGCGACCACAGCAGTGGAAGCAATATTTCCATTCTCGTCAGCATACCAAACATATACTTCTCTAAGACCTTCACCTGGTGTAAAGGTAAAGTCTGTAGGTAGTGTTGTTGTCCACGCGCCAGAAGAACAAGTTGAAGTATCTGGTGGAAGTGTTACTTGTGTTTCAGAAATACACCATGAATCAATAGACCCCAAATCAGTAACTTCAATATCAACAGTTAATTCATTCGATATGTCACTATCCGAACTTGTTCGATCCTTTAGAACGACAAGAGGTGCAGTTGGTAGCGCTGGATCAGGAGCTTCACTGCCTCCACTTTGACTCACTTCAAAGGGTGTAATATCAACGAGAATTTTGTTTTCGTTACAAGATGGAAGCACAAGAATTGGAGCAAGCAGTATGAGGAATTTTACGACTCCTAATACTCTTCTTCTTAAATCTGAAATTCTCTTTTTTAACGTCAAAAATTATCCGTGTTTCATATTCTTAAACTAAGCGTTCTAAAAGTCTCAAATAACAAGAAACCTAAGTTCGCATTACTAAACCCCTATCGTTGATAGAATATATTATGTTTATAAAATGAATGTGTTTTTCGAAGCGTCAAATTACGTAATTTCAGTACTATAAATAAATTCACCTCAATTTTTCGTTCTCCCGACTTAAACACTAGGGCTAATTTGCAAACTTTTTGTAAGAAACGACAAAATTCATGCGCTGCCCTTTGTACTTTTTTGGCCTTTAACTAAAATGAAATGACACATCTAAATGGAGTATTGAGGTGGAATTTTTCACACAAATTATGGACTACATTCAGGCCAATGTTGCCATGGCCCCTTTCATTATTTTTGGTCTTTTATTCTTAGCTGGATTTAATATTCCCGTTTCAGAAGATGCCATGCTTTTTATTTCAGCGATTCTTGCCGCTAAAAATCCAGAGTACGCGACATCTTTATTTATTGGAGTTTTTGCTGGTGCCTATATTAGTGATCTCATTTGCTATGGACTCATGGGCCGCTACCTTGGAAATAAAATTTTTAAGATTAAATTTTTCGCAAGTATGGCACCGCCTGAGCGAATAGATAAGGTCACAAACTTCTACGCAAAATACGGAATCTGGACTTTGATCTTTGGTCGCTTCATTCCTTTTGGCGTGAGAAATGCCTTATTCCTAACTGCTGGTCTTGGAAAAATGAATGCGATAAAGTTCGCCATCTCAGATCTTATTGCTTGTACAATTTCATGTGTGAGCTTTTTTTATCTCTATTACACATACGGGGAAACAGTCATCAGCTACGTGAAACAGGCCAATACAGTCCTTTTTGCTCTGGCGCTGGCCATCGTTTCTGGCATCTTAATTCATAAGAAAAGGTCTCAAAACAAGGCGTAAGCACCTAAAATTGCGCCTTGTTCTTACAAATTCTTACATGTTCACAAAATCTGTGTAAATCTTTCCGGGCCTTCGTTCACAAATATTGCGAAAGCATTTTTGCCAGTGCATATACTTCACAAGCTTTGTGAACGATGGAGAATTTGTGAACCAACAACAATTCGAAAACAACGTAGTCTCTCTTGCTGCCTGGAAAAACACACGACCAGTAAGCAACAAAGAAAAAGAGTCTGTACGTGCTTATTTAAAACTACTGAGCTTCCACGAGCTCATTAATGAGACTCAAGAAGTAATAAAAGAGATTTCTGCTGGAAAGATCAATCAAGAGGTTGAGCTCATCTCAAGTGAGATTATTCATGAGATTGATCACAGGGCCTCAAGTGAAGGAAACTTGGCCTTAAAAGAAGCTTTGAAAGATATTAAGAAGAAGTTTGAAGCTAATATTATCCGCTTAAATGATCTATTATAGACTCTCTAAACTTTGGTAGTCGTGGAGTACTTTTAGACGCAGAAGAGATAGTTTTTCATCTTCATTATGTCCAAGAAGTCCTGCGACTTTTCTAATTAATTTAATATTATGATCGTTCTTAGTCTTTTGTTCAAAGAGACCTAAAAGAAAAATTGTATTCTTCGCCATTGTCCTTACATAAGACGCAATAAGTCCTTTTACAATTTCTGTTGGAAGTACAAACTGACATCCAATATTTTTAGTGAAAATCGCATCGAGTTCCGCTTTCTTATCAAACTGACGAACCATGCGTGCGCGAACGCGTAAAACATCCATTGGAAAATCTTTTACAGAAGCGGCCAAAAGTGTTTCATGTGAACAAGTTGAAAACTCTGGAAAGCGTGGCAAGCATAGCATTAAGGGAATAGCATTAATTTCCGGAATATGAGGGAGCTCAGTTAAAAGAATCCCCCCTTCCGAAATATTCGCAACTTTACAACGATGAACGTATTCGCCATCAACATAAAGTACGCCGGTATTTAAAGGGGCGCGAAGATGCGCCCTTCTAAAAGATTTTTCTGTCATAGGAATTTAGAAGCTGCCTCAGATAGAGCAGACCTTTCTCCGATTTTAAGCGTCGAGTGTCCGATAATATCTTCTGTCTTCAATCTTTCTACAACATAAGCAAGACCGTTGTTGATCTCATCCAAGTAAGGACTGTCGATCTGTTGAGGGTCACCAGTTAGAACAATTTTTGTTCCTTCCCCTGCTCTTGTAATAATTGTTTTTACTTCGTGAGGAGAAAGGTTTTGCGCCTCATCTACAATTAAATACTGACCTGGAATTGAACGACCACGAATATATGTAAGTGGTTCAATGTGAAGCAGTCCGTGTTCAATTAATGATTCATAAGATGAATTTGTTCCCGCTCTTCTTTGGTCAAATAGAAAATCCATGTTATCAAAAATTGGCTGCATCCATGGCGCTAACTTTTCGTTAACATCTCCAGGCAAATATCCTAAATCTCTTCCCATCGGTTGAATAGGTCTTGATACAAGAAGACGAGAATACTTTTCTTGGTTGATGGCCATTTCCAGACCAGCAGCAATTGCAAGAAGAGTCTTCCCTGTTCCCGCTTTACCTACAAGAGTAACGAGTTTTACTTCATCATTTAAAAGAGCATCAAGTGCAAATTGTTGTTCCATGTTCTTAGGATAGACTCCCCAAACACCTTCTCTCATTGGTATAAGAGGAACAGCTCCACCTTTTTGCTTTGAATAACGGCCAAGAGATCTTCTTCTGTCATTTCCAACTTCTTGAATAATAAGATACTCATTTGGATAAATGTCATCATCTTCAGGATTTTCAATTGGTAAAAATCTATTTTTTTCAAAATCTGAAAGATCAGCTGCACTTACTTCAAACACTCTGTGACCAGAGTAAAGTTCTTCAAGCTTAACGTCTTTTTTACCGTAATCTTCTGCCGTAATTCCGAGGATATCTGCTTTTAAGCGAAGGTTGATATCTTTAGTAATGAGGTGAACATCTAGGCCTTCATCCTTAAGAGAAAGAGCTGAAGCTAGAATTTTATTATCATTTAAAGATAAATCGATATGCTTGTGATTATTTCTTACTTCTCTATCTACAGAGATAATCAGTTTTCCACCAGCATCTAGATCAATCCCTTTGGCAACTGAACCTTTTTTTCTTAGATCGTCTACAATTCTAGAAAAATGTCTCGCATTTCTCCCATTCTCATTCTGATCTTTTTTAAAACGGTCAACTTCTTCGACGACAACAAGTGGGATAAAGACATCGTGCTCTTTGAACTTGAAAATTGCTGTTGGATCAAAAAGCAAAATGTTAGTGTCGATAACGAACGTTTTTTTCAATGAGACCTCCCGTTCATTCTTAGAGAAAAAAGGTCAAAGTAAAGAGACCCTGCTCTTTCATCAAATAAGAAATGAAGATTTACTGGATTTAATAATAAAGTTTTGAGGAAGAAAGCGATTTGGTTAATTGTTCTACCTTTGTTACCTGACTATTATATCAGGTGATTCGCTATACTCTTATATTGTAGATTAGGTTTACAAAATTTCAAGAAAACTTATGTTGAAATCAAAAAATAATATCCGACAAAAATGCTACAGATCAAGCTCGATATCGAGAAGACTTAGTTGTAATATTGCTCGTGAACCTTTTTCTTCGCGGTATTTTTCACCAAGCTCAACTCCATAAAACCCTGCAGTCAATTTTATTGGCCAAAGGTTTAATGAAACTCCATAGCTAGGATAACCTTGATTAAAGCCAGCAAGAAATTCAACATTAAAAATTCTAAAGCTTCCACCAACACCAATCATTCTCCTGTAATCTACAGGCTGATTAATAGAATGAAAATCTAAGGCCAAGCTCCACTCTATCAATTTAAAATTTTGCTTGGCTGATGCCCCTAGATTTATGGCCATATCTTGACGTGGAACAGACTCATCACTCACGCCAATTTTTCTAAATTTTGTATCTGCAACATCTAAAATACTTGCTGCCAAATGATACTCTGTCATTCCTGTCGAGATCGCATGATCTATACCAAGATCAAATCCCCAACCCTTTCCTTTTGCATATCCAAGGGCCTCACGAAGATCACTCACGTTTTCAACACCATTACTGACAGTATTTAAAATATCAGTACTGAATAAATCAAATTCACTATCAAGACCTTCACGCTTAATAAACTTCACACCTAGACCAACAGAAGTTCTATGTCCTGTTGAAACAATCTTTGAACCTTTCTTTCTTTTTGCGCCTTTTCCAAAACTAAACGCAAAACCTGTGGCAAAACCTTTGTCCAAACTATACTTAACATTCAAGGCCGGGTGAACGGCATTTCTTAAGACCAAACTTGTTGTCGAACTAGCAAAGAGAGAAATTGCAAAGAAAGGCATTTTAATAGTTGGAATACCATCTAAATGTAAATAGACAGGAAAACCTAAAAGCCTATCAGCAATTGCAGCGGTGTCACTAGAAGGGAAATTTTCAAAACGATCAAGTTCATCCAGTGCATTTGTTAAACCAATATTTGGATTTAGAGGAGTGATACTAACACTTTGATTTAAACCAAGTGCTGCTGGGTTATAGAACAAAGTATATTCATCATCATTTGCGAGTGCGGTATAGGCATCTCCCATAAGAAGAGCTCTTGGACTTCTTGCCAAATAAGTAATCTCTCCAGCGAATGTGGAGAGAGAACTAAAAATGAATAGAAGTAATAAAGAGTTTTTCATCATGTTTTCGAATGTAAAATGTCAAAGAACATTGCAAAGAAATATCTAAATGTATCTTCGTCAGTAATATCAGATTCACAAGTCACAGCACTTGTTTTGTCGAGGATATCTGTTCCCTTTCCTGCAAATGTCAAAGCTGCTGAGGCGGCCGTTTTAATAACATTTGGATCAAAGTCACCAAGCTCACTAAAATCTGTTCCTGAAGCTGAAGCAATAACTTCTGGGATAACGTCAATAAAGGCATTAATTAAAGCAACGCCTTCACAAGCATTAGTAAAATTCACTGTCCCCGGATCAAGATTTGGATGACCACTATCAGCGGCATTGTCACAACTTCCACCGCTTCCGCCCATAGCCGCAATCATTGCGGCATCATATTTCATGAAGCAGTCATTAACGTTTGTACCAGCACCTTTAATTCCTGTCGCTCCTGTATTTCCATAGAAGTACGAATATTGACCAAGATTAACCATCAAAAGAAACATTAAAAAAGAATGAATTTGTGCTGATTCTTTTGAAGTGAAACGAAGCTTTCTTAAGGCCGATGTCGGATCTGTACTTGTTGGAAATCCACCCGCAAATTTTAAAATATTCACCGCACGTTGAATATTTAAGTAGTCTTCTTGAGTTGGTGAATTCATTACATCGGATGTACTAAACAACGTAAAAGAACTTAAAAGAAAATTGGCATCAAGTTTTGGAAGATCATCAGTGAAAAAAACTGTTGTTTTATACCCTGCTTTGCAAGCATAGGCAGAGGCAAGAAGTTTTAAAAACTTAGCATTGTCATCTTGACTTGAAATGCCCGTCAATTTTGATAATGCAGAATCGCAATCTCCTCTCGTGAGATCAATTTCTGCTGAATTCAATTCAGATTGCACTTTTTCTTCATTGGTTTTTCCACAGGAAACAAGCAATGATAAAAAAGTAAGAATGGCCATTAGACGTCGTCGCATAACAGTGCTCCCGTCTAATAGTATGCCAGATTAAAAAAGTGATTTAAACAAGTGGCAACTGTGGCCACTTATTTATCGACAAAGGTAATCAACTATAATTTGAATGGCCTCTTTGAATGACTCTTTCTGTGAAACGAGTGAAATTCTCGCCGTATTTGCCATACCAAAGGCAATTCCGGGAACCATCGCTACCCCATGTTTTTCAAGAATATCTTCACAAATCTGACCAGAGTAGTCGGCCGTATCGTTTTCCGATGTTCTAAATTTTTTCATCACTGGAGTTTGCGAGAAATCAATCATGAAATAAAAAGCAGAAGAAGTTTGATACCAACATTTCGCCAAATTTGCTTCTTTAAGAGCATCGCGAACGATGGCCGAATTCTCTCTTAGGTGTTGTTTTATTGGGGCCAAAAAAGAGTCAATATGATCAAAATCAAAAGTCATTAGCGCTTTTTGAATCAAACTATTCGCACCAGAAGTTGTCTGTCCCTGCAGGTTTGCCATGGCCCCGATAAGTTCTTTCGTTGCAAATGTATAACCTATTCTTAGACCAGTACAAGCTAGATTTTTTGAAATTCCATCAACTATAACTGTTCTTTTCAAAAGTTCCGGATCATGTTGATAAAAGTATGTTGGTGTTGGATCATAGTAGCCAAGTTCATAGTAGATTTCATCGCTAATTACGATAACATCTTCATGCTTTTTAATCATGGCCGCAAAATCTTTCATCCACGCATCAGAGTAATGAGTCCCAGTAGGATTATTTGGACTATTAATGATAATCGCTTTTGTTTTCTTTGTAATTGCTTTCTCAATGGATTCAATTAAAGGAACGAAGGCATCATAGATTGTTGTTTCAACAAACACTGGAACACCATCATAAAGACGAATGAGTTCGGGATATGAAACCCAGTAAGGAGAGATAATAATCACTTCATCATCTTTATCAATCAATGATGCAAAGATATTACTCAAAGAGTGCTTTCCACCATTTGAGATAATGCAATCATACTCTACGTGATCAAGAGAAATATTTCTTGAAGTTTTAAAGTAATCGAGAAGTTTTTTTCTTAATTCTGGGTATCCAGGAACAGGACTATATTGATAACTTTTTAAAAAATCAGATTCACTTCTAATGGCATCTGTAAACTCTGTAAGCGGTCTAAAAGGAAGTTGACCGGCCGTTAGATTGTGCACTTTTCTCCCATCATTGGCCATTTGATTGGCCTTTGCATTGAGCTTTAGTGTCAAACTCTCCGTCACTCCAGATACACGTTTACTTAATTTCATTAAGACTCTCCAAGCTTTTTAACTAATCTTTCCAAGATTGCTTCAGGAACAAATTCACTTACATCACGACCGTGATTATAAATCTCTTTTACGAGTGATGATGAAATATAATAATTCTGCCCTTCTGTGACTAAGAATACTGTCTCAAGTTCTGGGTAGAGTTTATTATTCATACTCGCCATTTGAAATTCAAACTCGAAGTCCCCTGTCGGTCGAAGACCACGAATCAGGACCCCAATATTGTTATTTTTAGCGTAATCAACTAGCAGACCCGCCCAAGAATCAACTTTAACTTGGGGCTCATTTTTAAAATGATCTTTTAGCATTGCCACTCTTTCTTCTGCCGAGAAAAGAGGTTTCTTCGACGGAGAAACAGCAACAAGGACAGTAACCTCTTCAAATAAAGAAAGAGATCTTCTAAGGATATCATCATGCCCATTTGTAAACGGATCAAATGTTCCAGCATAGACGGCTTTTTTAATCATAAATAGGTCCTTAAATCTAAAAATGAGCTTAGTTAAATTTTAACAGAGAATAAATTTTTGTGCTACGAATGTTCTCGGCAATCATAAATGGCCACAAAACTTGTTCCTTGGCGGTAGAGCTTTTTAAACTCTTTATTTGTCAGAGAAAACAGCTCGGATTCTTTGACCCCTTTCTGGTCATCACTTTCAATCCAAACTTGGCCTTTAAACCAGTCTTTCTCAAACAATTCTTTAGCTATGGCCTCATAAAGAGAGCGGACTTCATAAGGGGGGTCAAAAAACAGTACACAGCTCTCTTTGCGCTCAATAGTATAATGGGAATATTGGGCCTCAAAATGAGAGATCCACTTCTCCGCTTTTTGAATAACGATCAAAACTTTTTCAGTATCGATGCCTGATTTCTCTAAACCTTGGAAGTTTCTTTTTAAGATCTGAGCAACTTTCTTATCACCCTCGATACAGATAACAGAGTTTGCACCACGACTTAGGGCCTCAGCAGATACGGCACCTGTTCCAGCACATACGTCTATGAAATGAATACCTTTCCAATTTTGATGGGCATCGAAAAGCTTGCGACGAAGCATCACAGAAGTTGGACGAACAGCATCGCCTTTGGGAACTTCGAGGGAGAGACCTTTGGCCTTTCCCCCCAAGATTTTTATACTCACAGAAAATCCTATTAATTAATTTTTAAGCTGCACTCTTTTTAGAATGAGTTGATGAAGTGGTCAAAGGAATTGTGAATTTTACACCGTTTTCCATAGTCACAGTGCAGCCTTCATTTTCAGAAATCGAGATGCTCATTCCATTCATTTGCACAGAAAGCTCTCCCCCGTTAACTGTAAATTCAGCCTGAGAATCACCTACAGGAAACGTCATGGCCATATTCATCTGACCAGATAATTGCACATTCATATCACTGCTGCCACTTGTCACTGTATGAGTCGTCGTTGTTTTCTTAGGTTCAAAAGCAACAACATTTGAAACTACTTCTACTTCTTCCATCACTGATTCATCCGATTGCGCAACAGCTTCAACTTCATCTTCAATTGAGTCTACAAAACTATCGGCCGCTGCACTTACTTCATCACTTTCTTCGGCCATAGTACTATGGAGTTCTGACTCAATGCTCTCGACTTCGCGATCAATCACATCTTGCAGTCCGTTAGTTCCCGCCTCTTCGATGGCCAAATCTTCACTGGCCTCCATCATAGGAGTTTCACTCTCATCAGCGCCCTCAACAGCGAATTCTTTTTCTAGAGATTCAATCTCATTCATGATGTCTTCTAGTTCTGAATCGTTAAAACCTTGATCAAGATTTTCTGTTTGATTATCGCTCATATGAAGGTCTCCTGTGCAGTGTTTCAAAGTAAGTGACACGCAATTAGCGCTATAACGCTTTTCGTCTTCAAATGTAAGAATCTTTAATAAAAAGTGGTCCTAATAATATTGTACAGTTACAATCAACTACTGAAGTTTTTACCTGTTTTTTTCATGACAAATAGTTGAATTTTAGGTACAAATTTGTGCTCGATCCAATCGACATTATAACACGAACACAACGAACTAGATTCGATAAAGGTCTCTTTTTGAGCAATAGATTGTTTAAGGCCAATAACTGGCTGAACTCAAATGAATTCTCTGCAAGTGTCGCAGACGGTGATTCTATCCCTTCGGGATACGACGAACTGCCGCCTCTTCCGGCCACGCAGAATCCAGAGCTCCCACCAATTGGGGATCTGAATACTGAGATCAGCAAGTTTGCGCTATCACAATTTATTATACCTGAGTGGAAGGGTGAGTCTCTTCTATCCAAAGAAGCTGTAAAGGTAAAACGCCTTCTAGAAAAGCTTTTCGACGATGCTCTTTCTCAAATTGAAGACTTCAATAACAAAAATAATTCCATCAAAAAATCTGTGTACAGTGAATTCCTCTCATATGCTCACGAGAGAGATATCAATGATCTGCACATTGATACCTTCACTGACTTTTGGCTTGAATACAATAACGATCACAGTGCCGATGCTCGCCATATCGCGAACTTTAAAAAGATTTTGGCATTTAGAGCAATCACTGTTTATCTTTTCAAGATTCGCTTCTTCGTAGTTCTTGGCACTGATATTTCTATGGCATTTTCTGAAAATGATTTTCTTACACCAGACTATTGTCTAAGAAAGATTTTCAAAAAAGGAAGCTCTACAGAAATCGAAAGTGATGCTCTTCAACAGAACCAATACAGCTGGTATAGACCAAGTGGCTCATTGAAAGAGTTAATCTACAAAACTGTTTCAGATATCAATGGTCTCTCTCTCGCAGAGATTCTAAAACTGTGTCGTCCTCACACTTTTAATATTGAACATATTGCTGAAAAAGAAAGCTATTCGCATTCTCTTTCAACAAGAACGTTTGGTCTTTTCTTAAATCAGCTCATGGTTGAATTTCCAGCTTGGCTAGAAATGAGAAAAGTCTCAACTTCAATCAATGGTAAAGGTCCTAAGGCCATCAACACTTTCTACAGTGGTCAATACTTGCAATCACTTTCAAGTGCTCACTGGCTGGCCCAAGAGTTTAATAGCAATATCAAGTGGAGTGAAATTCTGTGCCCTGATTTCATGGGTGAGAATTTTGCGGACGGACACTACTTAAAGATTTGTCATGAGCTACACTTTTTAAGCTTCCTAGTTCATTTGGCAAAAAAACAAAATTATGAAGCTGTTCAATTAATTTGTTCAGTGTTTAAGCAAAAGCAAAGAAAGGGACAAGAGGCCACAACTCTATTCTCTTATGCTGATAGCTCACATATTTCATATGATCGTGCTCTGTTGAACCTTGTGACCCTTCCAAAGAAGAACCCGCACCACTATCTCATCAACAAGATCAACCAGACAGCTAATAAGCTGGCACAAAATGGGTATATTTACGTTTTTACTAATCAGAAACTTTTTGTTCCAAGCCAGTCTGATCGTGTTGAACAATTTCTAAAAGATTTTAAAGTTGAGGCCAGCTTCAATTTTGAAGACTTAAAAGGCCGTGGTGAGATTGCAAACTTCTTGTACATCATAACAAAAAGAAACGTGAATCAAGGACGTGCTCTTAGAGCTCCAAATGCTCTCAAAGCGCAAAAAGAATCTCTTCTAAGCTTCAACCTAACAGGACAGCTTTCTCAATTTGGAAAGTTCAATAAATTTGTAGCAGAACTCTTTAGCTTCTTTAAGACAAAGACACCTCATGCAACACCAATTTTCCAAACAGAGACTGAAGATGGTCTTGGCCTTGAATTCCATCAAGATGCTATTCTTGAAGGAAAGCTTCTAAGCGCTACGACAAATTCAAATGCTCAGTTCACTCACCCGAACTACTTCAAAAACCTTATGAAGTCTTGTGTTCCACTAGATCAATTCTTCATTATTGAGAACCTTCACGGTGAAACAACCAGTGTTAAGAGTGTAACCTCTGAGCTTCTTGGGATTACTTTTAAACAAGAAGAAAGATTCCCAATTCTTCTGATCGTTGATTACACAAATGAAGCGGCCATTAAGATTGAGCTTACTTCATCAGAACTTTATAAAGCTAAGCTTGAGCAAAACGGACAAGCTTATTTCCAATATTTTGGTCTTATTCCAAAGATTAATGACATCAATATCAACCTATTTCGTGACTTCTTTAATACGCCAGTTGGTAACCAGGTTGTACAAATCTGTCTTAATGGTGGAGCGACTAAAGTTAAGTCTAAATTGCGCTCGCTATTGATTCCAAAATTCTTTGGTCAAAATGAGTATATCCCTAAGCATATTGAACCAGCGGTTCGCTTTCTTTACACTCAAAAAGAAGAGCTTCTTGCTCAGCACCCGAATCATATTGGGGCCAACTTCAATGATGTAACAAAAGTACTTGCTCACCTTGGTAAAAACTATCCATGGCATACACTTAGCTTACTTTCTAACTTTAAATATAACCTAGAAGAGTGTTTATCTGAATTTAAGCACACTGATGTAAACTTCATGAACCCACTTGTCAAAGAGCCTCTTTGCAAGCTTGAAACATACCCAGTGTACCCAAACAACAGAGATATCTATCTTTCTATTGAAACAACTGATCTTGCCGACATCCATGCGCCACTTGGCGAGATGGTATCTAAGTATGATGAGAATGGTCATTTTATCGAGCTTTACTCGGCCGCTGGTGCTTGTATTGTAAAAATCCATGCTGAAGCTGCCATGATCAACTTCATTAAATTCGTTCTCACTAATGCTACTGGAATGAAGATTTCGAATATCATTCAAGCGCTAAAAGTACCAAAAACTGATGAGCTTAAATTGGTTCTTGAAAACTACAAGATGTTAAGTGAGAGTATTTCAAAACTTCATGGCGAAACTTTGAAGCACATCGTGGCCTTACTGGGTCAACAAATCTCGGCCAACTAAAATCTTTCTTTCAAAAATTTCAAAAACTTATACAATAGGTATATGGGTGAAGGATTATATAAAGCTTCCGTGGAGCTTTCACATTTACAACGAGGCATCTACACTTATTTGAAGAATAAGGCCAAGAGCTTCGAAGGACAGGTCTCAAACGAGTTCTCCCGCTATCGCAAAGACCACGAAAGACATGGCAAAAGCGAATTTAAGATCTGCACCTTTAACACCCTACTAGGGGCCATTGATAAATCAAATATCATCTATCTTGGCGACTTTCATACTTTTGACCAAAGCTCACGCAACCTCCAAAGACTTCTAAGAGTCCTCATAAAAGACAATGATTCATATATATTGGGCGTAGAGTTTGTTCATAAGAAACATCAAAGATATATCGATAGCTATTTAGAAGGACACATAACCGAAATCGAGTTCTTAGAGTCGATTCAGTACCACGAGTCTTGGCGCTTTCCGTGGTCCTACTATCGACACTTTTTTGTCCTCGCCAAAAAGATGCAAATGAAGATTGTCGCCCTCAATTCAGATGGCGGACTCAAAAAAAGAGATATGGTTGCGGCCTCAATTCTAAAAGAGCTCTATGAAGAGAATGAAGATAAAAAAATTCTCGTACTTTTTGGGGAATACCATATCGTCCCATCTAAGCTTCCAGGTATTGTAAAAAAGAGTATTCACAATAAAAAATTCAAGCAAACGATCATTCATCAAAACTTAGATGAAGTCTATTGGCGCCTTGTAGATAAAAAAGGTGGCACCGATCGTATTGTGGCCTTTGGTCCTCACGAATATGTTCTTCAAACTTCTCCCCCATGGATTAAGTACGAAAGTATGATCTATTGGTACGAGCATTTAAGTGAAGACCCTGATTTTGATATTCACGAATCGGTACTCGAGCAAGAAGGTGCATTTACTTTTAATAGTAATACCGTAGACAATTTTGCTTATATTACGTCACAAATTAATCAAAATTTAAAACTTGGCCTGAGCTCTTATGAGATTGAAGACTTTAATCTTTATGATCATCAAAATCTTGATTTTATCCATGATAAATTAGAACACCTTAAAACGAAGTCCCTCACAAACTTCTATGTGAAGCTAATAAAGTGTGGTCGTTCATTTAAGATTCCCGATACCAAAAATTATTATTGTCCAAGCTATTCAATAAATCGACTGGCCTTCTTGGCGGGCATTCACTTGTACCTGCAACTTTTGCAAAAGAAGAAAGATGGTGCCAATGAGTATGACTATCTCATCAGAACAAAGACCCACACGAAGTTCATTTTCTTTTGCTATCAAAGTTTCATGGGATATTTCTCTTCAAAATTGATTAATCCCTATAGGAAGTGTGATCGCTATCAAGACCTTCTGAAGCAATTAAGAAACTCTAAAACGAAGGTCTCAGATAAAAAGATTTTAAGACTTTGCCTTGATGTTATGAAGGCCAAAACGCCATTAGAGTCTATTTTTGAGAAAGCATCTGATCTTGATGCCTTTATGGTTGCAAGAAAACTTGGCTATCTTCTTGGAGATATCTACTTCGAAGAGGCGTACACAAAAAAATCAAAAGGATCTAAAGAGGTTTTAAAGGCAATTATGAATTTTGATTTTGAAGAAAAGGCCTTTAAGAATATTCTCAAGGCCCTATTGCCACGTGAAACATATAGGACAACAAAGAAGAATCTCTTTTAAAGAGATTGCTTCATTTGTTCAAGGATTTCTTTCTTAGTTCCCTTAGTCACATTTACTAAACGAACTTCTGATACTGCTGGTTTTTGAGTATCTTCAACACTCTCTTCTTTCTCTCCAGCATGCATTGTAATTTTAATACGTGATCCGACAACGTTTTTACCTTCATAGATATTATCGTATTGAATCTTACCATTAATCTCAGCAATGAATTCTTCACAAATTTGCAATGAAAGCGGCTTGTCTACTTCAGTTGTCGACAACCCTTTCTCAAAGGCCAAGAAATCTGATGAGAAAACTTGTCCGTAGCTATTGATATTGGCCACAATGATTGAACCAAGTTTCTTACCTTCAACTGTAACTCTCTTAGAAGCAATACCTTCTTGAGCAGTTTTGATTCCGTAAAGAAGTGTTTGATAAAGAACTTGTTCGATAGTCTCTTCATTACCTTTTACGTAAAGGTCTGACTCTCCATCAATTTCAATTCTCACACCTTCGGCCAAAAGCTTATTTGAAAGATGATCTACAACTTTTGAAGAGATCATATCGAATGAAGTAATTGGTAATCCTGAATTGATTTCTGGAAGAGTAATCTCATCACTACTTTCTTGCCAAATTCTTTCGATTTGAGCTTCAACTTCTTCTTTAGAACCTTTTCTAAGAAGTTCAACTCTTCCCGCTTTATCAGACAGAGTGATTCCTTGAATCTTGCGTGAAACATCTGCAGAATAACGAGTAAATAACTTTGAACAGTAAATTAATTCATTTTGATCAAGGGCCGTTCTAATAATGTCCTCAACCTTAGAGTCTGTTGTGAAATCTTCTGATGAAATTTCGGCCAAGGCCTCTTCTTCAATTTCTCTATTACGTCTTTGTACTGCTCTTCTCTCTGCATATTCCCAAATAAGAAATAGTGGGAAAAGAATCATTAAAGAGTAAAAGGCCAACTTTAAGCTCGATAGTATTTCTGTAACTTTCTTTTTGTATTCCGTCAGATTTTCAAGAGCACTGTCTTTTGATTTTTCAATTCTTTGGAATCTAGGGCCAAATTCGTTAACCTTCACTCCACCAACGATGGCAGCGCTATCTTCTTTTAAAATTTTTCCATGAAACCAGTGAATATCTGAAGCAAGAGTGTTTAATTTTTTTGCAAGAATTTCAACATCTGCACCAATTGTTTCTTCATAAGCATTGATAACATCGGCCACACATTCTTCAGTAATATTTGTGAATGTTGCTTCTATATAAGGAGAATACTTATCCCCTAGCATTTTTGCAGTATAACTTTGATTTACACGGTTGAAGCAAGTTTGAATTCCACCTTCTAATACCGATGCTCTCTTCAATTTTTCCGAAGAGTCATAGACACTATAAGTTGAGGCCAAAAGTCCTGCTGTCATTAGTAAAATAACGAGTGGTTTAAGGGCCTTTGTTTTGCGAACTACTTCCTTCATGGCAATATTCCTTCAGTCAATCCTGTAACCTATTAAAATCTCATGACGCGCCTCTATTAAAAACACGCTCCTTACTAGATTCTGTCAATTCATGCATTTCCAGTCAAGAAAGGGAGAAAAATGCCTTTTCGACCCCTATTTAATAGGCCATCATAATCTTAATGAGTAGCGAACCTAAAGGGTCAGTTTCTGTCCCAATTTTTCCATTGTCACTTTTTGTCTCATTATTTATTCACTTGTGTGTGGCAATTGTTCTTTATTTTATAACGACCGACAACAAACCCGAGCAAACAGCTCAAGAGAATAAAAAAACTTATATCAAAGTCGTGGGTGATAAGAAATCAGAAATTAAAACTTTTAGGCCGACGCCAAAAAAGAAAAGCGAACAAGATCAGAATATTATCGATCTCTCTAAACTTCGCCCTCAAGAAAAAATCGTTCCAGTATCTAAAAAAGTTACTCAAATTTCTCCCCCCAAAAAAGAGCACCCTACCCCACAAATGAGGGTTTTGCGTCCCGATGGTGAAACAAGAAAAACTGTTGTTCAAAGCTCACAGCGCACTCCTGAAACACGACAGATGTTAGCGAATAAAGACTTTGATCTCGAATTCACTCCACCAGAAGGAGTTACAGAAGATGAGCTTAACAGCTTCGACAAGATCTACTACTCTTTTATAAAAAGAACCTATGAAAAGTATGTAAATTCTTTTGTTACAAACTACTTTTCACTATTAACTGAAAGACCCTACTTGGCCGGTGATATTGAAAACCAGAAGCACTATGTGAGAGCGAGAGTCACATTCGATAAGAAGGGTAATATTATGGCCATTAAAATTTTTAATGAAAAAAGTAGTGATGCCGTTTATGAATTGTTTGAAAGAACAATGCGCGGACTAGGCTCTTTGCCCAACCCCCCAAAAGAGTTTTTTGAGGGAAAAGAAGAAGAGTTTAATATTTATTTTGTTCTAAAAGTAAATCTTTAACAAAATCGTGGCCGCAATAAAGGCCAATGACGTCAGGGGAATTGGCTTCAAAATCGAATGAGATAAATCCCTTGAAAGACCGCTCATAAAACCTAAAATCTTTTTGCGATTTCGACCTTTTATATCTTTCACATATCGATCAAGAGATTCTGTAATGCTCGCAAGATCTAATTGCAAAGAGTCTTTAACGTCATCAGGAACTTGTTGAAATGGGATCGCCATTGCAATGATTTCTTCTTCATTTTTAATGGTTTCATACTTATTCAAACAAGTCGTACAATTCGTGACGTGCTCAGATAAAAATTTTCCTTTAAGATTGCCATCAACTAAGGCCTGAACCTGGCGAGAATGAATACAATTACTATGATTTTCCATAGGCTATTGCTGTAGGCCCTCCTGAACTGGCCTTATGAAGTCGACCATATGAGATCGCGACTCGTGTGTTAGAGTCATAACTTCAATACGAGATAGAGAGAGAATCTCACTCACCTCATCTGCATCAAATCCAAATTTATATTTGAGAAAAAGTGCAGCTCGTGCACTTAGGCCCAATCTGTAAAAGACGCCAAATTGATTAATATCTAGCCCTGATTCCAACTGAGTGAAGCGCTTTTTTGCCAGAGCATAAATTACTTTAATGCTCACTTTTTTAAGATCAAAAAACTCTTTATTCACAAACTCATGCTCAGTTACTTCTAAAAGATCAAAAAGACGTGTCTTGCAGTCTTTATCTGCAAATAGAAATGAGATTCCGTCTATGACCAATTGTTGTGCCTGTAACTCTTCTGGGATGAGAGCATGGGCGAAAGGGTATAATTCGTTGGAAAAGCCTGTAATTCTTTGCTTTATATCTTCTATATTCACACTACCATTCTAACAATGTCCGTGATTTCGGCAAAGAAATTTTACCTTAAATTATCTAAAATCCGACTTTTTTGGTCGCATCACTAAAGATTTCAAAACATTTACCGATAAATTAAGAGAAGTATAGTAATTACGTAGGTAATTTATGAAAAAAACAGTCTACATTTTCCTCTCACTTTTGATCACATCACAGCTCGTAGGCTGTATGAAGAAAAGTGTCACTAAAAAATCGACATCAAGCAGTACTAATACGAGTACGGGCAATAACACAGGTGATGGCGGAACAAACGTTGATACTGGTGGAAGTAATGGTGGAGGTTCAACAGATGATGGCGATCCAACAGCAAACTACTACTGGTTAAATGACATTAGTCTTGTCGGTAGTGATACCTACACAGGCTCACCACAAATAAACCACTATGCAGGCAAAAGCTATATGTGGTCGTCAAAAGATAAAATTGGAACTTCTGACCAACAAATTTTTCTTACGAACTCGCGCTTCAATGTGAGGGTGAAAGCTGAAAATGTTGCACAAAGAGGATCTACTGATGCTAATGGTGTTGCTTGTAAAGAACACTTCATGCCTTATACAAAAATGAAGATCAATCTCTGCCTAAGATCAAAGACAGGCAGTTGTGTTAGAACGGCAACTTTCTCTGATATCTCTGTTGGAAGTTGGTCACCAAAGTATCAATTTAATCTAACTGGGCTTGTAACTTCTGACCCACTTGTATTAGAAGTTTTAAGTGTGGAAACAGATTCTTATTGCAAGTACTACACAGATAATAATGCAACTCCACCATCGACAGCTTGTCCGTACGCAAGATTGTCATATTCTCACTGTGCAGTCTTTGACATTCAATTTGCCACAGACTACACGCAAGATTTACCTTAATTTTTAATTTAAAAGATCAATAATATCGAAGGCCAAGTTTTTCTTCTTGGCCTTTGAAACTTCGACAAGAAGTCCAGGACAAGTAATATTCACTTCGCTGACATTATTTCCAAGAATATCAAAGGCCACCCAAGGCACGCCAACATCCATCAATTCATGACAAACTTTTTCACAGGCCTTGCGTTGAATGTCATTGAGCTCAACAACATCATAGCTCGCCCCTTGTGCAATATTAGCAAGGAATGCTCCTGCTGGCGGAACTTTTAAAATACTTCCCAGCTCTTTGCCCATAAAGTAAAGGGATCTCACCTCTCCACTCGTTACAGATGCATCAAAGGGTTGGGCGATAATTGGTCCATGACACTCTTTCACTTTGTCATGAAATCTTTTTTCGAGATCATCATTAATTGATAATTTTTCAACCCCCATCCCTTGGTAAAGATCCAGTGGTTTGAAGATTAAAAATTCAACACCTTTTTTTCTAATATCTGAAACATAATTTTGAAAGGCGCTATAAGACGATCCAATGTATGTTTGCAGGGAATCGGCCTGTTCGTAGGCGAATAATTTTTCATTGTAGGCCGCGATTCCTTCTGGTGAGTTGATAACGTGTGCCCCTTGGGACTTCCACATTTTAAGCATCCACAAGATTCTTAAATAGCGAGAGTCAAAAGGAGGATCTAGCCTCATGTGAAAGACATCATTGGCGCCAACTTCAATTTCATATTTTTTTGTCAGTTTGAATTCTTTTAAATAAGGGCCTCCATCTAAGAATTCACCTTCAAAGTCAGTCACTGTTAAATTTTTTGGGCCTTTGTTGGCACAGAAAAAATCAGCTTCAAAGACAAGACAAACAGGAATTCCTCTTTCTTTCATCGAAAGCGCAAGTAAAAGGGAGCTATCTTTTTTAATTACTAGTTTTTCAAGGGGATCGATCAATAAGATATGGCGTTTTGTAGTCATAAGTACCTCTATTTTATAAAGGCATTTTACGTCTTTTCATGACCTTTGTTAAAGAGAAAACTCGAAAAGCTTCCCTCTTTTGTAGATTTTTGAAACTCTTCATATTTCTTTTGAATATATGACAAAAATTCAGACAAACTTAGACCTAATGATTGGCGAAGTTTACTAATCTGTTCACTATCACCTTCATAAGTCATATAAGCTGCAAAAGAGGCGTTATTCCACTCTCTTTTAAGTGGAGAGCAATCTTGTGCACTTTTGCTTTGTGATTCACACAGGGCCAGAATGTCGCCGTTAAAACGCTCATTCATAAAATTTTCGAGAATGTTCTTGGCCTCTTCACGAGATTTCGGTCCAGAATTGTTATAACGATGTTGAAGTTCTTTTGCCAACTCAACAATTCTTAATCCCATCTTCTCTTGGAAATGTCTTTTTTGTGAAAGTTCCTGTTGTTTTTGATAGTCTAGCTTAAAATATTCCACTGCCATCTCTTTTCCAAAATAATTGGCGAGGCTTTCATTAAGATTAACTTCATTTTTAATGAAAAAAACTGTGTGAAAAAGTTCGTGAAAAATAAGTTCAGACAATTCAAAATCATCAAAAACAAAGAACGACGATAAAATAGTATCCGTAAAATATCCTAGAGTTGAATAAGCATAAACTGGACGAATATACGTTACATAATCGTGCTCACTTTCCATGCGCTTCGCATATTTTTTGGCCGAATCCAAAGAATAAAATCCAAGATAGGGAAAACATCCCATAAAAACGAAACATTCTTTATGCGCTTCAATTTTTGACCATGGAGAAGTGATGACAAGATAACTTACGGCCTCACGTTCTAATAAAGTTGTTTTGTCATAGATTTGACTCGGATCTTTTCCATAATATTTATAAAAAAAGTCCTTATACTCACCTATCTTTTGCACTTTTTCTTTTATTTCTGGAGAAATTGATGGGTCACTTAATAGTTCAGTATTTTTCTTAGCAGAAGTCAGCAAAGAAAGTTGCCCCGTGCCCTGTTCATACAGATATCCCATCTTCGCGCACGAAGACAAAAGCATTAAAACAATGAGAGACATTGCTTTTATTGAAACATCCATGAGAAGCCGGCCGTGTATTTGAGATAATCTTTGGCCTTATTGAAATCGTCGGCAGGAAAGAGAGTTTTTACAGAACCTTTTAGTGAAAGATTTTTCGTTAATTGAATTTTTAGAGAAAAAGTTCCAAAAATAGAGTCCTGTCTCTGCTTTTTCTTATCGCCTTGAATGAAAAGAGTCGAACTATCAAGGTCATTTCTATAAGTATAGTCGGTACTATAAGTTGTTATTTGTCGGGCATACCCTAGACTTAGTGTTGGAACAAGAAATGAGTTTTTATTCGCAAAGGCCTGTCTTAGTCCAATTCCATATGAATAACTCTCGATAATCGCCTGCTCACTTGTAAGTGTATAGTCCGTTCCCGTAAGTTTATATTCGTCTGATCTTGTATCAATATCTTTAGTCGTCGAATAGTTAAACTCTAATGCGGTTAATGTGAGAAAATAAGAAGCAAAGCTCGCATAGTAGGATCTGGAAACACTTTTATTATTTCTTTCAGTTCCATACAACTGCTTATCATAGGCAAACTCCCCGTCTAGCTCATAGAAGCTAAGGGCCGGTTGAGTGAATGTGAATAGCAAAACCAATAGGCCTAGTCTTTTCATAGCTTCATTCTACCTTTAGTTTGCACTAAAAATAAAAAGGGGCAAAAACTTGCCCCCAATTAATTTTATGAATGTTAATTTTCTGTAATTACCAGAGCTTATATGGAACAGAAAGATCCTTTGGAATACGTCTTCCAATATTTGTAATCATCTTTCCTTGGCATGAAAGCGCTGTGGTCTGAGTAACCTCAACATCAACCCAATGCCATTGCAAGTTTTGCTCAGTTGTTTCAGGCAAAAAGTGAATAATACGATTACAATTCGTTCTTCCTTTCCACTTTTTCTCACCTTTGAAAACTCTGTTGCCATCTACTAATACGCGATAAGTGTTACCTACCATCTTAGCGCGGATTTTTTCTTGGATTTGAAGCTGGTAAGCTTGAATTTCGCGAAGTCTCTCACCTCTAATGTCATCTGATAGGTTGTCTTGCCATCTTGATGCACGAGTTTTTGATCTTTCAGAATATGCATATGAGTAAATGAAATCAAACTGAGCGGCATCAAGAAGCTTTAATGTATCTTTGTGCTCTTCGTCTGTTTCATTAACAAATCCTGCAATGATATCTGTTGAAATCACCATATTTGGATTTGCCGCGCGCATTTTTTCCAAAAGGCCAAGGTAGTGCTCTGGCGTGTATTCACGGTTCATTCTTTGAAGAACTGTTGCCGATCCTGACTGGACAGGTAAATGAAGGTGGCGTGACAATTTCTTTGCTTCACCGTGAACAGCAATGAGTTCATCTGAAATATCGTAAGGGTGAGATGTCGTGTAACGAACAAGCTCTAGCCCATCAATTTTTTCTAGAAGCATAAGAAGCTCGGCCAGTGATTCACCGTTTTCTTTACCGAATGAATTCACGTTTTGACCTAGAAGCATGACTTCTTGAATCCCAGAATACTCCACAAGTTTTCTGATATCATCGTAAACCTCATGGGCACGACGTGATCTTTCTTTTCCGCGAGTATAAGGAACGATACAGTAAGTACAATATTTGTTACAGCCTTTAATGATATTTACGAAGGCCTGTGGATTACCGTGAGTAATTTTAGTTTCAATTGAAAAGTTACTTGAACGGTCCCAAGTATTTACAGAGAATTTACTCTCCCCTGCATATGTTCTAAAAACCATATCATTGATTGAATCAATCGTGTCTGGGCCGAAAGCAAAATCAAGATGATCAAACTTTTTAACAAGATCTTTACCCTCTGTTTGGGCAACACATCCACCAACTCCAACAACTAGGCCTTTGTTCTTGGCCTTTTGATGCTTAAGGTTTCCTAGATGAGAATAGAACTTATTATTTGCAAGATCTCTAACTGCACATGTATTAAACAAAACGAGGTCTGCATCATCAACTTCTTCAGTATGAGAAAAGTTAAGATCTTTAAGGTGAGACAAGATTCTTTCAGAATCGTGGTAGTTCATCTGACAGCCAAAAGTCTTTATCCAAACTTTTCTTGGAGGGAAGACTAAATCTCCCATGCGAACAAGACGTTCTCCAGTTTGCTCATCATTAAACCATTCTTCGCGTGGCCCTTCGTCACGAAGACCAAGGCCTGTTGGTGAAGTTAATTCACTCATTTAACTACTCCTTACCGTTCTCAGTTTTTGAATCTGGCGATAAATTATCTGTGTGATAATTGGACGATTTCTATAACGCGCGCAAGTTATCAATATTATTAATTTCTGTAAATCATTTTTTGTCGCGCACAACTTTTTGAAGATGGAATATTAATGACTTAGAAATGTAGAAATGAAAAAAATATGCGTGGAAGTGACGGATAAAATAAAAAGGCAAAAAAAAACCCCTCCGAAGAGGGGTTTCTTTAAAGAATTACTTCTTTTTAGCTGGCTTAGTAGCTGTCGTTGGAGCAGCTTTCTTAGCAGCAACTTTCTTAGTAGCTTTTTTAGCAGCTACTTTTTTAGTAGCTTTCTTAACAGCTACTTTCTTAGTAGCTTTCTTAGCAGCTACTTTTTTAGTAGCTTTCTTAGCAGCTACTTTCTTAGTTGCTTTCTTAGCAGCTACTTTCTTAGTTGCTTTCTTAGCAGCAACTTTCTTAGTAGCTTTCTTAGCAGCTACTTTCTTAGTTGCTTTCTTAGCAGCAACTTTCTTTGTAGCTTTCTTAGCAACTTTTTTAGTTGCAACTTTCTTCGTAGCTTTCTTTGCTACTTTCTTTGTAGCAGCTTTCTTAGTTGTCTTTTTAACAGCCATGACATCCTCCTGGTTTTCAACACTTATATTTTAAGAATAAACACAAATTTTCTTCAACGCAAACAAAAAAAGAAGTGCTTTATTCAAATTTCTATCGTTCCGAAAGTTTCAGCATTCTATTCTGAGATCGGTCACTTGTAAATTTCTCTTTAACTTTTTTTTTACGAAGCTCGAACGTGCGTGTTCATCGACGTTTCAACGATTGCGTTTTTTGTTTTTTTGGAGTGAAGGTACGGTGAAGTGTACTTTTGGGTATGATTTTTTTCTAAAAGTAGGCCGCGATATTTTTTACAAAGGTGTTTAATAAAATGGGTTAAAACTGCCTAGGCTAAGGGGAATCAGGCGATGAAGTGCCATAAAAAGTTGCCTGATTCCCCATTTTTTTTATGAAAAGATAAATTCTAGATCATCATTTTTAACATCAACTGTTACTTTTCCGCCCTTTTCTAATTTTCCAAAAAGAACTTCAGTTGATAGAGGTCTCTTAATCTTATTATCGATGATACGAGCTATAGGACGTGCTCCCATCTTAGGATCAAAGCCTGTTTTAGCGAGCCACTCTTTTGCATTTTCAGTTACGACAAGTTCAACATGCTTGTGTGACAACTTTTCTTCCAACTGCATTAAGAACTTTTCAACGATCTGAACGATGTAGGCATTATCAAGTTTATTAAAGTGGATAATGGCGTCTAATCGGTTCCTAAATTCAGGAGAGAAATACTGTTTAATCTTATCGTCCCTGCGTCCTGTATTGCTTCCTGATGCTTGAGACAAACCAATAGTCCCCGTTTCCATTTCACGAGCACCTGCATTAGTTGTCATAATAATGACAACATTTCTAAAGTCAGTTGAACGTCCTTGGGCATCCGTTAACACCCCATGGTCCATAACTTGAAGAAGGATATTGAAGATATCAGGGTGGGCCTTTTCGATTTCATCTAAAAGTAAAACACAATGGGGATGTTTCTTAACCGCATCAGTTAAAAGTCCCCCACTTTCATAACCCACATAACCAGGAGGAGCTCCGATGAGCTTACTTACCGTATGCTTTTCCATGTACTCAGACATGTCAAAACGCTCTATATGACTGCCTAATTGAATGGCAAGCTGTCTTGCAAGTTCTGTTTTACCAACACCTGTAGGGCCTGCAAATAAGAAGCTCGCCATTGGTTTTAAATCATGACCAAGTCCTGATCTCGACATCAAAATTGCGTCACTAACCTGCTCAACCGCATGATCTTGACCATAAATAAGGAGTTTTAAATTATCCCTAAGGCCTTTAAGCTTCTCTTTTTCTGAAGATTGAACTGAAACTTTTGGAATACGTGCAAGTTCGGCCACAATTTCTTCAACATCTCTTTTAGTTACAGTAGATCTTTTCTTACTTTCTGGTAAAAGTTGAAGTCTTGCTCCGATCTCGTCGATTACATCAATCGCCTTATCAGGATTTTTTCTATCTGTGATATGTTTCTCTGCTAAATCAACCGCTGACTTGAGAACAGTATTCGAATACTTAACTCCATGAAATTCTTCAAATTTATCTTTAAGTCCCAAAAGAATTTTATAAGTGTCGTCAACAGAAGGCTCTTCAATATCAACTTTTTGAAAACGACGAGAGAAAGCATGATCCTTCTCAATGAATTTTCTAAATTCATCGTGAGTCGTTGAACCTATACAACGAAGTTTTCCAGCAGATAAAGCGGGCTTCAATAAATTTGAAGCATCCATACTTCCACCAGTCGTTGCTCCAGCACCCATCACTGTATGAATTTCATCTATAAAGAGTATTGTTTTGAGACCTTTTTCATTTCTTTTATCAATTTCATTGATAACGCTCTTCAATCTTTGTTCAAAGTCCCCTCTAAATTTTGCACCAGCAAGTAGCGCGGCCATATCTAAACTAAAAACTTCTGTACCTTGCAGTACTTCAGGAACATCACCTTGTTCAATGGCATAGGCCAGACCTTCAGCGATCGCTGTTTTCCCCACACCTGCTTCACCAACAAGAAGCGGATTATTTTTACGGCGGCGGCAAAGAGTTTGAACAATTCTTTTTAATTCTTCTTTTCTACCAATGAGTGGGTCAATTTTATTCTTTTTGGCAAGATTATTTAAATTAACAGAGAATTCATCGAGGGCCGTGCGTTTTTTAGCTTTTTCTGCTCCTAAACTTTCACCCTCGATCATTTCGACTTCTTCTTCAACTGTATTTTGTGTTATTGGCTCATCAACACCATGAGCGATGGCCTTCACAACATCAAATCTTTCGATTCCTTGTTTTTGAAGAGTGTATAAAGCGAAGCTCTCTTTTTCTTGAAAGAGGGCCACAAGTAAATTGATTCCTTTAATTTGTCTTTTTCCCGCAGATTGAACATGAATCGCGGCCCTTTGAATCACCCTTTGCAGTGATAATGAAATCTCTGGCTGATATTCAATGCCATTTTCAGCAGCAAGCTTACGAAGCTCCTCATCAACAAATTGTTTTTCACCCAATTCTTCAACTTGACCCTCAGAGAGAATGCTAAAGTTACTTTCGTCTTGAAGGAATTGGTCTAATTCAGTTTTTACTTGAACAACATTGGCCCCGCATGAGTTTAATACGGCAACAACTTCCTCATCGTCCATCATGGCCAATAAGACAGATTCAAGCGACAAGTATTCATGGCGAAGCTTATTCGCTCTTTTTATCGCATCATTAATGATCACTTCTAATTTTTTCGACATAAAAATTCCTTCTTACTCAGGCTCCATTGTACATTTCAATGGATGTCCATTCTCTCTTGCTTCACTAACAACTTTTTCAACTTTTGTTTCCGCAATCTCAAAAGTATAGACTCCGCAAATTCCATGGCCATCTTGATGAACTCTTAGCATTATGGCCTTCGCTTCTTCGTAATGTTTCCCAAAAATTTTCTGCAGGATATAAATCACAAACTCCATCGTGGTGTAATCATCATTGTGAATAAGGACTTTGTATTTCTTTGGCCTTTTCACTTTAGTTTTTTCGATGGTCACAACACCGTGTTCATGGGATTCCTGCCCTTCATCACTAAAGATGGGATTGAACTTCAAAACGTCAATATTCCTACTTTCTAAACACACCAACTTTTTTCTCCCATAAAAACTATTTCCACTTTCTATTATCTATTTATATTGTTCTGATTACAAGATAAGACAAGAGATTTCAAAGCTTTACGAATTCATCTTCATTTAATGCCTCTATATTCTCTTATGTAAACTCTCCTTTGATATTAGCACTTTAGCAAGACGTCATAAAAAAGCAGAAATATCGATTGAAAAACACTTCAATCTTAAACAATTAAATCCTAATCCCAAGTAACTCTATCGATCGAGAACATCACAAAGATAAAGAGCATTTTCTTCGTTAACAATCGCAAATATCTTTCATTCATACTGCGCGACTTTACTAAGAAGAAATAAGAATAGATTTTTGAAAAAATTCAAAAAGAGAATATGTCCTACATTTGTGGACAAGAAGTTTTCCAAGGCCTATCATTAAAATGTTTTTTTAAACTAAGAAAGGTAGACTTCATGGCATTTTGGGACATATTCAAAGTTAATAACAAACCAAGCGCAGTAAACTCACTTCACGAGACATTAAGAGCACAGTTCCCGGATAATGAAGAAAAACATCTCATTCTGCTCGCCTGTCTTGCTGGGCTAATGAGTAAAGTTATTTACGCAGATTTTAAAGTAAGTGATGCCGAAAAAAGTACAATGATCAGTTCGTTAAAGACATGGTTTGCACTATCTGATGAGAAGGCAGAAACTGTTGCTTCACTTGCTATAACTGATATGCAAGAACATTTAGGGCTCGATACGAGGGCCTACTGTACACCTTTAGTTGAAATGTATGACGTCAACACTCGTTACAATATTTTGAAGGTACTCTTTCATCTAGCTGCAAGCTGTAATGGTGTGGATAATGAAGAATCTAATGAGATAAATTATATCGCAAAGGCCCTTGTTCTAGAGCAAAAACATTTTGTGGCCGCCAAGGCCACTGTTAAGGATTCACTTAACGCTTTGAAGTAGTTTTACGACACATCTTTGCACCGAGCTCTCCTCCTCTTTTGTGAAGAGAGCTATCATCATAAAAGTTTTGGAAGCTATCTTTCCACGGTGTATTCTTCAAACGATACCAATAAGATTTTCTTTCTTCTCGTTTATCATACTCTTGAGAATAGGCCGCATAGGCCTCTTCGTAATTAATTTTAAAATTCCCTTGATTAAAGGACTTCAAACTATCCTCATACATCTTAGAATATTGGGCAAAAGACTTCTTAGTTCCTTCATACATTTTATCTGAAAGTTGAGTCTCAGAGAGTCGATCTTTCTTTCCCATATGGGCAATTTGGGAATTTTCCACAAAATGTGTATGAGATTCAAAATCATAGGCTTCATAAGCAACACCTGTTCCCGTCGCCGCTAGATTTGCTCTAAAATTAGAATGCCCTCTTGCCTTTAGTTCACAGGCAACCATCCCACCTGCAATATAGTGATAGTAGCGCCCATCAACTTTTTCGCCCGCAAAACGGCCATTGGTTTTGATAAGATCAGCAAATAATTTCATATTTTGATGCTTAGGTGCTTGAGTTATAACCTCACCTTTAAAGACAAAAGACTGCTCCCCTTTATTATCTGATTCACCCGTATAGAGATGGCGAGTTTTAATAAAACGCTCATTTTGCCCAGAACGAATCAGCTCTTCACGAATCATCTTCATAGTCGTATTAATTTCATCATGGCCTAAAAGCGCAATAAGCCTCCATGCCGCCACTGGATCATTATTAGTGGCCTTCATCGCCAATTTATCGAGATCAAAAGGTTTTCCGTTCTTTTTATTTTTTTCAAGTAGATCCAAAAAGCGCTCTAAATATTCATCATAAATCGGATTTTGTATAAATTGCTTGGCCAAGTAATCATGAAGGCCATTACACAAAAATCCAAGGTCAGTTCCAAGCTTATTAGCACATTCCGGATTTACAATTTCATAAATATCTTCGAGATACTTACCACATTCAGTTTCCTCATCTCGAAAGTATCTATCAACTAGGTCCATGGGATAACACCCAAGCTCTGCAAAGTTTTTCAAAGTATCAAACTTTGATGCATAATCATTTTTCGAGTATCTGGCCCCTGTATCGTAATCAGTACCATAAACAGGAAAGATATTTTGACATTCATTTTTCATTTCTTGAAAAACGATTTGAAGTTCCTCTAGTTCTCCATGCTCTGACATGATCTCATTATATGTAGAAAGAATCTGCTCACTTTTATCTTCATGGCAATTTTTTAAAAATTCCTGCTTATATTCTTCTTTCTTTTTAGCAAGCTCATCTTTAGGCAGGTTCTTTTGCCATTCCATATGTTTTTTAAACACATCAGAGATTCCAAGCTGTAGTCCTCCCCCCATTTTTTTACTCTCTAAAATCTGCTTCATCACTCGACTCATAAAGAAGTATTTTGGTTCATCACTTTTATAAGGAAAATCAGCAAGAGGTGAACCTTCAGGAGCATAAATAAGATCATTTACATTTTTGCAAGACTTCTCATTATTTAGAAATTCCTGTTTTTTCATTAAATTTTCTTTTTCTAAAATGAGATACCAGTTGTCACGAAAAACTTCTTTGGTAATAGGAAGAATATTTTCAGTAAGCTCCATGACTTCAAGGGAAAGATTTTTAGAGCACAGCTCTGCCTTTGTACAGTCGGCCAAAGAAAGTGTGGAAATGAATGAAATGAATAAAAAAAAAGCAATCTTCATAGATTGCTTTTCGGGTTTGTGTAGAATTTATTTAAAAATTATCGACCATATCAACAAGGTCAGGAATGTCGACAAATGGATTAGAATTGCGTTGATAAGACTTAATCTTCTCATTTCTTTCAATATCTTGATCTGTTACAGGATCTTCATGGTGCCACTTTCGAAGGACTTCTTCGTCTTTATCATCAATTGAATGGCCATAGCGAATAGCAAAATAAAAAAGTGAACGAGCAACATTTCCTCTATGATATGCAGGAGGCTCAAAACAGTGGTGATCATCCCCATCCACACCACGGCGGCTTCCATCATTTTCCCAATCAGATCTTACCACTTCACAAAATGGTAAGCTTGAACGAACAGAGTTAGCATGATTTGTCGTTGGATAAAGGTGGTGAAGATCACTTTTAGCAGGAACAGTTCCCGCTCCTAATGATTTTGGCCAAGTATGTTCAGCATTCATTACCTGATTATTTGGAATCTCATAAGTGATAATGCATTCGTGATTTGAATAAACCGAGCAAACTTCTCCATCAACATTATCAATAATCGTAAACATGATCAGTCTTGCTTGATCGTAGCTTAGCGATCTGTATCCACTTGCTGCAATTTTACCTAATTTTTCTTTTAATGATTTATTATCTAGACCAACGAGATCGCGGTATTCTCTTTTTTCTTGAAGTTGAGTTTTTAGATCGCTCCATGACTTATCACCTTTAAAATGTGTGTAAGCAAAGCTTGAGAAATTTAGAACCGACAACGTTAAGAACAAAATTGATTTAATGGGAACCTCTCTTAGAAAGATGCCCCCCATAATTACCAAATCTTCGCTTTTGAGCAAGAAAAAATGTAAAATTTCACCATCGAATTTTCAATGATTTACATTTTTTTTCGTATTAAAACTAATGAGTTACGTTAAAAAACTCCTGCATTTCTGAATGATTGGAGCTATAGCGAAAAATGATGCTATCGATGCTGGCATTTAAACTGAGATCAAAGGCCATTTTAACAACCATTTTTTCACGAGATTTAAGGATAAAGTTCTTCATGGGAGTTTTATCGCTGATACTAATTTCAGGGCCACTTGTTTCAAGTATAAAATCTTTTTTATCAACTTCAACTTGTCTTTGTGAAAGGTTCATCAATTCAACATTGAACCAAAGGTTGCCGTCTTTGCTTTCTATGTAATCTACTTTCGCTTGAACTGGACCATATGATTGAGACATTTTTGTTTCAACTTTTTCAAGAGTAAATGTCTTTTCTGGGCTTGAACATGATGTAAGCATCAGAGCACATAGAACGGCTGCAAAAAATTTCATATAAATCTCCTTAAATTCATTAAAACATAATTTAGGAGTATGTGAAACGCCACTTTTGTAAAATTTAAGTTAATTTAATTACAGATTTTTGCGTCAGGCTTGATCTCACAAAGAATTTCTTTCATGTCAGAAACTTCTTTTTTAAGTGATTCATTCTCTTCTTTTAATGATGCAATTTCTCTATGTGAATTCTCAAGCTCAGAGATTCTCTCGTCCTGCTCTTTCACAGATTGAATTAGTGGTGCAATTAATCCAGGATAATTAACGCTCATATAACCTTTCGCATCTTTATCAACAAGCTCTGGGAAAATCTTCTCAACATCTTGAGCAATAACCCCAATCTGCTTTCTGTCATTGAAGTGCCTATCAGGAAATTCATCGCGACGCCACACGTAGGACACCCCTACAAGTTGCTTAAGTTTTTCCGTTGCATTTTCTATGACCTGAATATCGGTTTTAAATCTTTCGTCGGAAGTTAAAACAACACCGGCCGATCTCACATTACCTGAAGCATTGATATCACCACCACTGACATCAAGTTTGTATTGAGGATTACTTGTACCAATTCCGACAAGACCATCAGTTTTAATTCTCATTCTTTCTTGCATAGAACCACCACCTGTACTTAAAACAATACCAGTACCATCTTGGATCATGATTCTATTATTATAATTTACAAATCCAGCAGGGGCTCCAACAGCAGCAACAGAGAGTTCAATTGTACCAGGAACACCATCAGTGAGCATTTTTAGCATGGCCGCTCCGCCATCAGGATCACCAGTTTCTTTTTGATATTTTGGCAATCCACCATCAAAATAATGACCAGAGCGAATCGCAAAATCGGCCTGTCCGTCATTCCATGCAATTCTCTTATTTCCATCAGCATCAAAGAGAACGGCTCCTGTTGATGCCGTAAACCTCATGGCCCCATCTGTTGTCGATCGACCAGCATCAAGATAAGAAGAAACAATTCCACCGCCAGCAACTTCTAGCTTTGAGGCCGGAGTCATTGTTCCAATACCCACATTACCATCATGGCCAACAATCATTCTATCACTCACTGGAAGTGTTGTATTAGCAGTCGTTTGAAAACGTATTTCTGTCCCATGATTTGTCGCCGACTGATCTTCTGAAGCACGTAAAACAATTCCTCCAGAATTTTGATTATCAATTCCATTTCTTCCTTGAAAAGTTGCAAGAGCATCACCAGTCAACGGATATGTTGGAGCGGCTTCTGTACCTCTTGCTCTGTAACCTACGAAGTGAGGACTTTCAGTATCACTGTATGATTTTGCATTAAAAATTGAATAACCATTAGTTTCAGAGGTCACTGCTCCTTTTACATGAAGCAAAGACGTAGGAGCTGTTGTACCAATACCGACATTACCAGAATTATCAATAATCATAGAATCTGAAGCTCCTGTTACAAACCTTAAATCAGGAGCAGTTCCTCCGGAAGAAACAATTCTTGAATAATTATCCCCGGTAGATCTTTGCTTAAAAACAAGTTGAGAAAACATATTATTTGCATTAGCTGTAGAATCAATTAATAAAGTTGCTCCAACTCCAATTTGAGCATCCACTGCAGAACTATTATAAATGGCCGAACCTCCAGACACATGCATATTTGCGATAGGAATAGTTGTTCCTACACCTACTTTTCCAGTATTATAATAAACATCGTTAACATTTTTAGACCATACAAGATTTGAATCAACGTAAGTCTTTACTGCATTTTGAGAAGGAACTTTCGCATCATCTGCTCCAAGAGTTGTCGTTGTATCTAGATAAGAAAGTGGCATTTGTTGAATATCATCAACATTGCTAAGTCCAACTGCGGCCTTATCAAGAGTTTGCCAAGTTTTGTCCCCTCTATAGTATTGAGCAGTCGTTCCTGCGGTAAGGGCATCTTCTTTTCCTGTTAAAGATGTTTTTGCAGCATCAACTTGTCCTTGAAGTTTTTCAATTGAAGTTTGAACCGTATCAGTGTTGGCCACACTTG
>NZ_AUNE01000032.1 GCF_000447755.1 Bacteriovorax sp. BSW11_IV | reverse complement strand
ACTTACGTACAACATCAACTTTAGTGCTGGATTTAGTTACGCCGAATTCCTCATCTTAAACTTCAAGGATTCTTTCTCATCTTTTTTACCACATAAGTGGCAAACTTTAACTTTCTATTTAAATTTTTAAAGAGCTTATCTGAAAAGTGCTTCGCTAACTTATTACGTCGGAAAAGCTTTGTCACGAACTTTTTTCATTTTTTTTTTCGACAGCGTTTTCTTCAAGCCTAAGTTCGATTTCTCTTCACTTGTATCGGCTTGTTTTTCCGTTTCGAAGTTTGTTTCGTGTTTCTGACAAGGACGGATACTACAGATGGGCCACAATTCCGTCAATACTTTTTTTTATAAAAATAACTTTTTTCTCAACTTTTTCATACAATCTAACAAAATCAAACACTTAAGTAATATAAAAGAGTTAAAAAAGAGATCTCAAGACAAAAAAAAGGGCCGCAGATGCGGCCCTATAAAGAAAAACATTTATTTTTTTAATGGATAACCGGCCTTTTCAAGCACATCAACCACTTTGTTACTGGCCTCTGTGATGAAATCGCCACTTAAAGTCTGATTAGCATCAAAGAAAGTTGCTCTTAAAGTAACGGCCTTCTCATTTTCATTCATAGTAAAGACATCGGCCACTTTCATATCAACAAGTTCTTTAATCTTTAACTTCTTCGTCTCTTGTAACAAAGTTGCTACAGATACATCTGTCTTAGCAACAACTGTACAGTCAAAGTTAGAAGACGGGAATTTTGCTAATGGAGAATACTTTGTTTTATCTTTTTGTTCAGATTGTTCAATCGCCGTTAAGTCAAGAATAGCTACTGCTAAGTTTCCTTTAATCTTAAATGAACGAAGAGCAATCGGATGAATAGATGAAACGACACCTTTCATCTTACCCATAATTCTAATATTTAAAAATTCAAACGGATGCGCTCCACTCCAATCTTCTGGAAGAACTTCATTCTTAAACTTAGGGTGCTTCTCACAAATATCACCAGGGATATTAAGAGCTGCAAGTAAACCTTCTACTGTATTAAGAAGTTCCATGAACGGTGATTTTTCTTTATCAAAGAAAACAATTGCGAGTTCTGAATTCTCACGAGCAAAACTTTTATCATCTTTGTGATACGTACGACCCAATTCAAAGAATCTAAACTTTGACATATTTTTTGTATTTAAAGCAGCGGCTTCCAATAAGCTTGGGATCATAGAAGTTCTCATTAGCTCAGCATCTTTGCTGATGGAATTAATAAGTTCTAGTTCACGACTTACTGGCCAATTTGCCTTTTCGTAAAGTTTCTCACCGATCATTGGATAAGTCATAACTTCAAATGAAGAAGCATTATAAACCATATAGTCACGTGCTTTACGGTGAAGTTTTTGCGCAGGTGAAAGCTTTACTGGAAAAATATCAAGCTTAGGTGATGAAGACTCAATATTATCGTAACCAATAATACGTCCAACTTCTTCAATAATATCAGCTTCACATTCGATATCTTTTGTCGCTCTATAACTCGGTACTTTTAATTTCAAAGTATCGCCAACGGCATTCACATCAAAATCAAGAGTCGTCAAAATTGAGACTATCTTATCATTCGAAATATCTTTTCCAAGAGTTGAACAAATCTTTGTGAAGCTTGTTTCAATTTCTACAGTAGAAATTGAATTAAGATCAACACCATCGTATTCAATTTTCCCAACCACTTTTGCGTTTGGATTCAGTTCAAGAATAAGTTCAAGGATACGAAGAAGTGTTTTTTCACAAAGTTTACTGTCTAGAGTTTTTTCATAGCGCTGAGAAGAATCTGTTCTTAAACCTAAACGAGTTGATGTTCGACGAACTTCTGCGGCCTTCCAGTTTGCAACTTCGATAAAGACATTTGTTGTCTTCTCAGTTACACCTGAATTTAATCCCCCCATGATGCCAGCAAGACAAAGTGGTCTTTCTGAATCACAGATAACAGTATCAAACGCTACGAGAGAGCGCTTTTCTTCATCTAGAGTTGTAAATTCAGCCTCAGTACCAAGGCGTTTAATTGAAAGCTCGCCTTTGATTTCACTTCGATCAAAAATATGGTTGGGAATACCAAGTTCCAGCATTACGTAGTTAGAAATATCAACAATACTATTAATTGGTCTTGAACCTACGGCCTTTAACCTTTTTTGCATCCACAGCGGAGACTCTCCAACCGTAACACCATCGATAGATAGACCGAAGTATGAAAGACAGGCGGAATCTTTATCTACTTTTGGAGAAATCGGTGATGAACCATTACCTATTTTAGATAGTAGAGAATCACGCCACTTACTATCAAATGGGTTCTTTAATGTTTTTTCAAAGACGGCCGCAAATTCACGGGCCTGTCCGTAGTGACCCCATAAGTCTGGTCTGTGAGTAAGTGATTTATTATCAACATCTAAAAGAACATCTTTTTTCTCGTTATAATATTCCATTGCAGTAACACCAATAGGTGCATCACTTGGAAGATCAATAATGCCTTCTGACTCTTCAGCAAATCCTAGCTCTTCTTCAGAGCACAGCATTCCTTCAGAAAGAACACCACGAATTTTCTTAGGCTCAAGAGTTAGACCATTAGGAAGAGTTACACCAAGAGGTGCATACATTGTTCTAAGGCCGACACGTACATTAGAGGCACCACAAACAACTCTCTTAGGCTCTTTGCCACCAAAGTTAAATGTCACGAGGTTTAGCTTGTCGGCTTCAGGGTGTGGTTCGATACTTAAAATTTCCGCAACACGAATAACTTCAAGGTGTGCCGAAACAGTTATAACATCTTCAACTTCTGCAGTTCCTAACGTAAATTTTTCTCCGATCTCTTTTGGAGTTAAATTTTCTGGAAGTTCAACGAAGTCTTTAATCCAATCTGTAGAAATTAACATATATTCTTATCCTTTAATTTTTTAGTAAGTTTTAAATTGTTCGTTGAATCTTAGATCCCCACTTTGTAGGTGGCGGATATCATCAATTCCATACTTCATCATAACGAGACGATCTAGACCAAGTCCAAAAGCAAAACCGTTATACTTATCAGGATCAATGCCACCTGCTCTAAGAACGTTCGGGTGAATCATCCCACATGGAAGAAGCTCTACCCAACCAGTATGTTTACATACAGAACAACCCTTACCACCACAAACTTGGCATTTGATATCAAGTTCAAAACCTGGCTCAACAAATGGGAAAAATCCTGGACGAAGACGAACTTCAACGTCTTTCTTGAAAATTTCTTTAAGTGTTGTTTTCATGAAATAAATTAAGTTACCAACAGAGATATTCTCCCCAACCATCATTCCTTCTAGTTGTTGAAATACCATTTCGTGAGAAGCATCTGTTCTTTCACATCTAAAAACTGTCCCTGGAGCGATAAATCTAAAAGGAGGCTTTCTTGAAAGCATCCCGCGCACTTGGATAGTTGAAGTGTGAGTTCTTAATAGGTGCTTCTTTCCTTCTGGAGAAGATTCATCTTTAAACCAGAAAGTATCTTGCATATCACGTGCAGGGTGATCACCTGGAATATTAAGGGCCTCAAAATTATGGAATTCATCTTCAATATGGGGTCCATCAAGAACATCAAAGCCCATTGAAAGGAAAATATCCTCAATTTCTTGACGGATAAGTGTTCTTGGGTGGAAACCGCCGTGACGAGAACCTGTCGTCTTAACAGATTCGCGTAGTCCTATATCAATTTTATTGTCGGCAAGCTTTTGGTTGATTTCTTCGATTTCAACGGCCTGAAGTTTGTTGGCAATATCATTGGCGATATCATCTTTGATTTTATTGGCCTTTGGCCCTACTTCTTTTTTCTCTTCAACAGAAAGATTTTTCAAGTTTTTTAAAACTTCAGAAATTTTTCCGCTCTTTCCAATATAGTCGGCCTTTAGATTTAAAATTTCGGCCTGGGTCTTTTGTGTCTTTAATTCTTCTAAGAAGTTTTGGTACAAACTCTCTAGCTGTGAAATCATTGTTTTTCCTATTTTCAGGGGTTAACGCAACTTTTTGAGCGAATTTTTTCATGCGCACAGCAAAAAAGCAAGCAGGAACGCAGCAAAAATAAAAAACCGGGAATTTCACCCGGTCAAATTATAAATCTCATGCTTTTAAGTAGAGAATTCACGACAGAATTCCTCTGAGGACACTTCCATCAAGGCCCGCGCGAGCCTAGGAGCGAACTTAAGATGTAAATTATGAGTGCTCCAAAAATCCCTGGAAGTGAACCAATGTAAATGTCTTAGATTAATTTAAATGATGTGCTCTTAATTTACCTCCTTAAGATCACGACCCACCTCAATAAAAACTTTGAAGTTCATTCAAAATTAGTTTTGAGATAGGGCCAAAAAGTAAAAAGGACCAAATCAAACTAACGTCATTATATCACAGTGGGATTTTTACAAATTAAAATCAGGCAGTAGTGGTGAGTTTTTGGAGTAAAAGCGATCGTCCCCAATTAAGAAAGTCTATAACTTCAGGGATTTGATAATCTGGATAAGTCCAAGGCAGTGCGCGAAAAACTTTACCTTCACATAAAAGATTAAGATCCGCATATACTCCTTGCCCAATATATGTGCGGTGGGAGAAGCTTTTTCCAGTGGCCAAAATAAAGTTCTCTAGAGTCAAAAGGCCAACATCAAAATTAAAAATTCGATTATTATGATCACTGAATTTTATCTCAAGCTCTGTCGCCTTTAATTTTAAAGCAACAAACTCTTCTCTATCGAATGGAGTTGTAGAGAGAAGAAAAAAACGCTCTAACATATTTTCATCCCCCATTTCTTTAGCATAATACTTTTTCATGGGACAAAAATGCGAATTAAATTCAATGGAAGGACCTACTAAGTCCTTCCACATTGTTATTAATTCTAATTTTGATATTTTTTCACTGTGATAGAGAAAGCTTGCAAAGAAAAAACCTTGAGATGGTTTTTTTAACTCACTCATCTATTGATTTAGTCTTTGAACTAAAGTTTGGTAAAAAGCACGAAGCTCTTTCTGGTTAACTGTAGCAGTTCCTTTCTTACCAACAACTACTCCTGAACCACAGTTACCAATCCATGCAGCTTCTTCCAAAGTTGCACCTGCTTGTAATGCAGAAACAAGAAGGGCAATGGCCGTATCTCCTGCACCAGAGACATCGAAGACCTCATTGGCCGCAGTTGGGATAAATGACACTTCGTTTGATACCTTAGTATCAACTAGGGCCATACCATCCGCGCCCAGAGTTACGACAAGTTTTTCAACAGCTAGTTTTTCGATAAGAATTTCAGCGATCTTTTCAATTTTCTTTTCCGTATAACCTAGGTGCTTCACCATAATCTCGGCCTCGACTCTATTTGGCTTCAAAAGATGAACTCCCTTATAGAATGTTGGAGGAGTTGTGCGACTAGGGTCAACTGCAACAAGCTTGTTCATTCCATTATAGTGAGCAATAAGTTTTTGAATAAGGCCTTCACTTAATGTTCCTTTGGCATAATCTTCAAGAATAAGAGATTCGTGTCCATCAGAAAGATCAACAATTCTGTCCACTAAACGCTTTTCCACATCGGCTGAAATATAATCAAGAGATTCGTAATCAATTCGACAAATCTGTTGAGTCATTGTCGTTACACGCTCTTTGAAAACAGTTGGTCTCTGATCGCAACGTACCATACCCCAAGTTGAAAGCTCTGCGTCTTCAAGAAGCATTTCAAAGATATTGGCATTTTGATCATCTCCAATAACGCCACATAAAGTTGAATTGATATTTAAGGCCTTAAGGTTATCACTGATATTGGCAGACAGTCCTAGCTTCAGCCATTCTTTTGTCACTTCTAAAACAGGAACAGGGGCCTCAGGAGAAATTCGTTTAACTTCACCATACGTATATTTATCAATCCCGACATCTCCTACAACGAGAAGAGGTTTAAGATGTTCAAATTTTGAAACAATTTCTTCAAATCTTTCTTTAGTAATTAGTGATTTCAAATTAAAACTCCAACATATTTTTAATAACGTTAATAACGTCATCGACTTCTATTTTTGCCATACACTCATAGTATGGACAGGCCTCTTTTGCACATTCAAATTGTTCACCACAAACAACATCAGGAACGAGAACTTTTAGTTTATCACTATTGAATGGCCTCCACCTTGCGGCCGATTGTACTTTAATAGGTGAATAAAGAGCAATTGTCTTTAATCCTAAAACATTTGCAATGTGAGTTGTTCCAGTAGAAGGACCAATAAACAAACGGCACTTAGTTAAAAAGGCCATATAGTTTCTAAGCCCATGAACAGAGCCATCAAAAAAATAAACACTATCTTTACAGATATCATCAAAGAGCATCAGCTCTTCTCTTAAGCCTTTTAAAAAACGCTCATCAGAAGGTGTATGCGATATTACAAAAGTAAATTTACCTGGGTAGCGCTGTATTAAGCGAGTGATTAATCGTCCATAATTGCGAGAAGACCAATTCAAAGTGTGTCCAGTCATACCTGGATGGATAACGACAAGCTCAGAATTGATACGAATACCTTTATTTGTACATTCATCTTGAAAAAGGTGCCATGCTTTTTCAACTTCTTCAGTCGTCACCTCAATATGAGGTCTATAAAGTTCTTTTGCATGAATATTATCAATAAGAGGTCTTAATAGCTCTAAATTATATTCACTCTCATGCATGGCCACGATGGAGCGTTTTTGGCGAACACCATCTTTTAAAAATAAAAAAGTCTGCCACTTTGACTTAAGACCACCCCTAAAACCAATGCCCCTTAAAAAAGCAACTAAACTTGGAACATGAGAGCCACCGACAAAAAAATAATGACTTGGTCTGAAGATCTTAAAGATCATCATCGAACGGTAAAACTTTTTGAAAAAGGAATCATTTTTATTGAGAATAAAATACTTGTCGATATAAGGATGGTTTTCGTAAATTTCGCCCACCCTCTTTGAAGTAATCACCGCTACCTGGCACTCTGGAAAATGTTCTTTGAGTGCTCGGGCCATTGGCATAGTGAGAATATTATCTCCTATGGCATCGGTACGGTTGATGAGAAATTTCACAATTCTATACCTACGCTCTTGGCCTTGAGTATGGCCTTTTCTTTAAGCTGGGAAACGACATCATTAATATTCATATTACCCGTATCAACAAGCTCAGCATCACTGGCCTGCTTAAGAGGAGCAACTTCTCTATTCATATCGCTCATATCGCGCTTTTCAACGTCCTTCATAATCTGTTCAAGAGATACAGAAGTGTCGCCACTTTCGCGCAATTGCTCAAGCCTTCTTTGAGAGCGAACTTCCACTGAAGCCGTTACAAAGAATTTACAAAAAGCATTTGGAAAAACAACCGTTCCGATATCACGACCTTCCATCACACAGACTGACGATTTCGCAAGATTTCTTTGGAAGTCCAAAAGAAATTCTCTAATTTCAGGAATCTGTGAAATGATCGATGCCAATTTAGAAACGTGGTGCTCACGAATTTTTTGCGTAAGATTGTCACCGTTAATACTAATTAAGCATTCTGATGACGTTCCATATTTCAAATCAATTGATTCGATAAACTCTTTTAAACCACCGCTCCATTCAAACGGTACACTGCGCTTATCCGCTTCGAAAGCGAGAGCACGAAACATGGCCCCTGTATCAATGTAGAGAACGTCTAAAACTTGGGCCAATTCTCGGGCCACTGTTGATTTTCCGCTACCACTTGGACCATCTATTGCGATGACTTTTGAATATTCCATAATTCAACCTTAGAAAAAAACTCGACTCCAAAATGTATCAGAGGAAAAACGAAAAAAATAGACGCTACGTGCTTTTAATTGATGATGTGCGACGCACTAACTGGACTTAGGAAAGCGTAGAGCGAGGTTTTAAGAATTTTATCTGTTTTTTCTTTGGCCTGTGGCACGAAGAATTTCACACCGTGGATTGGCTCCTGCACGACATATGTAAGTTCGTAGGGCCTTGGCATATTTTGTACTTCACTGCGGTATATTGAAGTTAATCTTTTATAATTCTTTCTCACTTTTGTGAGATAAAGATTTTTCTTACCCACTGGCCTGCCATTTTTGAGAGAGATTCGTACAAAAGCTGGTCCCATATTATAGGCAACAGTGGCATGCATCGAGTTTCCACTAAATTTATTGTGAAGATAATTTAAGTAGAAAGCACCATATTCGATATTTCTTTTTGGAGTACGAATATATTTTTTAACGTTCTTTTTTGGAAAATCGTGAGTAAGTTTTCCTGCAATGTACTTTGCAGTAGAAGGCATTACTTGCATAAGACCTTGAGCGTAGACATGACTTTCAGCGTTTGGATTAAAGTGGCTCTCAGTCCACATGATTGCCAAAAGCCAAAAAGGATCTATTTGATACTTACTCGCGGCCTTAAGGGCATCATCAATGAAAGGGATAGAGGCCCTTCTTAGTTTTGCAGGCATTGATCTTAAAATCATCGATCTTAGCTCGGCCTTTGGAACTTCATTTATTCGAGAAAGATCAATTTTTGAAAACGGTCTTATTTCAGAATCAAATTCATATGAAGAAAAAGTATCGTCTATATATTCTTTGCTGAATTCTTTTACGACTGGTGCTCCAAACTCATAAGTGAGTCCACCAATATTTGCGTAGTCGTTTAGGTTTAAAAGTGTGTAACTAAAAAACGCACCAATAAAGACGTGACCAAGAAGCAGACGATAATTCTGCCATGGAAGACGTGAGGCCACTTGTGTGGTCAATAAATTGAGTTGTACCTGTAAAAACTTCATCGAAGGCCTTCTAACCTCTCCCAGACATAATTGTAAAGGGCCACGACATTTTTACAACACACAGTGGCAAAATTTATATTATCGACCTTTCTGCTCAGTTTTTATTAACAATAATAAAAATAACAAACGGTTAAGATTGCCTTTAACGAGGTGGGCCTTTTAAAATGTGGAAAATGGGAGCAAAATTTTTTTGAAGAAATTTCATCATTGGAGAATAAATGACTGATGTAACCACATTTAATCGCTTAAAAGACGAGAAATCGGCCTATCTTTTACAGCATCAAAATAATCCTGTTCACTGGTGGAGCTATGGCCCAGAGGCCCTACTTTTTGCAAAGGAAATGAACCGACCAATCTTTCTTTCAATTGGATATTCATCGTGCCACTGGTGTCATGTGATGGCCCATGAGAGTTTTGAAGATGAACAAACGGCAAAATTTTTAAATGAAAATTTTGTGTGTATTAAAGTTGATCGTGAAGAACAACCAGATCTTGATAATTACTATCAGGCCGCTTGTCAGCTTTTTACAAATGGTGGTGGATGGCCATTGTCGGCATTCTTGCTTCCCGATATGAGACCATTTTTTGTTGGAACTTATTTTCCAAAAACAGCTCGTCAAAACGAAACGAGCTTCATGGATTTATTAAAGGAACTAACAAGGGCCTATAATGAAGAGCACGATAAAATTATCGAAAACGCAACAAAAGTCACAGAAACAATCGCTGGGGGACTTACACCAAAAGACAAAGTAGAATTTCAAGGGCATTTCCCTTCACCAATGGCCGTTTTGGAAGCTGTTAAACAATTTAGAGATGAAGAAAATGGTGGCCATGGCAACCCTCCAAAGTTTCCACAATTTGCTTTCTATGAGTGGGCCTTAGAACAAATGCTTGAAGGCATGATTACTAAAGAGCACGGGGATCATATTGTAAAAACACTTGAGAACATGCTTCTTGGTGGACTTTTTGATCATGCACGTGGCGGAGTTCACCGCTACAGTACAGATGAAAAATGGCTTGTACCTCACTTTGAAAAAATGCTTTACGATCAGGCCGGTCTCCTAAAAATGCTTTCTAAATTAAGTCTAATTTACGGATCACCACTAGTTTACGATGCCATTTTCAATACTCTTGAATATCTTGAAAATGAAATGCTTGGAGAAAATAAAATTTTCTTTGCGGCCCAAGATGCAGACAGTGAAGGAGTAGAAGGTCTTTACTTCACTTACACGAAGGAAGAATTTGAAGACGTTCTCAACAATAACGATGATGAAGGTGAGACTTTTGCTAAAAATAGAGACAAAATTTTCAACTGGTTCCAAATTTCTGAACAAGGAAATTTTGAAAACGGTCTAAATGTAATCTCTCTATCAAGAGCTCACTTAGAAGAAATTTACACACAAGATGGATGGGACCTTGTAAGAAAAGTTAGAGGGGCCATCTTGAATGATAGAAAAGAAAGAATTCCTCCAGCGACTGATAATAAAGGAATCGCAAGTTGGAACTTCATGATGGTTACGGCCCTTGTCGATATTATGCAATACTGTCGCATTGAGGCCATTAGAAATAGAGCAAGTACTCTTTTCAACCATGTCATTGAAGGTGTCTATAAAGAATTTCTTGTTGCCAAAGATGGGCAAGGAATGAAGATTAGACATACAACAACTAAAGAAACATCCCTTCCTTACTTTGAGGATTATGTCTTCTTTAGTGAGGCCATGCTACGTGTTTATGAGATCACTGGAAATCCTATTTTCAAAGATAATTTTAAAGATACGTTGAACTTTATCGCTAAAGAGTTTAAATCTGGAACACATTTTAAAACAAGAGCTCTGGCGACAACTGATTTCGAACTATACCCAAATCAAAACTTCTCATTCTATGATTCATCATTTAAATCTGCGGCAGCAACGATGATTCACATTGCAAGAAGAGCGGCCATCTTATTTGGAGATAGAGAAATCGAAGATGAATTATTATCAATCTCTGAAGAGATGACTCATGAAGTTCTTAAAAATCCACTTGGTTCAGGAGAAGGATTAAGAGCTCTGACTTATCCTAAAGAGGCCTATAGAGTAATAAAAGTTCCTCGAGAATGGGCAAAAGAAGTGAACTTCATCAACTTCATTCCTTATTTCATGTCTCGCTTTGTCTTGGATTATATTGATAATGCTGAAAACCGTTTTGAAATCTGTGCGATGGGACAATGTGAGCTTTCAGGAATAGGTCTTGAAGAGTTTATGAAGTCACTAACGCCTGCAGATGAAGCACAAAATAATCAGTAACTAAAAATGAATTTTACTTTTGCCAAAGATTTAACTGTAACTGAAATAACTTCGAGACTCCCTGGCCCACTGGCCGGGAGTCTTTTTGTTGAAAAAGGTTTTCAAGTAAATCGCATAGAATGGCTTGATCGCCCCGACGCTTTCAAAGAGGGAGAAGTCAGCGATATAAATCCCCTTTTTAAAGATTGGTATCAATCTATTAATCAAGGCAAAAACATTGTTGAATTAGCAATTTCTGATCTTCACGATGATCATGAAGAGCTTAAAAGAATTTTACAGCACACAGATATTCTTCTCTTGGCCGTAAGTAAAAAAGAAAAAGATCTTATCTTGTCACTAATAGAAGGCAGTGTAAAAGTTGTTATTGAACTTGTGGCAAGCGAGAAAGAGCATAAATTTCTTCATGATTTAAATGCTCTGGCCCAAGTGGGAATTTTAAACTTCTCAACTGAGCTAGCTCTTCCCCCACTTCCAATTGGTGGGATTGTATTTTCTGCAAAAATTTTCAGTGATAGTCTCTGTGCTCTTCTTGAATATCAATATTCTCAAAAAACACAATTTGTCACAAGTGGCCTTGAAGAAGCGATCTCATCATATTTGGAAAAATTATTACCAAGTAATGATGATAATTTTCACGCTCTTCATAATGGAAAATTTCCTTGTTATAAAATCTATAAATTAAAAGACCAAAAAATGGTGGCCATCGCGGCCATTGAAGAGCATTTTTGGCAAAGAATACTCTCCCATCTCGAGCTCAACCCAGGGCTTGATCGCTTTGATCTTACAGGCAACACATTTGAGCTTTTGGTCAATAAGTTCGCCCAACTAACAACAAAAGATATTGACGCCATTATTGATAAAATGGGGCCAAGCTGCCTGAGCGTGGTCAAATAAGCCAAAATTTCAGTGTCACAATGCACCAAATGGACATAATGCACCACGCCCAACATGTGATTTCAGTAAGTTAATTTTGGCATGGCCCTTGTATTAAGAGAGTTCAACTAGGGGCAAAGGAATTGTCCTGATAAAGAGATCATGGAAGATGGAAAGCACGGAGGATGCTTATGAAAACCATCAAACTTATCGGACTTACACTTCTAGTTTCGGTTTTATCGACAATGATTGTTGCAGAAGCAAACGCAAAAACAGTTCTAAGAAAAGTTGCTGTTGAACTGGTTACACCATCAACAGAGGCCATGGCCGTAGAAACATATGATGGGGAGTTTATCCCTGTCGACTTAATGAAAAACATTGGAAATCATTCTGGAAACGCTTGGAAAGCAATCCAGGGTGATAGAATTGAACTTAAAACAGGTGAGATTCTTGAAGCAAGAAATATCAATTTCTTCTACGCAACAATAAAGGCAAAGGCCATTCAAGTTGATCTTCCAAAAGGAATCAATGAGCGTGCGCCAAGAGATGACGAATAGGATGACGAGCAAATAACTCGTCATCTTCTACATTTTTCTTAGGATAACTCTCATCACATCAGGATCCCCTTCTAGGGGATAATCACGAAAAGGCTCGGCCACAAACTTTAATCCAATCGGACACGATAGATAGAAAATTTGAAAACCTATTGATAACAAAATATCTTCGAGCTCTCGGGCCTTAAAGAGACTTAGAACGACTCGATCATCTTTATCATCTTTGTAGTAATACTTCCCATCACCTTCATAACGATACTCTATAAGGTCAGTTGGTAAATTAGGAAGAATCATTGATTCTAAAAAAAAGAATCCCTCTGGTTCAAGATGATCAAATACATTTTGCAAGAATTTAATTTTTAAATCATGGTCCGCAATCGTGTGCATACAGTGAGCATCAATAATTAAATTGAAGCGATCCTCACTTTTGAATTCGCAAAAATCGACCACTTGAAAAGACAAATTAGATTGTTTTCTTAAACGCTCAATGGCCACACTTGAAAAATCAACTCCCAAGTAACTTGATACCTTCTTATTAAGAAAGTCCAATTTTGGTGAGTCTAAAAGAGATTTTTGTCCAACACCAATTTCTAGGCAACTAAAGCTTGAAATCTCGCTCAAAAAGCGGCCTGATACATCTGAGCTTAAAAATTGAATTAGGGACTTTGAGAAGGACACTTCACCACTTTCACTGTAGGCCTTCTCAAATAGATCTTTCTTTTGCACTTTTAACGAAGCTTCACGACAAGTTGATCTCGGTATAAATCGTTGGGAGAATTTCCAGGTTTGCCCTGAGGAACATCACCATCAAAAGCTCGGTACCAATAATCCCAATTCGTCGTAAAATCCATTGGTGCTGTTTGAAATTTATTGATGAGAAGTTCATTGAGTAATTTTGCAACAAATTCTGAACAATAATAAAGTTCATCACCATTTGCATCAGTGTTATCCCACAGATAATGATGATCAAACCCTTTTCCCATATACTTTTGAAATTTTTCTACAATGGTATTAAAGAGAACTTCATTATTTACGTCTTCAAGCTCCTTAACTCTGACATAGCCGACATCATAAATTGAAGGTGCGCGCTTGATAAAACTCTTAAAATCAACTGCCCTAACTTTTCCTAGGGCCTCAATAACAAATTCCTCGCCTCTATTATTTTTAAGATAAATACCTGAGTGAGAAAAACTCCCCTCTGTTTCAGATGCGATAACATCACACGAACGGCAATTTAGTGGAAGCAGGACAATATCCCCGCTCTTAAGATTTAGGCCCATGGCCACAGAAGGATAAACAAATAATGCCCCTAAAATAAGGCGTTTGATAATCTCCATATTTTGTTCCCCGTTATGTCTTTTGTTTGAAAAAATACGTTAATTTTCAAGACTTTATATAGTGCTTAGACCCCTTTAGGCAAGAGTGCCCTCTTTAAAAGAATGAAAAGGCCTTGTATAATTGTTTAAGTATTGAAATTTACGAAATAGTCGCAGCTTAGGAACGCACAATGATCACACGAAAAATCCTCATAACACTCTCGCTATGTCAGTTGGTTCAAGGCCCAGTCATGGCCCAGCAACTTGAAGGAAATAGTGATTCAATCACGAAGGCCCAAGAAGAGTGTTCTAAAAAAGAATTTTACCAATGGAATGATTCAAAAAAGAGATGTGAACCTAAGCAAGATACTTATAATTTGCGCGTGGATTATCAAGAGTGTGAGAAAAAAGAATCTGAACAAGAAAGAAAGAGCTGCATGGAAGCTCTGGCCAGTAAAGAAACAGAAAAACTTGATCTCCAAAAGGCCGAAAAAGGTGGAATGAGCAAAGGTCTTATCCACGGTGCTTTTGCTGGGCTTGGTGCCATTAATCTCGTTTCAACATCAGGTAAGGCCTCAAATTGTATGTCTTCAATGGTCCTTGCCGGAACAGGTGTCGCAGGGATTGCGGCCGAGCTTTATTTCAAAAAATATGCAAAAGACCAAATGGAAGATCTAAAAAAGGGATTCAAAGAAGAAACTGAGAGTGATCCCTATGCTACTCAGATCAAGTCCTTTGAATACTTAAAAAAGGAACAAGAAACTGTTGCTAAAATTGCGGGTATGAGAAAGAAAGGTTACTACCTTTTAACTGCAGGATATGGAGTTGCCACGGCCATGGCGGCGTGGGACTTAGCAACGAAAAACTATGTGTGTAAAAATGGTGAAGCGCAATCAAGTGCAGATTCTAATCAAGGTCAACAAGGCCAACAAGGCCAACAAGGTCAACAAGGAAAAAGTCAAGGTCAAGATAGTGGTAAAGCGAAACCAGACGCTGGTGCAGCTGCGACGATGGCCTCACTTAAAAGTATGATGCTTCATCCAGGTGGTGTTGCAGCAATGGCCGGTATAGCAACAGCGTATACATTCACTCTCGCATCGGCCGCAGGTAAGCAAGAAAAAGAATCTAAGAAAAATGCTGAAGAAATTGAAAAGATCAAACAAAAACTTATGACGACTCTTGCTGGCTTTTGTCCTACTGGTCATGATGATATGAAAAATACAAGATGTTATTGTTACAATACAGACAATTCAAAAAATGAATCGCACTCAAAGTCTGAAACTTGTCAGATGCTTTGGGCAAAAGATGATAATCTTTTCAAAAATACTTCTGACAAGGCCGCAACGGCGAAACTTACAGCGAAAGGTTGTGTTTTTGCCGATGGTAAATTTGATGAAAATTGCTCATGTAAGAAATATCGTAATGCTAAAGGCAATAATGCTTGTATGAAATCAAATGTTGGGACAATTACTGCAGGAGCAGGTCTTCCAAATTTGAATACTATGGATTATCAAAAGGCCCTTAATAGCATTTACTCGGGAAATACTTCTATTGCCGACCTAGACAGTGGCGAGTTAGCAAAAAATGCGGCCATCGCTTCTAAGCTTTCCGATCAGGCCATTAAGAAAATTAATGCTCATAAAAATACTAAATCTCCAATTGTTATCAATGACAAAGTGTTGAAAAATTTTGCTGATAAATATGGAAAGCTCGCTCCTAAAGGAAATAGCTTTTCAACAGGAAGTGATCTGGCCGCTGGTCAACGAGCGGCAATTGGTGGGGCCATTGCTGAAAGTATCGAAAAAGCTGAAGAAAAAGTGGCAAGTGCTTCACCAACTTATACAAAGACTCAAGGCCTAGTAAACAAACAAGAAAATACAGAAGATTTAAATTTTTCATTTGATGACTCTTCTTCAGTTTCGTCGGCCAACGTTGAAGAGTTTGCTCAAAAGAATTATGATTACAGACAAAACGATATCCATACACGTCAAGATGTATCTATCTGGCAGGTTATTTCTAATCGTTATATGCAAACAGGTCTTAAGCGCCTATTCCCGGATGAGATCAAACAATAATGGAACTTAGTAAAAGACTCACAGGACAAGAGTCAGACCATCTCGATATCTACAAAGACAATGAAAATATTAAGGGCCTAGCAGTGGCCCTTGATGACTTTTACGAACTTCAAAAATTAGCAAAAACAGAAGGCCTTGAATTAAAGATCATTAGTGGTTTTAGAGATTTTGAACGTCAAAAAATGATTTGGAACAAAAAAGCAAAAGGTGAGGCCACCCTCTACGATAAAAATGGAAATGCACTGAACTATAGCGATCTAAGTGAAAAAGAAATTGTATTTTCCATCTTACGCTGGTCGGCCTTCCCAGGTGCAAGCCGTCATCACTGGGGCACTGATTTTGATATTATTGATGAAAATGCTTTGAATGAAAATCCTCTCTATAAAGTAGAACTTCTTCCCAGTGAATATCAAGAAGATGGAATTTTTGAAAAGCTTGGAAAATGGCTTGAAAAAGATATGCGAGATCTCAATCTTTTTTTTCATCCCTATGCAAGTGATCTAGGTGGAGTTTCACCAGAGCCATGGCATATTTCTCATATTGCTGCCAGTAGTGAATTTGAAAAAGAATTCACATTAAATTTTTTCTTAGATTTTGTGCAGAACTTATCTGACGACGTGGCCCTTTTAAATATTGTAAAAGAGCACGCCGAAGAAATTTATCGAAATTACATCATCAATACATCTAGGCCTTAGCTGGGATGAGATTCTCATCCACACCAATTGCATGAAGCCAATCTTTCGTTGGTGGGATCAGTTTTCTTTTATGTAAATCAAAAAGACCAACATCAAAAGTTGCAGTGCTGGCGATTGTTCCATCGGCCTTAATCATCTTCTGCTCAAGCGTCATCACAAGAGCATTTTTCACTTCTTTGACGTAAGTTTCAATTTTAATCAACTCACGATTCTTTAACTCGGCCTTAAAAGTTATATCGATTCTCAAAATCACAGGGCCTTGCCCGCTTTCTTGAATATGTTTCAATCCATAGTTGTGACAATCAATCAGATCCCAACGGGCCTCTTCATATAATTCCAAATAAGTTGCATTGTTCACATGACCAAAAGTATCGAGGTGTTTTTCAACAATTTTTAAATCATAAAAATGGGGTTTAGAAAGCATTGATTCTATCCTTCATTTTGGGCATTTTGCCTTTGTTAATGGGCACTAGTTTACCCCCATTTACTCGCAGAATCTCTAAAAAACTTGGTCGTTTTCTCTAATTTTTTCAATAAGTTAACTAAACAAACGAGTCATTTAGGCATAAAACCGACTATAAAACTCAAGAGAATGGCCAAAGTAACCGAAAAACAGACGTATAATTGTGATTAGAAGCTAACACTTTTTGATGGACCATTTTATGAAAAAGAATCTTGTTGTACTTACTGTCTCGCTGGCCCTGGTAAACCAAGGTCATGCGCGCTCACAAAATGAAAATGTAAAATATCCTGGTGGAGAAAGCTTCAATCAGTGTCAAAGTCTTGCGACAAGAGACTGGAAAAGTTTAGTTAAAAACCCACAAGATCGTAAGGCCGAAGAAAAATGGAATAAGGCAAAAGTTGCGAGACTCTTTAAAGACAATCTTCTTGAGGCCGCTGATGATGGTGGAAATACAATGCTTGATAAGGCCAAAAAGGCGAAAGAAAGGCTCGAGGCAGCTAAAACACAAGACCCTAACGCAAAATTAGAACCTGGTGAAATTGTAGATTTAGAAACATTAAAGAAAAATATTATCTCTGCTGTTTATACAACATACTACCAAGTTCAAAAATGTGAATTTTATCTTGCGACTACTTATAACGATTATGTTGATCTAGATGATAGACCCGAATCGAATTCAACGGCATCGCCGGATGGGGCCATTCGCTGTACAAGCAAAGGTTTTGAAACACAAGATTATCCAGCTTGTGTAAGGCTTGTTAATACTTATGTCGCTTCTGTATATGGTAAGCAGGCAACAAATACGGCCCAACAATTTATGGCCATGGACCATGCTATGGACTCGCAAGAAGAGCTCATGAAAAATGGGACCAAAGATATGACTCTTGGATTAAAAATTCAAAAAGATGGCCTTGAGACACAATCTAATATGGCAATTCAACGTGGTGTCATTGATGCTGGTTTTGCGGCCACTATGGGAAAATTTATTAGTGATATGCCAACGGCCGATAATCTTACGGATGACTGTATTGCATCTGGACAAAGTAAGGCCTTAGGAAAGCTTCCAAGTACCATTGCTGAAGCTGCAACTAAAGTTCTTGAAGGTGAGGAATTCATAGGTGTAAAACTTTTTGAAGAGCAAGCAATTGCGGGTACCTCATCAGATGAAGAAGGCAATATCTTTACAATGAACGGAAAAGCCGTGAAAGGGACTGAGATCGCCTACGGAAAAGAAAAGCTTAAAAAAGAATGTACTGAATTTATCACAAGTAGTGAGCAATACCTTCTTCAAAATAGTCAAAAAGGTTTAGATGCTGCCAAACAAAAAATGGCAGACCTAGGAATGAATGCCTTGGCCGAAGCAGGTAAGGCCGCTCTTCTTAATAAACAGGCCTCTGATATCGATGGTGCGATTAAGAAAGTCGATGCTTTTGAGCCCGTTGATTGGACTCCTCCATCAGGTGAATTAACAGCGGCCATTTGTGAGGCCGAACCAAACAGAGAGGGCTGTCTTGCTCCGACTTTTGGTCGCACAAGTTCATATGTAGATCCGGGGTTAAGTATTAGTGGTATTGGTGCAGGTGGTGTTGTGAACAGTGGTGTTGATGCTGATTCACTGGCCATGAATGATCCTGACTCTACTGCCATTTCTGATCAAGCTAAAAATGATTTTAAAGTCGGCTCTCTTGCCGGCAGTGTAGATAAGAGTAATCAATTTGAAAGCTCTGCTCCAGGTGCAGCGACTGTTAAAAGTGGTGGTGCGAATCCTGGTGGTGCCAGTGGTGGCGGAGGCGGGGCCGGTGGTATTGGAGCTCCTGCGCCAGCGAAAGTTGCTGCAGAAAAAGGGAAATCCGCCTTTGTTGGTAAGGCCGCCAAGGTAAGTTATGCAGGGGATTCAAAAGGTAGTTTAGGTTATAACGGTGGTCGTGGTAGTGCGGCGAAAAAGGCCTCTGGAAATGAGAACCCTTTTGATAAGCTCTTCGGCAAAAAAGATAGTAAAGATGGAAATGACGTTTTGAACTATCGTGATCTTGCCAGTGCTGGAATTGGCGGTAAAAACGGTAGTATCTTCAATAGAATCTCTACTCGTTACGGTCAGGTCCAAAGCAAAGGGCGTTTACTGGAATATGAAGAAGTTAAATAATTAAAATCACATATAAAAGACCCTGCTAATGCAGGGTTTCTTTTTTACAGGCAATCTTACTCTCCCCCAATAATTCAGCTATGCTAAGTCTTGAAACGCGGGGGAAGCTGTGCCTAAAGTTCAACTATTAATATTCATTCTAACGATGCTGACAATTGGTACCAAGGCAAGTGAAGTTGATAACTTCACAAAGCGCAATCTCGTCACAATAGATGCGACAGATATCGTCAATGAAATCACAAATAAATATTTTATTCTAGGTGTGGAAAGGGCCAATAAAAAAGTAAAAGCCTGTGATGAGAAAGTTCTCTATAAATCTATTCGTCATTATTTTCGTAACCATTATTTTGGAAAATTAAACAAGGAACTCTACAGAAGTGCAGAAGTTCCAAGAGTGAAAATTCCATTAAACGAAGGAATTTATCGCCGCTTTCTTTGGTATGATGCCTTTGTTCCAGGCATTTACGGAAGAATTTTCGGCAACCCAAATGCATCAGTGGTCAGACTATCTGACAATCTCGTTGGAGTTGATAAATTTGAGCATTTTGTTGGAAGTGGTCACAAATATTTTCAAAATTATTATGTGAAAAAGAAATCCCTTTTCTCGGCCCTTAAAGTTGGACTTCGAGCAGAAACAGGATTTATGGGCGCGGTGACAACGGGTGTTCTTTCATATGCTGACATGGTTGCAAATTTTAATGGGATGAGATTTTGGAATCATATCCTGCAAAAAAATGATGATATTCTTGGTGAAAATATTGGTCCTTATGTTGTTTGTGAGAAAAACAGATGGCAAGTTGTAAAGGAATTTGATTGGAATACCTATGTTGATGCAGGATTTGATGAGGCCATCAACTGTAGTGAGTTTAGAAACGACAGACTTCTTAAAAAAGTTCAATATGAGCTGAAAAAACTAGCAAAAGACGCTGATAGTATTTCTTACTGTCCGGCAACGAGCGAACCTCTTCAAGAGCTCATTGAGAAATATGGTGATCTTTCACCTTTTTTAATTAATACAAAAGGGCATAGAAAGGCCCATAAGTTCAAATACTACGAAAAATTATGGAAAGAACTTGAGGGCCGCGGCGTGTATGGCCCGAGTGTAGAGGCAAGCGTAGAATATCGACCAAGGAAGGAAAAACGATGAACAAAGAAAGTCTAAAAAATGTACTTTTAAGTGAACTTTTCAGCGCAAACTCATATCTTGAGCGCTTATTTCACGCACTCTTTGAATTAAAAAATCTTGATCACGATAATGAGATCAGCCTACTTTTGAACAAACTCTATTTCGATATTACTGATATTGTCGAAATGGAAGTCTTAAAAGATGAGTTCACTGATCGCACGCACCGTGAACTAAATGCTAGAGAACTACGCACTCTAATTAAAGCAAATTCATTCTTCTTTGAATCGCTTGCAAAAATAAACAAAGATGAAAAAGCATCTACGAGCACAATTGTTCGTTATATCAATACACTTTATTCTTATGCCCATGAGTTTCATTTAATCTGCAAAGAAAAAGCACAAATAGATGTTCAACTTCCTCGTCCTGCTCTAGCAAAGATCAGCGAGATTGATCCGTTTCACGGCAGTGAAGAAGACTTTGAGTTTGAAGTTAATGAAATGGCGAAGGAAGAATTTACTCCTTTCACCATGGGCCATTTGACTCTAGTTCACTCGGAGCCTGAAGAAGAAGAGTACATTATCGAAGCAGAAGAATATGATGATGAAGAAGATGAAGTCATCGACGTTCCCTTCTATTTCTTAGAATTTCAAGACGTCATTAGTACAGTAACCTCTGGTCGTGGGGTGCTTGGAATTGATGAGAAGAGAACGGATAAATATGAAACTCTTGTCAAAGAAGCGCATGAGGGTGTTTATAAAAAAGATTATGAAAAGGCCCTAGAAAAATTTTTTAAGGCCAGTGAACTTGAAGAAAATGGTGAGATTCTGACTCTTATCGCTTGGGTTTATAGTCTACAAGGCAAAAATGAACTTTCAAAATCTTATTGTCTAAAGGCGATTAAAAAAGATCCAGATTATGGGCCACCCTACAATGATCTAGGATCCCTTCTTTTGAATGAAGGCCATATTAAAGAAAGTTTAAAATGGTTTTCACTAGCTAAGAAGGCCGTGAAATATCAAAATAGAGAATACCCTTATATCAACGCAGGAAGGGCCTATATGATGCTTAAAAGCACAGAAGAGGCCATCTTAGAATTTGAAAAGGCCGTAAAACTTGCTCCTTTTAATGAAGAGCTGAAAAAGACAGTTGAAAAAATTAAAGATGGACTTTTACGCGACAGTGGGCAATCCTTTGATGAGGACCCATTAAACTAAGGGCAGAAGATGGCCGTTTCAAGAAGTGAATTAGAAAAATTTTTAAATAATCTCCTCGCGATTAAAATCTATGATGATTACGGCCCAAATGGTCTACAAATCGAGGGAAGTGAATCTTTAAAAAAAGTGGCCTTTGCCGTATCGGCCACTAAAGACTCTATTCAAAAGGCCATCGAATTAAACGCAGATACACTTGTTGTACATCATGGACTATTTTGGAAATTTCATGGGACAAGAGCACTTGTGGGCCCATTTGCTAAAAGAGTTCTTCCCCTTGTAAGGGCCAATATTAATCTTTTTGGCTACCACTTACCTCTTGATGGCCATATTGAAATCGGTAACGCCGCATCTATTGCGAAGAAACTGGGACTCACAAACCTTCAACCCTTTGGGGACTACAAAGGTGCTCCAACAGGAGTTAAAGGGGAATTTAGTGAAGCACAAGAAGCAACTTCCCTTAAAATCCAATTAGAAAAAATACTCTCACATAACGTCATCCACTCAAATGTAGAAAATAAGGCCATTAAAACAATGGGCATTATCACAGGTGGGGCCAATAGCGAATGGTACCTGGCCATGAAAGAGGGCCTAGACAGTTATCTAACAGGAGAGATGAGCGAACATGATTGGCATGAAAGTAAAGAGGCCGAAGTTCATATGTTTGCTGGTGGCCATAATGCAACTGAATCTTTTGGGATTCAGGCCCTCATGGATAGAGTTGAAAAAGAGTTTGGCCTAGAATGTATTTTCATTCCAAGCCAAAACCCAGCTTAAGACTTATTTTTTCTTCAAAGAAAGTTCAAGAGTAAATTCTGCAACAACTTCTGTTTCTGAAATATCGGGACAGTAGGCCTTAATATATACAGGCATGTGATGACGTTCTTCAGAGGCCAATACTTTTTCGACAAAAGCTTTAATCTCTTCACCTTGTTCACAAACAAAAACAGTATCACCTTCTGCTCTTTTTAAAAACTTTGCATTGAATTCTTTGAAAGCGAGAGAAACTTTTTTTCCTGAATTCATAATTTGTTTCATGGCCGATAATCCACCAGCACAATCAGCTCCAGCACAAAGGACGCCGAAGTACATTGAATTGAGGTGATTTTTAGTACGACGATTTAAAGGAACTTTTACAGCACATCTCTTATCATTTAACTCAATAACTTTAGGGCGCATGAAAAAAATAAGAGGTACTTTTGTTAAACCAAATAAACGAATGAGAGCTGTATCACGAAAGCTTTCAGGCAATGTATCTAACATTGTTTTGACTAATTTACTCAAGGGTGTTTCCTTTTTAAAAGTTACTCCCCCATTATAATTCAGCTTTAGTTTTTGGACAATTCTTTACCACGCTGATAAGCGCTATCAATGGCCGTACTGAAAATATTAGTGAGATTGGAATTCTTGAAAACTTCTAAGGCCTCATAAGTCATACCTTTTTTAGAAGTTACATTATTGCGAAGAGTTTCTGGAGATTCATTAGAGTGTGCCATAAGCTCACTTGCACCCACGAAAGTCTGAACGATCATTTTATGGGCCGTTTCCTTATCTATTCCCATGTCTGACATCTTCTCAATAAAAATTCTGGCAAATTCAAAAATATAAGCGGGTCCAGATCCTGAAAAAGGTGAAATAACATCAATTTTTTCTTCATTGTCAAAAACAACACTAAGACCCGTTTGAGAAAAGCGCTCTTGCCAAAAGTTTTTTGTGTCCGTGTCCACATTTTGAGTATAGTAAAGTGCACTCACACCCTTACCGATCATTGATGGCGTATTTGGCATTACTCTAAGAATGAATTTGTGCTCTAAAAGTTCAGAAAGTCTTTCAGTAGTAACTCCTGCAAGTAAACTGATAACTAAGGCCCCTTTAGAAATTTTCCCTCTAAGCTCTTGTGCTAATTCAGAAATTTGTTGAGGTTTACAAGCTATAACATAGACATCGAAATGATTTATGGAATCAAGATTTTCAAGGACCTCTCCCCTAACCTCACGAGCTAAGATTTCGGCCCTTGTTCTTGAAGGAGTATAGCAGTAATGCTTTAGAAGAGATTCTGACGCCCAACCTTTTACAAGGGCCTGGGCCATATTTCCACATCCAAGTACTGCTACAGTCTTCATCTATTCTCCTAAATATCAAGCTCTAATGGAGCTCCATGTCTCATAACGTTTACTGCGAATGAGCGCACTAGAACATAGCGAGAAGCAAGACGTTTAAAGTCTAGGGCCTCTGGCGAATCGAATACAGTATGGAACTTTTTCATATGACGAGTATTATCTTTATCAGTGAAAATATCTCCACTCATAAACCACTTCGTCTTTTCAAGATTTGCATCAAGAATAACGACTTCTACATGCTCATCTTTAACGGCTTCAAAAGTATTCTTTTCACTAGCAAGAAAGACATCAAAGTTGTTTTTTGAAAGACCATTAGAAATAAAAATATCGTTGAACTGCATCCACCAATTGTAGGCCATCTCGTTACGACATAGAACAGTTACTCCAACACCTAAAGTCAGGGCCATGATAACATCAGCAATGGTCCCAAATTCTGGTCTAGCATTGTATGAGATAACAACGGCCTGTCCTCTCGTTTGTGTAAAATCATTGAACGAAAGTTGTCCTGGAATTTTTCTATTATGATGAGGCTTACGAATGAAATCAGAAGCGTGGTTTGTAATCCACTTATTCATCTTCTTGAAGACTTTCTTTTGCTCACCGTAAATACCTTGGAATAGTGATTCAAAATTATTTTCAATTTCATTTAGAGAACTCACGATACGTGCAAGTCTATTCTCTACAGAAAGCTTACTCTTTCTTGCAAGATCAAAAGAATAATCACTCCCCGTTGTCTCAGCAATTATTTCAGAAAGACCTTCGAAGGCACGAGTCACGTGAAAGCTAGGAATGTAGCCACGTCCACCGGCCTTAGGCCCAGTACCAGACATTTTAAAACCACCGAATGGTTCGATGGCAACACGAGCACCAGTGATTGATCTATTGATATAGATATTCCCATTTTCCATTCTCTCACTTAGATAATCGATATCATCTTGTGATTGACTGAAAATACCACCCGTAAGGGCATAGTCAGTTGAGTTATAAACTTGTAAGGCCTGATCTAGACCATCAACTCCAATAACGTGAACAACTGGCGCGAACAATTCTCTTTGAGAGAAGCTCTCTTTATTAAGTGCTCTTGAGAATGGAACTTCAAAAATAGCTGGACCGACACAATAACCTGGAAGGTCATCACAAGTACGATCAACAACAACTTTACCACCAAACTTTTCAACTTCAGCGCGCGCCTCTTTTACTTGAGAGATTACACGTTCTTTATCTTCTTTAGTGATAAGAGGATTGATATGTGTCGAGAAGTCAAAGGCCTCTCCTACAGCAATATCCATGGCCGCTTCTTTAAGACGCTCAACGAGTCTATCTTTAACAGCATTATCTGCAATAACTCTTGAGGCCGCTGAACATTTTTGACCAGCATGACCAAAAGCGGAATATAGAATTCCTGAAACAGTTTCATCAAGTTCAGCATTTGCAGTAACGATAACAGCGTTTTTCCCGCCCATTTCTGTAATGACTGAAACTGGATACTGAAGATTATATAATTTATTTTCGTAAAATCTTTTACTTGCTGTTCTTTCAATATGAAGACCAACATTTTTAGAACCTGTGAAAACGATTTGAGCGATTCTATCGTGAGAAATAAGTTCTTGACCCACAACTTCACCAAGACCAGGAAGATGGATAAGCACATCTTTTGGAACTCCGGCCTCATGAAGAATACCAACTAATTCTTGAGCAATAAGAGGAGTCTGCTCTGCAGATTTAAGAATAACAGTGTTACCGGCCACAAGCGCGGCCACAGTCATTCCACAAGGGATTGCAAGAGGAAAGTTCCAAGGAGCGATTACGGCCGTTGCTCCACGTGCAATATTTTCTTTTGAGTGGCGATTATAACGACCTTCTTCACGAGCATAGAAATTTAAAAAGTCGATAGCTTCATCAACATCAGCAAGGGCCTCGTCAGGAGTTTTTCCTGCTTCATAAACGATAAGTGCCGCAAGATCATTTCTTCTCGAATGCATAAGCTCAGCAGACTTGATTAAAGTTGCCGCTCTATTGATCCAAGGAAGTTTGGCCCAACGACCACAATTGAAGCTCGCATCAATTGTTTCAACTGCGCCAATAGCATCTTCTTTAGTCGCAAAATGAATACTACCAACTACGATTGAAGGATCTGAAGAACAAAGCACATCTATTTTCTCACCTGAAGTGATAAAACCATTGTCATATTTATGACCAAGTTTTGATTTGAAATTCTCTAGTGATTTTTCAAACCAAACTCTCTCATTATCTAAATAAGATCGAACAGGTCTAACATTGAAAAAGTCAGCAGACAGCGCTGTACTTGATTGATCAAGAACAAGTTTACCGTTCGCTTTATTAGCAGCAAGAATATCTTTTGCGCTTACAAGAGACACATTTTTCTTGTGAGAGCGCATAATTGTAAGAACACCTACTTGGGACGAGTTCTCCATGATACGACGAACAAGGTAGGCCATACCAACAAGAAGTGATCCAATTGGAACATAATTTCTTACAGGCCAGCCAATTTTTGCCATGGCCATTGAAAGTGCTTCATAAGTCATATGAAGACATTGGTGCTCAACAGGAAGAGCGCTTGGAAATACCTTCTCTCTTAAGGTTTCACTAAAGCAGTGATCGGCAAAATTGTGAGAAGCAATACATAATTGAATATGTGGTGATGCTTGGAAAAAGCGGTAAATCAATTGTCTAAAGTGAAGGTCTGTTTCTTCTTTATTTAAGAATTCAGGAGCATTGAAATTGTGCGCATCGGCCTCAACTGTTTCAGCATCCCAGTACGCGCCTTTAACAAGACGACATGGCATTGAAATACCACGCTCTTTTGCAAGCTCAATAACCTCTTCCAGGTGAGCACTTCCATCTCTTAAGTATGCCTGAATAACAATACCTGTGGCCTTGTATTCTTTAAGTTCAGCAGTTTCAAGAAGAACCTTGCGATAGATTTTAAATACGATATCTCGGTAGTCATAGTGTTCAGCATCGATATTGATAAAAACATCTTCTTCCATGGCAGTAAGAAGAATTTTCTTTAGCCTTGGCGCTACTAGATCGTAAGTATAATCAAAGGCCTCTGGTTTAAAATCAGAACAAAGAGCACTTACTTTAATTGAAACGTGAGCGCGATTGATACCCGCACCATTTTTTTCACCCTTTTTCACGTGAAGAGAGAAGCCTTTAATAAGTTTTAATACCTCATTGGCGTAGTGGTCGGCCTCTTTTTCAGAAACAACAAGCTCCCCTAGTTGATCCAAAGTTACGTCACGACCAGTTAGCGCAAGTTCTTTAATAGAATGCTCGGCCGTCTCAATTGTTTCCCCAGCGATAAAGCGTTTGGCCATTAGGCGAACACTGAAGCGAATTAGTTTTGCAAGGGGTGATGCTGGCATAATTTGAAAAAGAACATATTTAACATAGGCAGCAATTACATAAATTGTAGGTAGGGCCTTATTTTGTCCTTTTTTCTTTAGACGTTTTGCTTTTTTTGAGTCCTTGATCAATCTTCTAATAGATTCAAGAAGAATGCGCTTTACTTCAACTCCATCTTTGTCGTGATCAAGTGAAGGAAGAATGGCAAGAAACTTCAAAAGGTGGATTCTTAAAAGCGCGTATTGCGCTGTTAAAGAGAGACCAAAATCTGAAACTCTTTCAAAAAGTGTTGGGGCGTAATTATTAAGTTCATTTACAAGACGGTCTACAAGGGCCTTTGACTCATTTTCTACTTGAGTAATTTGCTCGTTATCAACGATCTCCACTAAATCATATTTTAATGTTGTTAGCTCATGAACTGATGGGAAAGTTCTCGCATTTAGCGAAGCGATACACTCTGCATGTTTCTTATATTGCTTAAATTTGTCACTTTGAAGAACTTCGGCCACTTGATCGAAAGAGGCCATGGCCTGCATTTCTTGAATAAGAAACATTTCAGCACCAAGGCGCGAACTTGCAATACGAATAATTTTTTGTTCAAAGTAATAAGCACAAAGTACAGATACCCCTTTTAGGAAGAGTTGAATCCTAAAATTTGCACTTTTGCTATTAAGATATATTGATAATTCTTTGAGGATATCTTCATCAAGCGCATCCGCCACAAGAAAAGTATCTTTATAAGTTTCAGGAAAGATCACTTTCCAATCGTTGCCTGGAATATTTTTTTCAATTAGCTCTATCGTAGCTGTATTCATTGATGATCCCTTTAAATCGTGATTTTCGACCATATGTCTATGACCCTTTTTCGTGAATAGTTGTGGCCCAAATTTTCTACCTCAAATCATTGAAATCTGCCAGAAATCTTTTGAAAAAAAAGCATTGAACAGCTACAATTTAAGAGTGTAAATTCGCAAATAAACAATGCGTAAGGACAAGCAATTTGACGCAAAGAAAACTGTCACTTTTATTCATAGAAGACGATGAGCAAATCAGAGAACTCACGACCATGGTTTTGCAACGTGAAGGCCATAGTGTTTTGGCAACATCGTGTGCCCAATCGGCCCTAGAGGATCTCAACAAGGTCCATTATGATCTTGTGCTCTCAGACTTTTTTCTCGAAGACACCAATGGACTTGAGCTCATCGAAAAAATTCGCGAATTTAATCAAACGATTCCCATAATTGTCGCAACTGGAAATAGAGAACTCGTTCAAGAGAGTATCACTGATAATAATGTTTACATTATTCACAAACCTTTTCGTTCACGTGACTTGCTTGTGCTTATCAATGAGGTTTGCCCATGAGAAAATTCCTATTTTATTGTGCAGTTGCTCTTAGCTTTACGGCCAATTCGGCCAACTACACCTTTGATGATCTTAAAATCTTGGCCGAACAGAAGAATTTCAAAGAATTTCTTGATCATGCCCACGATATTAGACCGACAGAGCGCAACAAAGAATGGCGCCAATATTTGGCAGATATGGCCAATGAATACCTTATCTGGGCCACAAAAAACGAAAGATTCGAACTTAGCTTCTACAAAAAAATAGAAACTATGTCAGAATGGCCTTCGCTCAAAAATGATGCTTTTTACCAACAAAGACGTGAGGCCTATGGCCTCAAATTCTTCCAGCGCTGTAGCGCAACTGAAAGCTTTAATTGTCAGCAAGAAATCAAAAGATTTTGGTCTAAATCATCAAAGTCCCCTGAATTTTCTTACAATATGGCCCTACTCTTCTCAGCTGGTGAAAAAAGCACTGACACAGAAAACTTGGCGCCATTTGTCTATTCCTTAACTAAAACTACTGTTTCTAAATTCTATTGCGACAAAGAGATTGTTCAAAGGACCTTCATCTCATCAATGGAAAATCTAAGACAGGGCAATAGCTCAAAAGAGGCCCTCGCAAAGAAGGTTGATGAACTCATCAACGATGATTGCTGGAGTGAAATTAGAAAAGTACTTGCCCCATTAATGAAGGGCGATAACAGAGAAATTGCCTCACTCTCCCACGCCCTACTCAAGGCCAAGGACTCTCTTGATCAAGAGCAAAACGACCTCTTTTTAGTGCGCTACCTTATTGAGTGGCCAGTGACTGGTGATACATTCAATGAGGCCTGGAATGTCATCTCAAAACTAGGAGAAGACTACGACAGACGCCAAGTCCTTCTAAAAAACATCAAAACACTAGACCCCCTTCCAGGAAAGCTCTTTGCCCTTGCTGATAGCGAGAAAAGAAGTGTCATCCTAAGTCATATGGTCAAAAATATCCCTGAATATGCTGACCTCTACGCTCGAACATGTGTCAATTACCTACAAGGAAAGGGCGAATATCCACACGGAAATCCAACTGTAGAGTGCCCAGAACTCTTTCAAGCAAGCTCTGATAACAACTGGGTTGAACAGGGACTTAAATTGAAGTATTCGTCGATTAAAAAAGAGTTTGCACAGTAGATTAAGCTAAATTTT
>NZ_AUNE01000031.1 GCF_000447755.1 Bacteriovorax sp. BSW11_IV | reverse complement strand
TTAGAACCATTGTTCCCATTAGAACCATTGTTTCCGTTAGAACCATTGTTCCCATTAGAACCATTGTTTCCGTTAGAACCATTGTTCCCATTAGAACCATTGCTTCCATTTCCGCCATTAGAGCCACCAGTATTTCCACCGGCCGCACAACCTACTGACGAAGTATTCCCTTGGTTACCTGTACAGTTATTTCCAACACCATTTCCGCTGTTGCCTGTATTGTGATTTCCATTTGGGTTGGGATTATCATGTTGTGTTTGAGTTCCTGAGGCAGGATTCTCATTTTGTGTCCCAGAACCTTGGCCGCCACCATTTGGGTTGCCACTTGTGTTTCCGTTCCCATTTCCTTTACCTGAATTTTGTGACGTTACACTTGATTGACCATTATTCGTCTTAGCAGCAAAAGCATCTGCTGAAACTAATAAGGCACCTGCAACGAGACATTTTACAAATGCATTTACTTTCATCTCTCTCCCCTCCAATATTTAATTGAAAACCTGACAATCTGAATTAAAACTTTCATCACCCCAACGCGAATTGAAACTAGCATTTGGATGCGGTGAAATCATCCCTTCATTGAACTTAAAATAAAATTCAATCGGGTCATATTTCCTATCTTGTCCTTCACATAGAAGAACTGAATTTTCATATTCATTAAAAATAAGTTTATTAAGTGCTGATTCAACATTTGAAACTAAGTGAACTTCTTTTGAACTTTCAGAAATACTTTTCCAAAATTTTTCTAAAATTTTAACTTGCTTAATTATTCTGTTATCCAACCCAGGTGTTGAATAGTTGTGATACTCGGCCATGTTAACACATCGACCATTTATGCTATTAACATATTCAATTGAACGATTAACTGAGTCCAAACGATCTTCCATCGATCGACATAAGTTCTCAATCAATCTCATAACTTTGCCTTCAAGTCCTTCTTCTTCTTGTCTTAGCAAATTTGAAATTTCACTAAGGACTCTTTCTGGACCATATTTTTTCAATAATTCGTATTGTTCCAAAGAAAAACCAGGGATTTCTTTTTCTGGAACATTTAACTGCTCAGGGTTTTTAAATCTTCTAAATCCCCATGGCGCTTCAGAAAAAGTAAAAAGAGGTATACCTCTATGAAATTTAATTTCACGCACGACTCTTGGTAGAGTCGAATAATAAAGATCCATTACACCTGAAGTATAAATCTTTTTGACAACGTATGCGTGCTTGATTCCGTTATACTGAGTAATATAAAGATCCCCTGGCTTAATATCTTTAATTGCAATTGGAAACGTATCATTTTTTGCAAGGTTATATGTACCAGAGTGAACAGCAACCTTATTTATGAAGGCCTTAACTCTATCAATTTCATTTTTTAATTTATCAAAAGTATTTTGCTTATTAGAAATATAGAAAGAAGCAAAAAGCCCTTTTCTTTCAGGATTTTTAATTTTAAATGGCAGTTTATTTTCAAATGAAAAAATAATTCTGGCCGCGTAAGCGACATCTGCACAATCAGTTAGAACACCATAGTAAGGGCTCTCTGGATTTGAAAATATCCTACGGTGGTAATCATTCTCAATCCATTGTTGATATTTGAGTTCGTGCTCAGGAGTCCACTCATCTTTACTCTCCCAAACATCGGCCCAAATACTCGTGCTGAATAAAACTAGAAATAAAATAACGCAATTTTTCATGCTGCGACTTGTAACAGTTAATTTTTCATAAGTCTTTTAAAAAAAATTTCGTTTAGACAATTCTGTAAATTGCTGAAAAAACTATCATATGAAGCGTGGCAATTCTCTGTATAAACAAACATTTCTGTGAAAACAACACAATTGAGTTGCACAAGCGCAACCTATTGATTTCACATCCCTAATCTTAAGTTGTTTATAAATAATTCCAACAAATCTGAGAAATATACGTAGTAACTAATAGTTTTCTCGTGTCTAGAATTTGGTCGCCACTATTTATTTTTCAAAACCATTCATTGATTAATTAAAAAATTGATAGCATGGCCTACCAAATAAATTGGAGATGAAATGAAATTCATATTGGTCACGACTCTGACCCTTACAAGTCTTATCACGTATGCTGAAACGAAAAGTCCATTTTTTCCACAGGCTTTTAATTCACTTGTTCAAGTTTCAAATTTTGAAAATATTAGCACATCGAAAACAATTGAAGATTTAGATGGGGTTCCAACTTTTGAAAGAACCATTACAGTTCATTCGATGTCTCCTAAAATTTATACCGAAAAACTACTACACCTCGTTGATAAGCGAGTTATTTTTCACAATACTTATAAAGTTGAAAATGAGAATAAAAAAATTATCAGAAGCTTTCATTATGATAAAGAGGATCGCTTAAAATTAATTTATGTCGATTACTTAAATAACAAAGAACAGATTACAAAAAGAGAGCTAAACTCACCTCTTAATAATGAAGATATTATAATTAAATATAATTATGATCAAAGCTCCGATCAATCAGACAAAGCACTAGGATTTAAAGTTTACAGTCAAAAAACAAATCTCCTTCTGGGTACTTATTCTCATCAAGAGAACTTCGACCTTGAAAAGATTTATGCTCAGGATCCAAATAGAGAAACAAAGATACAAAATATTCAAAGAAAAGATCGAATTAAAGTTGCTCTAGTTGACTCTGGGCTAGATCAGAATCATATTGATTTGGCCTATAAATTAGCGGTAAATGAAAATGATCCCATCGATGGAATCGATAATGATGGCAATGGTGAGATAGACGATTATATTGGATTACAATCAATTGACCAAGTCGGTCTTCCTATTGAATCGATCAAGCCAAAACAAGAGCATTACCCAATGTCACACGGCACACACGTTGGTCATATTATGGTGAAAGATGTCGATAATGTCGCACTTTACCCATTTACGGGTGAATATGGCGAAGCCCCTTTTCTTAAAAGAGTGTCTAATTATATTGCTAATGAAAAAATTGAATTTGTTAATATGAGCTTTGGAATTCCAAACTGGATTACCCAGATGATTCCTAAAAAGTCTTATTTCGAACTTCAAAATCTAATAAAAGTAAATCAAGACACTTTATTCTTTGCGGCGGCGGGTAACGATTTCGGAAAAACAGTTCAACACGGCAAGCAAGGTAACTACCCCGCTGCCTTTAACTTTGAAAATATCATTGTTATTGGCGCAATTAATTCCGATGACTTTAAAGAAGAGAACGTTACTGCATATGAAGTTGCTGATTATTCAAATATAGGAACTATCAATGTTGATATCTTTGCACCAGGAACTAAAATCAAAGCGGCCTCACTTGGTGGCGGCCTAATCTCACATACTGGTACGTCTATGGCCACACCATGGCTATTAAATCTTGCAGTGAAAATTAAAAATCAATTCCCTGAACTCAGTCATTCTGACATTAAAAAAGCATTACTTTTTTCGGCCTATATTCCAAATATTGACTCACCACTGGAATGCACATCTGGAGGAATGGCCTTTCCAAGAAGGGCCATGGCCTTTGCCAAAGAATTAAGTCTCGGAAAAAGTGACGTTAAAGAAATCGTAAAAACCCTCTATGCAACTCCGGGAATGCTTCTTGGAGAGGAAAAGGCCAGCGAACAATACTTTGACAAACTCTTTACTATCTGGACGAAAAGACTTTTGCTATAATCTCACAATATGTGGGATACAATATTAGATTTAACAATTAGCCGCTCTTTCGATGCCTCTGGTTTTATGAGGCATCAAAAACATTTTAAAAAAATCTCAGATGAATACATCAAACACAGAACTATTCTTATTACAGGCGGTACATCCGGTATTGGGAAAAGTCTCGCTCAATCTCTTAATAAACTAGGTGGAACTGTCTTTGTCACAGGACGAAATCCAGAGAAGTTTCAAACTAGTGGCCTCAAAGAACAAGGCATTCATTTCATTTCACTAGATTTATGCGATCTAGATAGCATTGAACAAATTGTTAGTGCCATGCCTTCACTAGACTATGTCGTATGTAATGCTGGCGCCATGCCAAGTGATTTAACACTTGTCAAAGATAAGTATGATGCGATTTTTGGTTCGCAAGTTATCGGGCACCTTATTTTAATTAAGCAAATTATCAAACAAAATAAGGCCAATGAAGAGTGTGCATTTCACTTTAATAGTTCGGGTGGACTCCTTTTAAAAAAGCTTGATTTGTCGGATTTAACTTGGAAAAAAAATCCGTACAACAAATTAAGCTCATACGCGAATGCAAAACGAGCACAAAGTATTTTAAGTGAGTACTTAAGTATGAGGTTCTCGCAATTTACTTTTAGCACTTCACATCCAGGCTGGGTGGATACGCCTGCTCTTTGTGAAGCTATGCCGAAGTTTTATGAGAAATTTAAAAATAGACTAAGAACTGCTGATCAAGGCGCAGACACACTATTGTGGCTTGTCTCAAAAGGTCAGCTCATTCACAGTGGAAAGTTTTGGTTTGATAGAAAGAAGAAAAATCTCTATCCCTTCTTCTGGACTAGAGAATCCGAAAAGACACGCAATGCCTTTATCGAATTAATCAAAGACTATTTGGACTACTGAGGGCCAATGAGTCCAAAGATGATGGGATTAATCACATCATGAAACAATACAAACACGCCAATAAACAGAACAAAAAGAACAAATGGAAAGGAATCAATTACCGAATCTTCGCTTAATGGTTCGTGCATGGGTTCGTGATGAATTTTTTCAAGGTACTTCGTTTTAAACACTGGCTTACCTCCCTGCAGCATCGTTACTTACTATTTTAAGCTGATCTAGGTCAGGTTTTGAAATAAAAAATGACTATGGGCCCATAAATTGAGTTTATCAAATGGTTGCCTGTATAAAATCAATAACTTAAGATTTAAAAGTTTGTTCTTCTCTCTAGGGGTGCGCCTTGGCTAAACCTTTGTTTATTGATAAATTTATTCACTTAACTTATTTAAACCACACACTTTAACAAGCTGGAGTGCGCTGTGAACGAACTACAACAAGAGCTAAGAGCTCAACTTGAAAAATATTGTAAGGCCTCAATTGAGCCCCATATGGAACATGATGATCATGCTGAAAATTTTCGTATGGAAATTTTTAATGAACTTGGAAGTTTAGGTTTCACAGGAATAACGACAGCAGAAGATTACGGTGGAATGGGGCTTGGTTATCAAGATCTTTGTGTGGCCCTTGGTGAAATCGCAAAATACTCTGTTTCATATGCTGTTACTATTTCTGTTTCATCAATGGTTCAGGCGATTCTTAATGAATTTGGAAACGAAGATCAAAAACAAAAATATCTACCTGCTCTCGCGAGTGGAGAAGAAATTGGTGCTTTCGCTCTTTCTGAATCTCACTCAGGTTCGGATGCTGCTGGTTTGAAAACAACAGCAAAAAAAGTTGAAGGTGGTTATGTTCTTAACGGAACAAAAATGTGGATCACTTCTGGTGGTGTCGCGAAAACTTATATTGTAATGGCAAGAACTGGAGAAGAAGGACCAAAAGGTATTTCTGCTTTCATCGTTCGCGATGGAATGGATGGGTTCAGTTACGGCAAAAAAGAAAAGAAAATGGGTTGGAAAGTCTCTCCTACTCGTGAACTTGTTTTTGAAAACTGTTTTGTTCCCGCAGAAAATCTTCTTAAAGCAGAAGGAATGGGCTTCACTGTGGCCATGGCCGCACTTGATAAGGGGAGAATCACAATTGGTTCAGTTGCCGTTGGTCTCTCAGATAGGGCGCTAGCAGAATCTGTTAAATACTCACTTGAGAGAAAGCAGTTCAATCAAGAAATTTTTAACTTCCAAGGTTTGCAATTCATGATGGCCGATATGGCCTGTGAAGTTGAATCATCTCGCTACTTAGTTAAAGAAGCGGCCAGACTCTATGATGAAGGAATTCCAAATCAAAAATTAGCGTGTATGGCAAAAATGAAGGCTACAGATACTGCGATGAAAGTAACAACTGATGCTGTTCAAATTTTTGGTGGCGTTGGTTACACTAGCGAATATCCTGTTGAACGCTTTATGAGAGATGCGAAAGTTCTACAAATTGTAGAAGGTACAAATCAAATCCAAAAAGTTGTCATCGCAAGATGTTTAAAGAAAGAGTTCTCTAATTAGGAATGACTATGATTTCATTTGATTTCTTTTCTAAAGACAAAATTCAAGCGCAGCACTCAACGAGTGATGCACTTGATATGTTTACTTCTATTATAAATGACGAAAGATTTGGATTTGTCCGTTTATTTGAAAGAAAAGATTTGCTCGATAAGTGTAAAGAGACTTTCCAAAAATTTAAGAACAAAAAACATTTTGTTCACGTTGGTATTGGAGGCAGTGCTCTTGGAACAGAAATGCTTATCAAAGGGCTCGCAAAAAATGATTTCCCATTCACACTCATTAATAATATTGACCCAGATGAAATGAATGCTCAGATCAAGAAGTTAAATCTTAAAGAATGCGTCTTCTTCTTTGTATCTAAATCGGGTGGAACTGCTGAAACGATGGCCACATTGGCCATCATCACAAGTGAGTTAATAAAACTTGGTGTAAAAGAAAACGAACTCAAGGAATACTTTGTCTTTGCTACAGATCCAGTTAAAAGTGACCTTTTAGAATTAGGACAAAATCTAGAAATTACATGTCTAGAAATTCCAAGTGATGTCGGGGGTCGCTTCAGCGCCCTTACACCTGTAGGACTCTTCCCTGCACTATTTGCAGGGATAAATATAGATGATCTTTATACTGGTGCTATGGCCTACAAAAAAGAGCTATTAAAAAAAGAAAATAATTCTTTAGTAGATGGTTGTAACTTTTTATATGCATTGGCGCAAAATGGTGTAAATCAAACTGTCCTTATGCCCTACTCTTCTAAGCTGAAAGAACTATCATTTTGGTTTGTTCAATTATGGGCCGAGAGTTTAGGTAAAAAGACCAATCTAAATGGTAAAATTATCCATAGTGGTCTTACTCCCATTCCGGCCTACGGAGCAACAGACCAGCATTCTCAGATGCAACTTTTCATGGAAGGTCCCTACGACAAGTGCCTCATCCTGTTGGAAGTTGAGAATTTTGAAAATGATTTTTCTCTGGCCTCCCCTTTTGCGGGACCAGCTTTTGAACGTTTAAGATCAAAATCCTTGTCTCAGCTCATTAAGGCCGAGTTCTATGGTACACTAAAGGCGCTAAAAGAGTCCGAAAGGCCTTTTATCCATATGAAAGTAAGTAAAAGAGATGAGATGCACTTGGCCTCAATGGTTCTTTATTTTGAGGCGCTCACAGCACTTATGGGAGCGTATTTACAAATAAATCCTTTTGATCAACCAGGCGTTGAGGCAGGAAAAATATTTGCGTACGAATTCCTAGAAAAAACGCAATAAAAGCTAAAATTAGGACGTCAGTGTTCGATAAGAAATATAATCATATCTAAGCGAAAACATTGATACAGAATCTAAATAAGACAAAAAAGAGAAGGAATTTTTATTATGAGCGATGATGCTACAGTTGTTCTTACAGACATAAAATCCGCACTAGCTTCGGCCGAAAAAGAAGCTGAACAAAAGCCAGCGGCACTCCTTGTTGTTGGTGGTGAACTCAATGGTACGATCTTTGATTTAAAAGAAGATATTACTATTTGCGGAAGAAGTCCTGATTCACAAATCACGCTAGACTTTAATGGAATCTCACGTCAACACTTCAAACTAACTACGACAGCTGAAGGCTTTGCTTTAGAAGATGCAGGTTCAAAAAATGGAACTTTCTTAAATAACAAAAAGATTGAAGGTGCCACTATTATTAAAAAAGGTGACATCATTAAGCTTGGAAGCATTGCCCTTAAATACCTACCAAAGGGTGATCCAGAGAGATTGACTTACGATAAGTTAAATCTTGAGGCGAACACAGACAAACATACAGGTTGTTATAATAAAACATACTTCAATGACAAAATTGAACTTGAAGTGAAAAAGTGTATGGTTACAGGTAATCCACTTTCACTTATTATTTTTGACTTAGACCACTTTAAGAAGTTAAACGATAATTACGGCCACGATGCTGGTGACTTTGTTCTAAAAGATGCTGCAGCACTAATTAGAAAGACTGGTGTTCGTGAAAACGATATCTTCGCTCGTTACGGTGGAGAAGAGTTTGTTATCCTACTGCCTAAAACAAATTTAAAGCAATCTTTTGAAATTGCTGAACGCTTGCGTAAGCTGCTAGAAACTCATAAATTTATTTATGAAAACCAAATCCTTCCGGTTACGGCCTCAATTGGAGTTGCTGATTACCGCCAAGGAGTAAAAACAGGAACAGACCTTTTCAAAAGGGCCGATGAAGCTGTATATAAAGCTAAGCAAGGTGGTAGAAACCAAGTACAGTTTTATAGGGCGTAATGATTTCAAAAAAAATTCATCTCTTACCAGAGCATTTAATTGATCAGATAAAGGCCGGAGAAGTTATTGAACGTCCGGCCTCAATTATTAAAGAAGTTATCGAGAACTCTCTTGATGCTGGTGCAACTAAAATTGATATTCAAATACGAGACAATGGACTTGAACTTATAAGTATCGAGGACAATGGCGAAGGAATGAGTTTCGAAGACCTTCCCTACGCTTTTTGTAGACATGCTACTTCTAAGATTGAACGCTTTGAAGATATCTACTCTCTTTTTAGCTTCGGTTTTAGAGGAGAAGCACTTGCTAGTATGAGTAGTATCGCTCGAATTACCTGTACATCGATTCCCAAAGGTAATCCTGAAAATGGTGGAAAAATAGTCATTCACGCAGGAGAGACAGTTGCCCATACACCCTACCAAAGCTCAAAGCATGGAACTTCACTTTACATAAAAGACCTTTTCTACAATACGCCTGCACGCCTGAAATTTATAAAATCAAAAACCTCAGAAAAAGGGTCTTTAAAAAGGATCCTCTACGCTTTCATACTTTCAAATCCTGAAGTTACTTTTTCAATTAAATGGGACGACAAAGAGAAAGAAATTTATAAAGGTCAAATTGATAACGAGCAAAAACGAGTAAAAGATATTCTCTTTAAAAAAGGTACTCCTGAGAGTGAAACTTCACTTCTAAGTATTTCGGGAGAATATGAAGACTACTCAATTCATGGTTACACAAGCGTAAGTTCTTCTCGTGGTAACGCAGGGAAATCTCACTACCTTTTTATTAATGGAAGACTATTCACAGACAGACAAATCCATCAAACGATGATCAGAAATATGGAAAAGTTCTGGGCAGCAGGTGAAACAGGACATTACTTTGTCATGATTAAAGTTCCTCCTAGCGCTGTCGATGTTAACGTCCATCCCAATAAAACTCAGGTTAAATTCTTTAAACCAAGCGTAGTCTTCTCCCTGGTTAGTGCCGCTACAAAAAAAGGGATTGAAGATTTTAAAAAGCAATATCAAGGAAGCACCAACTCTTTACTAAGCTCTCTTCAAAGTGAACAGCGCAATCTATTTAGTGATTCTGAGCAAAGAGAACAATCTTTAAGAGATTTTTATCAAACGCCGTTTAAGATGGCCCTTGATCTACAAAATTCAGACGGTGCGGACTTATATAATCATCAATCACCGTTTACAGTAAAAACTTCAGCAAGTTCAAGTTTCATCAGACTTAGTTCTAACTTTGCCCTTATTCCAAAAAGTGAAACCAATCAATTTTTCCTCGTTAACATTGGAAAGTTGATTGGAAGTTTTATTGCTTACAATCTTTTAAATAGGCCAGTTACTCAAGAGTCAGATACAACCCCCTTGTTAATTAGCGAACCATACCAAGTTGAGAAAGGGACTCATGAAGAAAAAATTCATGACCTAATTCAATTTGGACTTGAAATTGATCGTTTAGATGACGAAGTCATTGCTCTAAGAACAATTCCTTCATATCTCAACGATCTTCCTATCAGGGAAACACTATCACCACTTTTTGATAATCTCGACCTTATTAAAAAGGCCGAGCTTGATGACCTCATTACATTTTTCAAAGAAAAATATTCGTTTTCATCGAACTACGATATCGAAAATGAAATTAATCTTATTCTTAAGAAATTACCAATCTCGTACTTTCTTGAAAATAAAGCAATGATTCACATTACCAATAATTTATTAGAAAGATTTTTTATATAATATGAATAAGCTCATTATTATTTCAGGACCAACGGCCAGTGGAAAAACAGCAACGAGCATTGCTCTTGCAAAACTTCTCAATGATCAAAAAATTGATGCTGCCGTAATCAATTTTGATTCTCTTCTTTTCTACAAAGAATTAAATATTGGAACAGCGAAACCGACCCAAGATGAACTTGAGGCCGTTGAACATCATCTTGTTGATATTAGCTCAATTAATGATCCGCTGAATGCTTCGGACTACATAAAGCTTGCGGAAGATAAAATAAATGAACTCCATATGAAAAATAAGATTGTCTTCCTCGTTGGAGGAAGTGCGTTTTATTTGCGTGCTCTAGTTAAAGGAATGTATGAGTCAGTTGGGGCCAGTCAAGAAATTAAAGATGACGTCGATAAACTCTATAAAGAGAATGGTATTGATGCCATCATAAGTTATCTCAAAGAACATGATCCAAAGTCCCTTGATAATCTTCATGTGAATGATCACTATAGACTCGTTAGAGCTGTAGAACATCACAAGATGACCGGAACTCCCATCTCTGATCAAAAAGAAAAGATGGACAAAGAAGACCCATACGATTTTTCTAATAATGCTCACCCTGACTGGGATATCCTTCATCTCTATCTTGATCTTCCTAAAGAAGAGCATTGGAAAATCATTCAAAAACGTAGCCAAAAAATGTTTGATGATGGCCTGCTTGGAGAGGTCAAAGATCTTCTCGAGTCTGGTTTTACCGGAGAAGAACGCCCCCTTCAAAGTATTGGATACAAAGAAAGTTTAGACTTTATCCGTGGAATTCACTCAAATTTAGAAGATTGTCTTGAGCGATTAAATATTTCAACAAGACAACTTGCAAAATCACAACGAACTTTCTTTAAGAAGATTCAACCTAAAGAAACTTTCCACCCGCTACGCGACAAAGAAAAAATTGCACAGCGAGTCCTCGCTTACATAAAGCAGTAAAATATTATGACGAATCCTCATATTTTATGAGAAAATAGAACTGAATTTTATTCTATTATAAGGACGAACAATGTCACCGCTTACAAAACGTTTAAAAGTAATCATTATTTCAGATGGAACTGGAGAAACTGCGACAGCAATGTCACGCGCAATTATGACTCAATTTCCAGAGCGTGATGTTTATTTTACTCGCTATAAAAATGTAAGAGATAAAGATCAAATTATTGCGATCTTTGATGAAGCGGCCATCCACCACGACCTTGTTATCTATACTGTTGTAACATCTGAACTAAGAGATTTTATCGGTGAGCAAGCAAGATTAAAGCATGTTCGTGCACTAGATCTTATTGGTCCTGCCCTAACTGCTTTTGCGAATTACTTCGAACAAGAACCAAAAGCACAACCAGGTCTTTTACATGCAGTGAATGATGAGTATTACAAAAGAGTAGAGGCCATGGAATTTACTCTTAATCATGATGATGGAAGAAACCTAAATTCTCTACACCTTGCAGATGTCATTCTTGTTGGTGTTTCAAGAACTTCAAAAACACCATTGTCAGTATACCTATGCCAACACGGTCTAAAAGTTGTTAATATCCCTCTCATTCAAGGTCAAATTCTTCCAGAAGAATTGCATCAAGTAGATCAAAGAAAAATCTTTGCACTAACAATTGATCCAGAGGCCTTAATGGGTATTCGTCGTAATAGACTAACAAGACTTGGAGCTGAATCTCATAATGGAGATTATGCCGACCATGCAAAAGTTATCGAAGAAATTGAATGGGCCAACACATTATTCAGTGAGAATAAGCGCTGGCCAGTATTTAATGTAACAGATAAGGCCCTCGAAGAAACTGCTGCAGATATTATGAAACTCATTAATATGAGAAAGAATAATATCTTTAAACAACAAAGAAGAGAGCAACAAGAAGATTAATCTAGATTTTTACAAAGATCGATACTAACACCATCTTCAATAGTAACAGTTGTTTTTCTTTCTATATCTTCACCATCTCTTTGATAGTAAAGAACATAGTCCTTAGCAACTGGTCTACCATTTTCATCAATATTTGTGGCCAATCGGATTCCATAACGATTAGAGATCGGAAGTTTTTCAACTCTTTGCTCACCAAACAGTTCAAAATTCAATTTTCCATAAATACAACTTCTAGAAGTTGTTAGATATCCAAAATAAGCAAATGGTGTTCTTTGAATAGTAACTTCATTTCCACCTGCTTCTGTGAATTTATTTCTATAAATAAAATGTTCTCTATCCGTAGATTCAACACGAATTACAATCTCTTTATTGCGAGGAACTTTAATGATTCCAAGGATATCAGGATTAACTCTTTCACCATCTACAAAAACTCTATGCTTTTGCTTATCAATATCTTTAAGCAGAACATTTGCTGTTTCATTTTCAGCAGAAGGAACTCTTCCTGTATTATTTTCTTCGGACTTAACTGGTTGAACTTCTCCAGTAGTTTCAACTGCTGGCCTTGTGAAGTATCTATAACCACTGAAGGCCAATGCAAGTGCAACACCTGCCGCGATTACAGGAACTTTACTACTCGATTTTTTCTCAATTTGAGCGACTCTCGTAGCACCTTTTTTGGCCTTAGGTCTGATTTGAGTTCTCGTCTTATTCGATAGATTCTTTCTTTGAGTACCAGTAGTCGTCTTATCTATCTCTAAAAGTTCCTTAACTTCAGTTGATCTTGAAGCTGAATCACTTTTCGTAGTTGTCGTCTTGCTCTTTAGTGCACGTGAAACCGTAGATGATGAAGTTTTATCTTCTTCCTCAAAACCAAAATCAAGAACAACTTCTTGCTTACGAGACTTTTCTTTAGCACTTGATGAAGAAGGCGCAGAAAGCTTTTGAGCACCACTGCGAATAATCTCTAAGTACTGCTTAATATCGATTTTTCCGAATCTAAATAGCTTTTCACGATCTTTTTTAATTTCATCTTTGAAGACAGTATTAATAACCTGAACAACTTGCTTACTAGAGAATTTTGGATAGCGTTTGTAAAGAAACACTTTAAGAGTATCCCCAAAGTCTTGCATATCTTTGAAACGTTTTTCTCTATTCTTTTGCAATGCCTTTAAAACAATCAAATCTAGTTCTGGTGGAACTGTTGGATTGATTTTTGAAGGAGGAATAATTTTACATTCTTGAATCTTTTTCAACACAGCAAGGTCGTTGGCCGCTTTGAAAAGTTTCTGTCCTGTTAAAAGCTCCCATAGGGTAATCCCTACAGCAAATTGGTCATAGCGATGATCTAATTGCTGCCCTTCTAGATACTCAGGTGCAAGATAAGAAAGCTTCCCCTTAATGGTTCCTGCTTGAGTTGCTTCCGAGCTCTTTTCAGATTTTGCAATACCAAAGTCAATTACCTTAACAGTACCATCAAAGTTAAGCATGATATTGTGTGGTGAAATATCTCTGTGAATGATATTTGCTTTTTTACCAGTTAGCTTATCAGTAAAGTTGTGCGCATATTGAAGAGCAAAACACACGTCAGATACAACGTGAGCAGCAACTGCTGGAGGGAAAAATCCCTTAAACTCACCGTCTTTAATCTTTTTAAGCTTGTCCAAATATTCTTTTAAATTTCTTCCATCACAGTACTCCATCGAGACAAAAAGTTGCTCGTTGTACATACCGCTATCAATAATTTGAACAATATTTGGATGGTGAAGCTGGAACGTTAGTTTTACTTCATCGTTAAACATTTGCTTGAATGATTCATCTTTTGAATATTGTGGCTGAACCATTTTAATGGCGACAACTCTTGACTCTTGCTCAGTAAGCTGGAAAGCACGACAAATCTTTGCCATCCCGCCATCTACCATGTGGTCAAGAATCAAATAGTTTCCAAATAATTCGTATTTATCTTTTTCGTCGGCCATTTCGTTACACGCTCCTACGCATACTTTACGGCATATAAGGAAAAAAGATTAAGACAAACCTTAAGAAGGAGTAAGTAAAACTAAGAATACACGTTATTTCGACAATTTAACTGTTCGAAAGCTTGGAAATGTGACTTCTAGTTCACCAGCTTTATCTTTGTTGCAAAGAAGACTAACTTGATAAAGTTGCAGTGATAGAAATTCAAAATCTGGATGAAGTTTCAAGGCCCTAGCAAAGTTAGGAATCAAATAGTCTTTATAGCCTTGCTCATTCATTTGAGAATAAAACATACGTTTTGAAATACGATCAGAATCAAGATGATATGTTAGTGCTAGAAAATGATCTTTACACTCATTAAACAACGCCTTCTCTGATGGAGACAGCCAATTTAAGAACGGACTTGTTGGATCTATTTTTGTAATTAAAAGATCAAAATTCAAAGAAAGCTCGTGATACCATGAAACTCTGTCAAAATTTAAAGACTCATCCCAAGACTGATTCTTGAAAACTCCTCTCTTAATTGAAAAGTCCCCTTCCTTGATTGAATTTTTAGAAAGGTTGGCGCAAGCAACAAAAAGAAGTGAAAACGTTAACAATGCATATTTCATGATAAAACCTAATATATTTAAAATTGATTTATTTTATAACTTTTTTACCCAATCAGCAATTGCATCAAACACCTTTTCATTGTGAAGATCGTTAAAAAGGTCATGTTTGAACTCTCCAAACTCTTTAACTGTAAAAAGTTCTTTATCGGCACCCCTTGCAAACAGGGTTGTCATATCGTGATCGCAAATTGGGTCTTTCCAACTAAGTAACAACAAGGTTTTAAAGTCGATAAAATATGACGCTTGTCTCAATTCCTTGGCCTTTGTCAAAAGCTCACAAAAAAATGAATAAGACATAAAGTGGTTAACTAGCGGATCACTGTCATAGGACAAGGCCTTGACCTCACATTGTGTAAGTTCTTTGCCTGAAAAATGAAATGGTACATGTATCTTTTTAGTCGCCTCAATACTAGGCATCTTTCGAAGAACAGAATTTATATTTGGTAATTCTTTTTTAATTTTTATCAAGGGATTAGTCAGAACAACACCAATCACTTTCTTTGAAAATGTTTGGGCGAAATTTTGAAATAAATCTAAAACAACCAGGGCACCTAAACCATGGCCAATGAGAATGATTTTTTCATCTTCAATAACTTCAGTTAAAAAATAGTTTAAGTCACTACTTAACTCATGAAAGTTATTTACAGACGATCTCACTCCACTCGATAGACCATGTCCTTTCAAATCGATAAAGCTAAAAGAAAATGGCCATGATAAACGTCCATTCAGCTCTTCTACGACATTCGTATATCTGCCATGATGATCAAAAAGGTCATGAACGAAAACAACACGACGATCGGCCGCATTTTCTGGAGTAAAATTTTTATAGTAAATTTTTTCTTTTCTACAGGAAGAAGGGAAGCTGCCTGTAGACAAACTCCCCTTAGAAGATATTTTATAATTTATTAAATTTTTATCGTTATACATCTTTTGTATATTGCTCGATTGTTCTCTTGGCAATATCACCTAGTTCACTAAAGCGAATTGAAAAGCCTTGTCCACCATCAAGAAGTCTTACAATCTTCCCACTTGCAGTGAACTTAATATTACTATTATCAGGGTGAACATTTAGGGATACTTCATCACCAACACTTGCATTAAAGTTAGAAACAAGAATTTGCATTCCGCCAACTGAAATGTCACGACAAATTCCTTCGAAAACATCAGAGTTGTTATGAAAAAGAAGTCGTGCAACGAATGGTCTACGCGTATCAATTCTTCTTTCAGATTCTTCTATTACTGGCGGTGGTGCTTGAAACACATCTTGAAAAATCGGGAGATCAGCAAGAAGCGTCCAGTTATCCATCCCATGAACAAAGATAAAAGTTTTGATGTTTATTCTGTTTTCTTCGAATGCTCTTACAAGTTGATTTAATGAATATGGCCCGTATTCAGCTTCAGGAGCTCCTCTATCTGGACCGATTTTAATCATGAAAATTCTCTCGTCATAATTAATCCCATCCCAATCAACACCTGATTTTAAATCACCGAGATCAAGTGATGGAATTTCATCAACTGGATCTGAGTCTAAAAGATGCGTTAACTCATCCACATTTTTTAAATGCACCCAATTATCAAAACCTTTGCGCCAAACATAACTTTCTGACCCAAGGCTGCCTTTCATAATGAGTGAGCCAAGATCCTCTTCAGTCACAGGACCTACTCTTTCACTGCCCTCTACGTAGTACCAATTAACCATATCTAACTTCTCCCGCGAGTCTTTACAAAAATATACATCTCTATTTTAACCCGTTGAAAATTCAAACAGTACACGGCAAAAACAACCCCTGACTAAATACTCAACTTTTCCCATCAATTGCCGATAAGTCTCTTGAGTTATACACAATTTAGGGACGCCTATGAAGATTAAATTACTCAAGATTATTGCTCTCCTTTTACTTTTCTCATGTGGAAAAGAGCAATTTTCGGTAAATCGCAACGTTGATCAGGGATCAACTCCAGAAAAAAATAATATTGGTACTTATGCTTGTGCAAACTATACATTAGTTCGCCCTCAAGTTGACTTGCTCTTTTTGTGGGACAACTCGAGTAGCCAGACCTACACTCGCGCAGAAGTGAAGCAGGCCCTCAATAAAGTTATCGATTATGTTTCATCAAGATTTGATTATCATATTATGATGGCACCACTTATCGGTACGGGAAATACAAGTAGCTACTTTTTTAGTTACAACTATTTCAATCCAGGAAGTGGGATTCAGGTAATTAATAAAGAGAGCGCTTCAAGTTATCTAGGTTCATTTCAAACTGGCGGGGCCACTAAAGAGGCCGGGGTAACGAGAGCGGTCGATCTTCTTGCAACAAACCAATCAAATCAAGTTTTCAGAAAGAATGCTTATACGATCGTTGTTCTCATGTCTAATGACGACGACAATTCTTATGTTTCAGGAGATTTTGGTGGTACGCAAAATCAAGATGCTTATGTGAGAGGAAAAACTCACGATCTTCTTTGTTTAAGAGGCGCCTATAGTGGCAGCTACCATAATGATAAATCTAAATATTATGCTAATTGCTCGAACGCAACCTCCTTAAACTCTTCTATGATGAGATTTATATCAATCTCAGCATTAGGAACTTCATCGAGCTGTAGTGCGACTGTAGGGATGTTTAGGTCTGGAACAACTTATAGGGCCGTTTCACAAAATATCTATGGTGCAACTTACGATGGAAATCTAGCGAACGTTCCATCAGATCAGTCTTCAAGAACAATGTATTACGGTGAAGGAAATGATGCTTACGATATTTGCCGTGGTGAATATGCCCACATCTTTGATGGAGTTAATAACGCCATCACTGACACCGTCCTTAAACATAAGTACAAGTACTGGCCAATCGCTAAAACAAATGAAAATGTGGATGAAAGTGAAATCATTGTTAAAACAAATTCAGGACAAGAATTTCTTCCAATCACTGGTGCAACGACAGTGAATGGTCAAGAGGTTACTGGTTACAAGTTCCTTGGAAATGTAAATTTAACGAGAGATACTAGATACTTTCCAACTTCTGGAGAGCCTTACACAGGGAAAATGATTGAGCTCTTTGGTGCTGCCAAAGACGTTGTATGGCCAGATTGCTTCAAAGTGACGGCTAAAACACCTACTCTTTATTACGGGTACGTGGCACTTACTCAAGGTAAGCCTGCAGAATCGACAATTAATTTAAAAATTAATGGTCAGACGATTTCGCAAAGTACAGTAAATGGATGGCAGTTGATTAAATCAGGAAGTCAGCCACAATTTATTTCTAATCAAAATATTTTAGTGACGAGTCCAACGAACTCAACACCAGTTGTTCCAGGCGAATACCAATCGGGTTATTTCTTAAAACTCTACGGAAGTGCCATTATGTCTAGTGGTTCAACTTACACAATTGATTACGAACCAGCAGGAAATTAATCCTGCTGGCCTTTAATTAATTATACTTCGCACCACTTGTCTTAGATTCATTAACTTTATTGAGAGCACCCATCAATTTGAGTGCAGGAAAGATTTTTTTGATTCGCGCGAGATTGATAACAGCAACTCTTTTATTCAAATCCCCTACAACAACATCATCAGAAAGGCCGGCCGTAACAGCGTCACGAATATCAGCATCAGTAAGGCCCAATCCCATATCTTCACCAATACGCACGATCTGACCAACATCAAGTAAGATTTCTCCCTCAGCAAATTCACGTCCAGGATAGGCCATCAGTGGTTTTCCACTGGAGTCTTTTGTCGGCCCAGGAGGATGCTTCGCGAGATAATTAAGAGCGGTACTTAAGAACAGGACACATCGATCACCAACTTTAATTTGCTTGGCCTCTTCTTTTAACCTTTCTGCATTAATGAAAGTAAGCATATTCTTGAAATACTCTGGATCACGAATAAGAATCAATTTCGGCAGATTCTCCTCATCCATCCCTATCTCAACGATATTCTCAGTCTGAAGAAGATGAAAAAATTCTTCAAATTTAATCTCTGGGATATTGAAAATATCAAACATGTAAAACTTCAAACGATTGAGATGAATCTTCGATTTTCCATCTTCTGTTTTCTGGCCGTGAGTTTTAAATGTCATATAAAACATAGCAAGAAGTCTTGTAACATCTTGATTGGTAAAAAACTTATAGTCAGCGACTTTACCGCCAACACCAAAGCCCACAGAATTTGATTCTAATTCTTTTACACGATCATTTGTTTTTCTTAGTCTGTCTGCAAGAGTTGTAATAATAGTCCTAAACCATGGGTTTAGATTTTCAATTGTTTTTTGAAATGCACCAAAAGAGATCTCGATGACTTCTGTTGTTACAATGGCCGCTGCCGAACAAGAGCGACGACGAGATTTTTCATCGAAGTAGGCCATCTCTCCAAGAACTTCTCCGGCCCTTAAAATGGCAAGATCAACAAACCCTTTACCTTTTGGAAGATACAAACGAAGTTGTCCTTTTTGTATGATATACAAAGACTCTGCTGGATCAGCATTATTGAATAAAACTTCGCCTGGTTTCAAAGTCCTGATACCGGACTTCTTTTGAGCTGTCTTAGCACCAGCGGCCGCTGGTTTCTTGACTGGCGTCCCTGCCATTGTTTCTCCCACTTTTAGAGAAGGAGGGGAAAATCCTCTTCCCCTCACTCACTTTATTTTAAAGTCTTTCGATAATCATGCTTAGGGCCTCTCCACCACCGATACAGATTGATGCCATTCCAAACTTAGCACCTTTCTTTTCCATAGCGTTCATAAGAGTAACCACAATTCTTGTTCCCGAACAACCGATTGGGTGTCCAAGACTAACTCCACCACCAAAAACATTCACTTTTGAGTGATCGATATTTAATTCTTTCATTGCTGCCATTGTCACAACAGCAAAAGCTTCATTAACTTCAAAAAGATCTATATCGGCCATTTTCAGTCCAGCTTTATCAAGTGATTTTTTCATCGCTTCAACTGGAGCTGTTGTAAACCAAGTTGGGTTTTGAGCGTGAGAAGCATAAGATACAATTTTAAATTTAGCTTGTGACTTATACTCTTCACCACCAAGCACAACTGCAGCAGCTCCATCGTTAATTGTAGAAGCATTAGCAGCAGTAATTGTACCGTTCTTTTCAAAAGCTGGACGAAGTTCTGGAATCTTCGCAAAATTAGCTTTGAATGGACCTTCGTCCTCAGAAATAGTCGTCTCACCTTTTCTATCTTTAATTATAACAGGTTCAATTTCTCCCTTAAACACGCCTTCTTTGATGGCATTTTGTGCCCTCTTAAAAGACTCAATTGAGAAATTATCTTGGTCTTCTCTTGTGAAACCAAATTTTGAAACACACTCTTCTGCGCAATTACCCATTGGACGATCTGAATAAACATCCCATAGTCCGTCCCATTGCATAGCATCTTTCATTTCGGCCGCACCAAACTTTGAAACACCTGTTCTTGAGTTCATAATAAGGTGTGGGGCCATAGACATATTTTCCATCCCACCAGCAACAACTAGACTGTTGTCTCCTGCTAGAATCGATTGAGCACCCATAATAATTGTTTTAAGACCAGATCCACAAACTTTGTTCACAGTTGTACATGGAACGCTTTCTGGCAGTTCTGCAAATAACGCAGCTTGACGAGCTGGAGCTTGCCCAACACCCGCAGTTACAACGTTACCCATAAAAACTTCATCTACCTTTGAACCATCAACACCAGCTCTTGCAAGAGCACCTTTAATAGCTACAGATCCTAGCTTTGGAGCAGGAACTGACGATAGAGAACCTAGAAAAGAACCACTTGGAGTACGTGCTCCAGAAAGAATATAAACGCTCATGTAAACCTCACTTTTTTACTCAGGAGTATAGTTTTATCTTACACCTTTTTGAAGTTTAGGTGCGTCACAAAGAGAGCGCTAAAATAGCGTAATTTCGATAAGTTGATTAAACAATTCAATGATGATAAGAGTGCGCAACACAATTTTTAGAAGGAAGTCTATGTTATCGCGTCTAGAGCACGAAGTACCTGCACTAAATCTACCTGAGAAATGGAAAAATGAAGTTATTGAACTTCTCGAAACAACTTATGCCCATGAAGTGAGTGATCAAAGTAAAAAGTTCGAAGTTTATGGGCAATCATTTCCAAAAGAGATTTTAATCATGGCCTCTCTATTGGATGCTAACGATGAAATGTCGGCCCCAGTGAGCTACCTTGCATCAGCAAACTTAGACGACAAAGTGAACCCAGAAAAACTTATGAGTACATTAGTTGATTCTATTGGAGTTTTCTTTGACGAATATTTTCAAACAAAAGATTGGAACGATTATACATTTGATTGGGTTGAAGCAACTCTTGATGGCACAAATTTTTATTTTAAAACAAGTAGAGAAAATATTGGTCTAACAATGAAGGCCAATGAACTACTTGGCGACTTATAGGAGAATACTGATGAAACTTTTAGCTCTTCTTTCACTAATGTTAACTTCACCAATGGCCGCAGATTTTAAATTTGAAACTGTGACTAAGGTTGGACCACTTAAGAATCAAGTTTTTTTCGAATCAACAGACTACAAATTTCTAGATGAAAATGCTGATTCATTAAAAGTTGAACGCTTCATGATTTCAAAATGGGGAGTTCACGTATACCAAGTAGGAAAGGCCATATACAATTGCAATATCACAACTCTTGAATGCTCTTTCTCAGAATTTGTAAGAGAGCGCGGTTATGAACTTTGTACTATTGAAGAGGGAGCGCCAAAATGTGTTAAACCTCTTTCAGCACCTTCTTATGAAGGACAAGATAATAACAACTCTACAGGTGCATGGTATGAGTGGGAACTAGATGATGGACAATCAACTTGGTATGGAGACGAATTCCCTACAAGAGATGAAGGTTCAGCAAATTGCACATGGGATGCCTGTACAACATTCTAATTTTCAAATAAGGCCCTTTTTAAGGGCCTTAATATTTAAACTTCAAATAAGACAATTCACGATATCGCCCAATAATATCTTTCAACATTTTTGATGCATTAGAATAGACAATACTGTGAGTACTTTTAGACTGTAGAAATTCAACACTACCGCAGTTTAGAGCATTATTTGCCTTCATTGATTCGAATTGTCCTCTCGCAAAACTACTAAAAAGTATCGGGTTAAAGCTTTGAATGATCGTTCTCGACAATTCTGGTCTAAGACCTAAATGATTGCACCCACTCTTAGAAAATGCCATCGACATAATGGGTATTATATTTGATTTATAGTAAAACCTCTTTTGGATTTCTTCTAATTTATCCTCATCATAATAATCGACTTTATTAATACGATCTGGATAGAGATTCCTTTCAATGATCTTTGATTCCACTGTGAAGTTATTTTTCAAAATGGCCTTCTTATCAAACATTGTATAAATATTTGTTGAAACAAAAAATTCAATAATGACTTGAATAAAAAATGGATCAAAATTAGACATTTTCGTTAATCCATAATTAACCTTTATTTCAGAAGAATCTAAAAAATTGAAAACTTCTTTTTTATAATCAACTATTTTTTCTATAATTTTTTGATGTTCTTTTTTATCTTTAACAAATCTTTTTTGATTAAAGTAATTAAAACGGGCCTCTTCTTCAGGAAATTTATCGTTTAGCTCGCGACTTTTATCGATGACATATTGCCACAACTTTTGACCTTTAATATTTAATTCTAAAAAGCTTTCCCAATCAACGCCATCAGAAATAAATTTTTCATCGATGGAATTTAGCCCTTCAAGACCATTTGTGTAATTGCGCATAACTTCTCTTGTATAGGCGTCTGATTCAGATCTATAAAACTGATCGAATGGTTGCCCTCCATCTTCAGAAACTCCCAAGAGCTGATAATTTTTTAAATTAGAGCTTTTAAAAAATTTAACTTTTTCAACCTTAGAATTATCAAGAACATATAGCTCATTATTTCCAAGTTCTTTTGCAGGTACACCGACATCACGATTAAAAAGATTTTTAAAGCGATCTTGAGAATTAAACATTCTATTGCAATATTTTGCCTCAAGTGAATGATCATCTATATAATAAAAACCGAAAACTGAAGCGATAGAACTAACATCAAAGTAATCTTCCTTCATTTTTTGTTGAACGACTTTTAATCCTTCTTTCAACATTTGAGGATTATATGTCTTCCCAGTTAAAGCATGATATCGGCCTTTCTCATCCATACGGCACACGAGTTCATTGGCAAAAGAGCTCGAAATGAAAAGATTTAACAGAAGTGCTAATTTTAATTTTTTATTCATTACTGTTTTCTCCCAAAATCGAACACATCTTTTCCAATTACAATATTTTTTTTATCAAGAGCGAGGTCTTTATATTTTTTAACTATAGATTTAATCTCACCTCTTTCAGCATGAAAATAAGGCTCGTAATCACCCATTGGCATTGCGGAAAAGACAACTCCACATTGAACCATATTATTGCGCACAATATGGGCCATAAAGTTATCGATTCCTGAGCCGACGAAAGTCCCAAGATAAAATTTTTGAATCATTGTTCTTGCAAGTTCTGGTCTTAAACCAAACTTGGAACAATTCTTAGGCGTCATCATAGTTAACAGCATGAGAACATTTACTTTCTTTTTTAAATATTGAATTTGATCAATATACTTGTCTGCAATATAGTTGCTGTAATTTTGAGAAAGATAACTCTTCCCGTATTGAGAAATCATTGAATCCATAACCCAGGCCTCAGATATTTGTAACTGAATATCCTTTGGCCATATCCCATATCCTGCATTGAAATAATAGACCGCAAATTGCTCTAAAATGATTTGAGTAAAAAACGGGTGGTAGTTTTGAATAAGACTTAATCCGTAGTTTACTTGAACTTCGCTTGAATTTAGAAATGCTAAGACTTCACTTTTAAATGACTCAATTTCTTTATCAATCTTACGAGGCAACTTCCCTTTAAAGTAAAGTTCTCTCGCCCTCTCAAATCTTTGCTCTAAAGTTGTCTCTTTCATTGAACCAACAACAACATCTTGCCACAAAGACCTAGCTTTTAAATTCAATTCTTCTAGCGACTCCCAATCACTACTATTTTTCAAATAGTCATTGTCGAGCTTATTATTGCTCTCTAGCCCATAAGATTTTTCATCACTTGTGCTGTAGGGACTAACGCCATCGTGCGAAGCATAGATATACTTTGAACCTTCATTGTTAAGCATAGATGGATAGAAGGCAACCGGTTCAACTTCATTCACTTCAATAAGTGAAATCTGATCTTCCTTATTTTCGATGGCAGGAACGCCAACATTCTGATCAAAAACTTTTCCATAAGAGTTCGCAAACATACGATCACAGTAGTGCCACTCTAGTGAGTTTTTTTGGATCTCATGGATAACTCCGCCATTACTTTTAAGATAAGTACGAAAGCATTTACCCTCTTGGTTTTTTTGTGCCCCAATTTTTGGAGACGAGAAGAAACCAGCAAAGCTTAACTTTGAAAAAAATAGGGCCATGGCCAAGAGTTGTGCTATGAATGTAATCCTCATCACAAAATCCTTAAGTGTATAGAAAAACTAGACATTCGCCTAAGTAGTAGACACTTTTTCCTTTAATATTCAATACGTTAAGCTTTCTTAGCCTATGTATTGCGAGGATTATGCCAAAAAATAAAAGCTGGATATTAAAGAAGTTCAAACAGATTTGGTCCAAAAACCACTCTATTCTAAAACCGAGAGGTCTCTGTATTTTTCAACTAACTTATCAAAGATCTTTGACTCTGTTGAATAAAGAGCATTGTGACCCGTTTTTGACGTTATATAGTTAACATCACCACAATTTTTTTGATTATTAAAAATGAGTGCCCCAAATTGAGCACTAGTAAAAGTATGATAACGTTCGTGATCAAATCCCTGAATTATTGTTCTAAAAACCTCAGGTCTAAGTCCCATATGCTCACAATTTGGTATCGCCATAATCATCGAAAGAAGAGGAATAAGATTTGATTTATAAGAAAAGCGATTTTTCTGTTCATTGAGAATACTGACATCAATATAAGATTTACTAATTTCTCCAATGGGAAAAATATTTTTCTCAATTAAAACTGACTCAAGCTCAAATGAATTATTCTTTATTCGATGGATATCATTTTTGAAGAACAAAAAAGAAGATGTAAAAATCTCTTGAATGACTTGTACGAAGAATGGATCAAAGGAGGATATCTTCGATAATCCGTAGTTTACCTTTAGTTCAGTTGAACCCAAATAACTAAAAACTTCCCTCTTATAATCTACAATCTTAGAAATGATTTTTTGATTTTTTTGACTGTCCTTTACATAGCGTTGGTCATTGAAATAATGGAATCTGGCCTCTTCTTCGGGTGAATGAGTACTTCTTTCCCTACTTAAATCGATAATCTCATTCCAAAGATCGCGTCCTTTAAGATTTAAATAAAGTAAACTCTCCCAATCAGCACTTTCTTCTATGTACTCAGTGCTAATTTTTTCAATCAGCTCAACACCGCTTCGGTATTTTTTTTCAACTTTACCTAATTCTTCATTCTTCTTAATCACAGAGGCATCATAAGGAATCGCTCCATCTTTTGCCGCTCTAATTGTATTTGGAAAATCATCTCTTTTTCGATCAAAAAATTGGACACTTTTAATTTCATTTTCGTCTAGAATTCTAAGTTCATTTTGAGAGAGATTCTTAGCGGGAACGCCACTTCCTCTTTTAAAAAGATCCTTCCAACTCTTTCCAATGCCAAATAGGTTTTCGCAATATTTTCTCTCGAGAGTTTCTTTTTCAAGGTAATAGAAACCTAGCGAATACTGCGCTTCTTTGAAGGCCAAAAGACTTCGATAATCAGATTTTTCATACTTAGAAACCCAATTTTCAATTGTTTTTGCAGAGGATTTGCCGAAGCTGTAGGCATCAAAAGTCCCATCATCATTTGAATGACAATAGTTACTTTGTGCAAAGCTAAATTTTGCAAAAAGAAGTATTCCCGTAAAAATGATTATAGTGGTCGTTGATTTCATTTTCTAATCTCTACAATCCCTAATAATGCCAAAAACTAGTCAAGTGACTAATTAATAAACATTTTAAACAAAAAAATTCAGCAGCTTAGAATCTTATTGGTTATGTATTGCGAGGATTATGCCAAAGGTAACTGAAATAAACTTAGAGATATACTTACAGAAGTGGTCCAAAAAAAAGGCCCTAAAAAGGGCCTTATTTTTAATCGTCAAATGACGGCTTTGTTTGTTTTGTTTCGTAAGCGATATCACTATCGTCTGAATCAAATGAGTCTTCATCCATATCGTCAAACTCTTCTTCGTCTGCTTCAATATCAAGCTCACGAAGAACTGCGTAGAATGATTTCTCTTCTTCAAGGTCTGAAAGAATTGTTTCAACTTGTTTCATTGGATATTTTTCAATTAGATCCTGAATGAATTGTTGTAACTTACCTTCCTGAAGAATAAGTTGTTTTCTCTTAATATCTTTCCAGTTCTTGATATAGTGGTAACGGCAATATCCCATTGTAGTCGCTGGGTTATCACAAATCTTTTCAAGACACTCATCAATATCTTTGTAGAAATAATCAATTGTTTTAATGGCCGCAAAAATATCACGAATATGGTAATCCTCTGCAAGAGAAACTACTTCTTCCGCAATTACTTCTTTAAGCTCAGAAACAAGTTCTTTTTTCTTCTTATTTGTTAGAGTTTCAACTTCAACAAAGTCTACCTCTTCATCAAATTTCATTTTTTGTTGAACAGGTTGTGCAAATTCAGCAAAGTCATCATCTTCGTCTTCATCATCATATGATTTCTTACGTGGAGATGCTTCTACTTCCTCTTCACCAAAGTCTTCATCCTCAAAGTTATCGTCTTCATCAAGCTCTAGCTCTTCATCTTCTTCATCAAAAAGATCTTCTTTTGCTTTTTTAGATGCTTTCTTTGGAGTTACTTTTTCAGCTTTCTTTTTTGGTTCAGCTTTTGCTTTCTTAGGAGCAACAACTTTAGCTGGTTTTTCAGCTTTCACCTTCGCAGGCTTCTCAGCTTTAACTGCTTTAGGCTTCGCTTCTTTAACTGCCTTTTCCTTTTTAGGTGCTGCTTTTTTTGGTTCAACTTTTGCTGCAACTTTTTTTGGAGCTGCTTTTTTTGCGGCCGCCTTAGAAGGTGCTTTTACAGTTGCTTTTTTCTCTACTTTTGCAGGAGATTTTTTTGCAGGTGCTTTTTTAGCAACTACTTTCTTCTCTACTTTTTTAGTAGCGACTTTCTTGGCCACTTTCTTTTCAACTTTTTTGGCAGTTTTTTTAGCGACTTTTTTTGCAGCTGGTTTTGCTGCTGTTTTTTTCGCTACAGTTTTTGCTGCTGCTTTCGTTGTCTTCTTCACCGCTTTTTTTGCAGTTTTCTTTTTGGCCATACTCACCTTCTCCAAGATTTTTTTTACCAAACCCATTTTTTACTTCTAATAGAAAACAGGGACGCCCAAAAGCGTCCCAGGATTTATAAACAATTCAAGAGTTTATTCGTATCAAAATGCGCCCAAATCGGCAATAGCGTTATTTTACTTCTTTTAGCTCTTGCGCTGCAATAACGATACGTTGAACTTCTGAAGTTCCCTCATAAATTTCCGTAATTTTTGCATCGCGGAAATATCTTTCAACTGGATATTCTTTTGTATAACCGTTCCCACCACAAAGTTGAACCGCCTTAGTGGCAATCCACATTGCCGCTTCAGCAGCAAATAGCTTCGCTTGGGCCGATGCTTTAGTATAGTTCTCATCAAGATCTTTTAGTCTAGATGCTTCATAAATAAGAAGTCTTGATGCTGCAATTTTTGTACTCATATCTGCAAGGATAAATTGAATTCCTTGAAGATTCGCAAGCGGTGCACCAAATTGAACACGCTCAGTCACATATTGTCTTGCATATCTAAATGCTGCTTCAGCAATCCCTAGGGCCTGAGAAGCGATACCAATACGACCACCATCTAGAGTTGCCATCGCCACTCTAAATCCTTTCTCATAACCACCAAGTAGGTTCTCTTTTGGAACCTTAATTTTATCAAGAGCAATTTGTGCTGTTGATGAACCTTTAATTCCTAGCTTGTCTTCAATCTTAATAACATTGAAACCTTCTGAAGCCGTTTCAACGATAAATGCAGAGATACCTTTATAGTTAGGAGTCTTTGTAGTCTTAGCAAAGACGATAGCTAGTCCAGCTTCACGACCATTTGTAATCCAGTTTTTCATCCCTGTAATTTCATAGTGGTCACCTTTATCTTCGGCAAAAGTCGTAAGGGATCCAGCATCTGAACCTGCATTTGGTTCTGATAGACAGAAACATCCAATAAGCTCACCAGAAGCAAGTTTTGGAAGATATTTTTTCTTTTGCTCTTCTGTTCCAAAGGCCAGAACTGGCCATACACATAATGAAGTGTGGGCAGAAACAAGAACACCTGTAGAAGCACATGCTCTAGAGATTTCTTCAACGATTAGTGAGTATGAAGTGTAGTCCATACCAGCACCACCGAATTCCTCAGGAATATAACTTCCAAGGAAACCGTTCTCTGCTAACTTAGAGATAAGTGAAGCAGGAATTTGTTGGTTGTGGTCAATGTCGTGTGCCAGTGGTGCAACTTCAGAGTCTGCAAACTTCGACACCATGTCGCGAATTTCTTGATAATCAGATAGGCTCATTTTTTCCCCTTATTTCCCTAAAAAATTTGGTGCGCGTTTTTCTACAAATGCTTTTGTTCCCTCTTTCATATCTTGAGAGTTGAAAATATTTCCAAAAGCACGGGCCTCAACATCGAGACCATCTTTAACAGTTAAATCATTACCTTCATTCATTACTCTTTTTGATTCGTAAATCGCAAGAGGAGAATTGGCCATCATTCTTGTTAAATATGTTTTTGCTCCAGTTAGAAGCTCTTCTTTATTTTCGAAAACTGTTACAACAAGACCAATCTCTTTGGCCTCATCGATTTTAACATTTCTTCCAGAGTAAATAATTTCTTTAGCGCGGTTTCTACCAACAAGTTTTGACAGACGTTGAGAGCCACCGAAACCAGGAAGAAGACCAAGCTTCACTTCTGGTTGACCAAATACTGCTGTTTTTGAAGCGAAGATAAAGTCACAGGCCATGGCCATCTCACATCCACCACCAAGAGCGTAACCGTTAACACAAGCAATTACTGGAACATTTAATGATTCAAATAAAAGTGTGTTTTCTTGGCCAAGTCTTGCAAACTTTTCAGCATCTGCAGCAGACATTGTCGTCATGCCTTTAATGTCAGCACCAGCAATAAACGCCTTATCTCCTGCACCTGTAAGGATTAAACCTTTGGCAACAGAGTAATCGGCATTGTTTTTCATAATATCTTTTAGAAGTACATTTAATTCAGTGTGCACTTGTTCACTAAGAGCATTTAAACTCTCAGGTCTGTTTACAGTGATGACACCAATATTATTCTCGACTTCAAAAGTCAGTGTTTCAAAATTTGTCTTAATACTCATAGAAACCTCTTCCAACTTTTTTACCTAGTCTTCCTGCAAGAACATACTTCTTAAGAAGTGGACATGGTCTGTATTTAGTATCACCTAATCCATCATGAAGAACTTCCATGATCGCAAGACAAGTGTCTAGACCGATGAAGTCTGCAAGAGTTAGTGGACCCATTGGTTGATTTGTACCAAGTTTCATTGCTGTATCGATATCCTCAACAGATGCCACACCTTCGTACAGAGCATAAACAGCTTCGTTAATCATTGGCATTAAAATTCTGTTTACAGCAAATCCAGGAACATCTTCTGCACGAACAAAAACTTTCCCCATTTTCTCTGCAACAGCAGCTACTGTATCAAAAGTCTCATCAGTAGTTTCAAGACCTCTAATCCCTTCAACAAGCTTCATTACAGGCACAGGATTCATAAAGTGCATTCCCGCAACAAGCTTAGCTCTTTTTGTAACAGCGGCAATTTCTGTAATAGAAATTGATGAAGTATTTGTCGCAAGAATTGCATCAGGCTTCATCGCCTCATCCAGATTCTTGAAGATTTCAAATTTAATTTTTTTGTTTTCAGTAGCAGCTTCAACGACAAGATCACAGTCCGATAGACCTTTAAGATCAGTTGAAGTTGAAAGACGGGCCATTGTTGTAGAAACAAAGCTTGCATCCCACTTTCCTTTATCTACGCCACGATTTAATTGGTCTTTAATAAAGTTGATTCCTTTTTCTAGACCTTCTGCTGAAATATCATAAACAACAACATCATAAGCACTCATGGCCGCAACTTGAGCGATTCCACGTCCCATTTGACCGGCACCTACGACACCAATTTTTTTGATTTCTTTCATCTTTAATTCCTTGAATGAGTTCTGTTGCTTTATTAGGTTCATTAAATTCGGAGTGCATCATACAATTAGAGACTTAGAAGCTCAACACGTAGTGCGACAGCCCTAACTCTCTGTTTTTAGACTAGAGCCCGTCTAGCATTGCCACAGGGCCCAAAAAGATTGCTATGCCCTCATTTTTACTCTTGCCTTTTTGCCCTCAATGTTCTAAAACCTACATTCTGTAATATAATTACTAACTGCATTAACATAAATAAATGTATTAAACGTAGGAGTGAATTGTGGCAAACCACAAGTCTTCAGAGAAAAGAGCTAAACAAACTAAAGTT